>JBMOJO010000240.1:0-5466 GCA_049315745.1 Saprospiraceae bacterium | reverse complement strand
GGCCATTACCACCAGGAAAACGCCTCGTCAGATACCATATCCGTAACTTTTCCCTCCAAATAAACCCACTTACGGCCCTGCCGGGACAGCTCGATCATCCAAGCCAGTGGTACGACCACGCCCCCGACCTCCCGATACTCCGAATACCTGACCGTCCAGGTCGAAGTACCCCGTTCTGCCGTCAGGCTTTCCAAGAGTGCATCCGGGCCAAACCGAAGGGTGAGGCTCAATGAAAGGTTGGGGTTAAGCGTCCGGGCAAGAAGGGTACGCTTGCCGGATACCTCCCAAACCAGCGCAGGGCCAATCCAGGTACCGGGATGCCATACCGCCGTGGCATAATATTCAGTCAGCAAATAAGTGAGGATATCCCGGTCATTGTAAAAAATTGGACGGACATTGAGGCCCCATATTTTTTCCTGCCACCTGGCTATCCCTTTAGACAGGATGTGCAGCACGGCACGCGAACGCAGCCAACCCATCGTTACGTCTGCATACCATACCAGCCCTGGAACGGATTGCAACGCAATGAAACATTTGGCCTCGAAAGGCTTCCAGCCCCGGCCCTCCCGAAACCTGATTGCCCCCTTCTGACGCAGCCGGAGAACATTCCCGGCGTGGGGCTGCTCATAAATTTTGCTCGCGTGCATATAGGCCCGAAGTGCTTCGGGAACTTTCTCAAAATCAGGAAGGGGACCGGCAGCCACCGCCGCCTGTCGGTACAGCAGGGCGGCCTGCCGCTGCGCGGCCTTGCGGACCACAGCAGCGCTAATTCCATCAATTACCGCTATCACGGTAAAAATTCCTAATACGACAGTAAGGATCATTTGTTGAAGCACCTTTTACCGGCCGGGGTGGACGGTGGATTTATCTGCGATATACTTTTCGACTTCCTGTTCAAGGATGAACAATGGTACCGACCCATTTTCGAGGATGACCCGGTGAAAATCCCGGATATTGAACTTTGGGCCGAGAGCTGCCTCTGCGCTTTTCCTTAATCTTCGAATAGTAATCTCTCCAATTTTGTAAGAAACCGCCTGCCCTGGCCACCCGATATAACGCTCGATTTCCGTTTCGCACTCATGCAGGGAAAGCGCGGCATTCGCGCTTAAATAATCCAGGGCCTGCTGCTGGCTCCAACCCATGTAATGAATACCGACATCAATCACCAGGCGGCAGGCACGCCACATCTCGTAGGTCAGGCGCCCAAAGTCTTCATAGGGGGTCTCATAGATGCCCATTTCTTTGCCCAGGTACTCTGCGTACAATGCCCAGCCCTCTCCGAAGGCGCTGATGTAGTAATTGCGCCGGAAGGCGGGCCCCGTGCCCTGTTCTTCCGCCAGCGCCATCTGGAGATGATGCCCCGGCACGGCCTCGTGCAGCGTCAGGGCAGGAAGGACATAGAGGGGCCTGCTCTCCAGCTTGTAGGTATTTACCCAATAGTTGCCCGCGCGATGGTTTGCGGCAGAGCCAGGGGAGTACCTGCCGCCCGTATAATTTGGTGCAATCGCTTCCGGAACGGGCTCGACGCCATAACTCAGCCGGGGGAGTGGGTCAAAATATGCCGGTAAGCGTCCGTCAATTTTTTTTGCCCAGTAGGCTGCTTCCTGCAAAAGCCTCCGCGGCGTACTTGCGTAAAACTGCGGATCCGTGCGCAAAAAATCAAAAAATTCAGCCAGGGTACCGGAAAATCCGGCCTGGCGCATCACCGTGTCCATTTCGGCCCGGATACGTGCCACTTCCCGCTCCCCGGCAGAAAATACCTCCTCCGGGCTCATCTCCAGCGTAGTGTAGTGCGCGATGCGGTTGCGATAGTATTCGCGCCCACCGGGAACCTCGGAAATCCCCGGCCGCTCCCGGCACACCGGCAAATAATCCTCCTGCATGAACTTATCGAAAGCCGCGTAGGCAGGCACGATACGTTCGAAAATGACCTGCCTGCCAATATTTAGAAGGGAATCCCGGACGCTGGACGGCAACTGTGCAGGCATGGCCTGCAAGCTTTTCCAAAGGGCGTTCTTCGCAGGGTCCGGGCTCGAAAACGGCGCGATCAAGGCCCGATAATTTCCGGCTACGCTGCGCGGGGCCACAATGCCCCGCTCCATACCCAACTTCATCAAACGGATATGATCATCCAGGTACTGGGGATAACTGCTTAACCGTGCCAGTACACGGCCCACATCTTCCCTGTTGCGCATCTGGCCCCGGAACGCCCCGCCGGCCTGGTTGTAGAACCCCCCTTCCGCATTGAAAGGGATGAGGTACATTTGAAAGTCCACCGCTGAAATTTCATCGGCGAGGATAAAGGCAAAAATCTGGTGGTTGATTTTATCCTGTGCATTCAAACGTGCTATGGCAATTTGACGCGCCTCCGACTGCAACGCCCGGTAAAACGCGGCCCGACCGAGCATCCCTGCCTCCGTGACACCGGCGAAACCGTCCGTCCTGCGATTGGCCAACTCAAAGGAATCCCGCAGTGCAAACAGCCGGTATAAACGGACGGCATCTGCGCCTGACTGGCTGCGCAGATGGCTTGGCCCACAGGTAAAAGCAAAGATCAAAAGCAAGCAATAAATATTTTGCATCGTTAATCTGTATTTTAATTTTTTCGGAATCACCCCATCGAAACAAATCTTTTAATGCCAAATCCAAATATTGGCAGAATTATTTCTAAAATTTATTTTTCTTTGAAAAATAAATTTTGCACGCTGCTGAACCTGTAAAGTTCCATTCCTGGCCAACAGCCAGAAAACTCCTAAAGCGCCGAAACATGTCAAATCAGGATTCTCCCCGCCACACTCTGGGGCTGTTTTCCGTGACCGCAATCGTTATCAGTCTGGTCATCGGGATGGGGATATTTAAAATCCCGGCGCTGGTAGCGGCAACCTCGGGCACGGAAAGTATTTTCTTTGGCGCCTGGGCCCTCGGCGGGGCCATTGCACTCTTTGGGGCCCTCACCTATGCGGAGATCGGCGCAAGGCTCCCGGTAATGGGCGGGTATTATAAAGTTTTTGCGGAATGCTACCACCCTGCAATCGGATTTACCGTAAACGCCCTCATCCTGGTATGTAATGCCGCTTCCCTTGCAATTGTAGTGCTGGTCGGTGCAGATTTTGCAAGCGACCTGTTATTCGGCAAACCTGCAGGGCCCGTGTTCAACACGGTTGTAGGGATTTCAGGGGTAGCCCTTTTTTACGGGGTAAATATCCTGGGCCTTAAAACCAGTAGCCGCACCCAAAACTTTCTTACCCTCCTGAAAATCGGCCTGGTCGTACTGCTCGTTTCCGCTCTTTTCTCCGGTGTACAGGTAGCGCCGCACGGGTATGAAGACAGTACGCTGTACGCCTATAATGGACAAAATGGTTTATTTCTCCTGATGGTCAGCCTCATCACCGTTTCGTTTATGTACGGCGGGTATCAGCATACGATTAACTTTGGTGGTGAACTCCGCGCGGGGCATATATTGCGAAAAAGCATCATCATCGGCCTTGGCACAATCCTGGTTGTCTACATTGCTTTGAATTATACCTATGTCCAGGTTATTGGCTTTGAAAAAATGAAAAACGCCACGGCTATCGGAGCCCTGCTCTGCGAATCCTGGTTTGGAAAAGCGGGGGCCAAAGTATTCGATGCGATGATGTTCCTTTCCGTCCTTTCGTATGTCAATATCCTCCTCATGACCAATCCCCGGATGATGTTTGCGATGAGCGAGGACGGGGTTTTCCCGAAATTGTTCCGTTGGCGGCATCCGCGCACCGGGGCTATGATCCCCGGGCTGACCGTCTTTGCCCTCGCCACCATCCTTGTCGTGTTCGTCGGCAGGGGCATTGATAAAATATTGGGGTTTACGATGTTTCTCGACAGTATCGGGATGTGCACCTCTGCCGCTGCGATTTTTATCTTGCGAAAGCGGGGTACCGGCGATCATCTCGTGACGGGTACGCGCCTTCGGCGTTTCACCCCGTTCTTTGCCACCGTTTTTGTTGTGGGGTACGCGGGTATTGCCATCGCCGTGGTACTGAAAGACCCCCGCTCTGCAGCATTGGGCCTGGGGCTGCTGCTCTTTTTTCTCCTGGTATATTTCCGTTTTTACCATAAAAAAGCAACCCGGAAAAACTTTGGTTTGGCGGACGTTCCAGATCTGTAAAGCCAACGGGATAGAGGGTGACTAAAAACTGACTATGATGGATTTGTCCTACATCCTCAACGAAATGGCGGAAGATCGGGACGCTTACTTCAATGCGATTGCCCCTCCGATTATCCAGACCAGCAATTTCAGGGTGAAAAAAGTGGATGCGCTCCGGGGATTGTTTGAAGACGAATATAGTGGCTATCTCTACAGCAGGGGGCTCAATCCCACCGTAGATATGCTGAGAAAAAAACTGGCCGCCCTTGACGAAGCAGCGGATGCATTAGTCTTTAACAGTGGGGCAGCAGCTATTTTTGCCGCCGTCCTTTCAAATATCCGCAGCGGGGACCACATCATAAGCGTAAAGGATCCTTATACCTGGGCAAAGCGGATGTTTGATATTGTCTTGCCGAAGTTTGGGGTAGAAACGACTTATGTGGATGGGCGCCTTACAGAAAATTTCCGTGCCGCCATCCGCGAAAATACCCGGGTCATCTATCTGGAAAGCCCTTTGGGCTGGTCGTTTGAACTTCAGGACCTGCCTGCTGTTGCGGCCCTGGCAAAAGCACACGGGATAATCACGATCTGTGACAACAGTTACTGTACCCCGCTTTACCAGCGTCCCATTGCCATGGGGATAGACCTTGTGCTGCAAAGTGCCACAAAATATATTGGCGGGCACAGCGATACTATAGCAGGAGTACTTAGCGGCAGCGCAGCTATGATCAAAAAAATTTTTGACAGCGAGTACCTCAATATCGGCAGCGGCATACAGCCCTTCAACGCCTGGCTGCTGATCCGTGGGCTGCGGACGCTATCGGTCAGGCTCGAGCGGTGTTCCAAAACAACCGCCCAGGTCGTTTCTTTTTTAGAACAATGCCCTCAAGTCGAAAAAGTCTTGTTTCCGATGAGCCGGGATTTCCCCCAATCTGCCCTGGCCCATAAACAAATGGACGGCGCCTGCGGCCTTTTGAGCTTCTACCTGCGTGCCGACAGCAGGAAGCAGATCGTGCGTTTCTGCGAAAGCCTGCAACACATTTCTATGGCGGTAAGCTGGGGCGGGTACGAGAGCCTCATCCTGCCCCGCTGTGCAGGCTTGCAAGATGCAGATTTCGACCCCTCCGAGGCCGGTCACCGCATGCTTCGGATGTATGTCGGCCTCGAAGATGCCGATTATATCATCAGAGACCTCCAACAGGCATTGGACCAGGCGTTTGGATAAACCTACGGCACCGGCACAATGATAAAAGGTATCTATTTAGCAGGTAGCTGTCCTGAGAAATAATCTTTGAGGTTGTGTAAAAAGGTTTTTTACGGCGCTTCGCGCCGAATTATGTTTT
>JBMOJO010000239.1:0-5482 GCA_049315745.1 Saprospiraceae bacterium | reverse complement strand
TGTTGTCGGGATGACAGGATTTGAACCTGCGGCCACACGCCCCCCAGACGTGTACTCTACCAAGCTGAGCTACATCCCGTTGTCCGTTATACATCGCGGGGCGCGAAATGGTGCCTGCCGCTTGCCCGTCGTGCCGGGAAAGCATGGTGGGTAATACAGGATTCGAACCTGTGACCTCTGCTCTGTCAAAGCAGCGCTCTAAACCAACTGAGCTAATTACCCGCTTGTGCAGCCTTTTTAAGCGTCCGCAAAGTTAGGCTTTTTCTTTTTTAAAATCTACCCGAAAGCGAAATTTTTTCTCGCCATCCCCCGTATTCCATTACGGCCACATTTTTTTCGCATATAAATTTTTTTTAATATAATCATAGGCTATCTTTGACGGATAGATAAGCCAAATATGGAACCCTCTGTCATCAGCAAATTACCGGGGCGCGGCAGCGACGCCCCGGCGCGTCGCGCGGTCTTGTCCGAAGTAGTCTTCGGGCAAAGATCCAGAAATTGTTCTGGTGCGGGGATCTGTAAAATTTTTATGTACCAGGGAGTTCGCCGGCACAGGCCTTGCAGCCGGGCTATGGCACAAATTTCCTGGACTGGGCAGGGGATCCTGATGCGGTTTTTCCGCCATGGCCTCTGCCCCGGGCTTCGAGAAAACTACTTTACTGAAAACCAATTTGTCATGGGTGAGCCGGTCCCCCTGCCGCCTGTGATCTGCAAACGGTTGGGCCTGCCCCCGACCATCCTCCCGGCCGGGGTCTTCCCTATATGCCGGGAGGATCACTGCATCGCCGTTTTTTTTCCCTGCAACCAAAACCGACTTGTCCCCACCTGTTGCTGACCGGGTAAAAATAGTACTTCCTTACCCCATACTGCACCTTTCGGAACAGTAAAAACCGCTAAAAAAGTACCTGTTCCGGTTCCCCCTCTTTACAAAATCACGAACATGCGCTTATCTTTGTGCGAAAAGATGCGCGATTCTTCCAACGACCTCGCCCATGTCGAAACGTACCGCGTACGTGGCTATGATGTGGACCTCCACAAGAAAGCGGGAATCCCGGCAATTATCCAGATGATGCACGATGCAGCCATGGAGCATGTCCTGAAGCTCGGCCTCTCTGCCGTTGAGCTGGACCCGCTCGGGCTCGGCTGGGTGCTGATCCGCCAGCAGCTCCAGGTCTATCGCCAGCCTGCCCTGGGGGCCACAGTCACCGTAGAAACCCGTCCTACCGGAAGAGACCGCGCTTTCGCCTACCGCGACTTTTATTTGTACGACAGCGAAGGCACCGTACTCGCAACAGCCACCACGACCTGGCTGCTCATGGATATCCATACCCGCAGAATCGCCCGCTACCCCGATTTCATCAATGCCTGGCTGGACAAATCACAGACGCCCCACTTCCTGCCCCGTCCGACAGGGGACTTCCCGGTGGTGAAAAATCCTTTGGTAGAAAAATCGTTCCAGGTCAACTGGCATGACCTGGACTTCAACCGCCACCTGACCAACTTCTATTACCAAAAGTGGATGCTGGAAACGACACCGGTGGAAATCCTGGAAAACTACCGCCTCGAAGCGTACAGTATCCAGTTTAAAGGCGAGGGCTTGCTGGGGGATACCCTTCAGGTGTACAGCGAGGCGCTCGCCCCGGGGGTCTTCGCTTATTCGATCCGTAAAGATGGCCAGGAAACGACCTCCGGATATGCCCGGTGGGCACACTGCGTGTAACTCCTTGCGGGTATCAGGCCCCATAACAGCAGTTAGCGGGAAAATTTACCGGTTCGCAGCATATTGCTACGCAAATATTGCCTATCTTACCAACCAATAACCAAATGATCCAGTATGAGCTTTAAAAACAAAACCGTGTTCATTACCGGGGCGAGCCGGGGCATCGGGCTTGCAATTGCACTTCGCCTGGCGAAAGAAGGGGCGAATATCGTCATCGCCGCAAAAACTGCCGACCCCCACCCTGCCCTGCCGGGCACCATTTATTCCGCAGCAGAAGAAATCCGCGCCGCCGGCGGCGAGGCGCTGCCGCTGACGGTAGATATCCGTTTCGAAGACCAGGTCTATACAGCAGTCCAAAAAACAGTCGAAACTTTCGGCGGTATTGATATCCTGGTCAATAATGCCAGTGCGATCTTCCTCGCCAATACCCTGAATACCCCGATGAAGCGCTACGACCTCATGCACCAGGTGAATGCCCGCGGCACCTTCCTTTGCTCCCAGGCCTGCCTGCCCCATCTGCTCAAATCCGATAACCCGCACATCCTGACCCTGTCCCCGCCAATGGGGATCAAAGCGGAATGGTTTGGGGCTCACCTGGCTTATACGATGGCGAAGTATGGCATGAGCCTCACCGTTTATGGCCTGGCGGAGGAATTCCGGCACAAGGGCGTGGCCGTGAACGCCCTCTGGCCGCGCACCACGATTGCAACGGCCGCTGTCCAAAACCTCCTCGGAGGCGATGAGATGATCAGCCGCTCCCGTACGCCGGATATCATGGGCGATGCAGCATATTATATCCTGCGCCGCGACAGCCGCAAGTGTACCGGCAACTTCTTTGTGGATGAAAGCGTCCTCCAGGAAGAAGGGATCACCGATTTTTCTTCCTACGCTATTGATCCTTCCCAGGATCTGCAAATGGACCTTTTCGTGGAATAGTGGACTATCTCATCGTCGGTTCTGGCCTGACCGGGGCAGTCATCGCCCGCCTGCTGAGCGACAGGGGCAGGCGCTGCCTGGTCCTGGAAAGACGCACCCACGTCGGCGGAAATGTACACGACTACCTGCACGGTTCGGGTATTCGCGTGCATACCTATGGGCCCCATTATTTTCGCACCTCCTCCCGCAGGATATGGGACTTCGTCCGCCGCTTTGCCGATTTCATGCCTTTCGAGGCAAAGGTACTGACACACACCTCAAGCGGGCTGGAGGTATGGCCACCGGGCAGGGGGCTGGCAGAACGCATCGCCGGTAAAGACTGGAAGCCCGGCTTTACCGGCAAACCGGCCAACTTCGAAGAGATGGCACGCTCGAAAATGCCCACGGCAGTATATAGACAGTTCGTAAAAGGCTATACCGAAAAACAATGGGGCGTGCCCGCCCGCCAGCTATCGGCAGCCCTCGCCCATCGCTTTGACATACGCCCGGACGACGACCCGAGGCTTACGCCCAAAGCAAGACACCAGGGCCTGCCGTCCGGCGGGTATGCCTTGTTTATGCAGAATATGCTGTCTGGTATTCCGGTTTTGCAGAATGTGGACTACCTCCAGCATCGAAGGGATTTTTCCCCAAAAAAGATGCTCGTGTTCACCGGCCCGGTGGATGCGTTTTTTGATTTCCGTTTTGGCCCACTGCAATACCGCGGCCAGCAACGACGGGAAATCTGGGTGCCCGGTATAGATTGGTTCCAGCCAGGGATACAGGTCAACGAGCCGGACCCGGCGGTAAACCACGTCCGGACCCTGGAATGGAAACACCTCCTGCCTCCCGCAGCTTCGGCAAGGATACACGGGACCCTGCTCACCCGCGAAACGCCCTTCACCCCGGAGGACCCCGACCATTTTGAATATCCTTTTCCGGATCAACACAACCAAATCCGCTACAGAAAATACCGGAACCTTGCTCGGGCCTTGCCCAACACCCTGATTTGCGGCCGCCTAGGAGAGTATCGCTATCTCGATATGGACCAGGCGATTGCGCGTGCAATGCACCTCGCAGCGCAGCTCCTGTAATTCAAATTTGGCATCTTTTTGCCAAGGCTGATTATTGTCATTGTGCCTTCCCTGAGGTTTGTCTAATTTAGTGCTTAACCTCAATCCACGATTATGAAAGAGCAGCACTTGTCAAAGGATATTCAGCACCGGGACCACCTGGAGTGGTTGTCGAAACTCGATTTTTACCGGGAAGAGATTCATATCTTCCAGAACGGGCTTCAGCAAGTCGTTCAGGAACACCCGCAACTGCTCTCGATCATCGAGCATGTGGACGAATACCGCGCCATCCTGATCCGCAAAAAAATCCACCTGGAGCAGTTGCGGCAAAGCATCCTTGAAGCGGAACAGTTGCTCCTGTCCGGCGAAAGCGCAGAGGCGCCCCGGGAACCCCACGAAGCCCTGGCCGTAGCCGTTGAGGCATTTTTTGAAGAACTGGAATCGCTGAAACCCACATTCCGACGCTTCGTGGCATACAACGATTAGACCTTTTGCGATATTATTTTTTATAGACGCGTCATTTTCACGGTTTCGCTTCGCGAAATCGTGAAAATGACGCGTCTTTCAAAAGAATATGGCGTTGTGTAAAAAGTCTTTTTTCGGCGCTTCGCGCCAAATAATCATTTTAAACCGCGCTTGGTTCATTGATTTTGCGATGCAAAATCAATGAACCAAGCGCGGTTTAAATATAAAATTTCGCCGCCGCAGGCGGCAAAATTTTATTTTACTTGTCTTGCTTTGCAAAAACCTTGCGCAACAAGTCGGACGTTCGCGCAGAAACATCTGTGCGGATTTTGTTTTCCTTGACCTCGACCAGCTTAAACAAGCCGTCCATCGCCATGTTGGTGACGTGGTCGTCGAGTTCGGTATTTACCTTTGTCACGAGCGGAATTTTGTTATAGGCCGTAACGGCATCGCGCCAGTATTGGCGGGCTTTCACCTCATCCAGGGATGCGGCGATGACGGGCTTAAACTCGGCGATGAGTTGTTGGGAGGTAGTATTGCGCAAATACTGGGTCGCGGCATTTTTTTCGCCCATGAGGATCGCGAGGGCATCCTGAAAACTGAGCGAGGTAATCGCATTCACAAAAATGGGTTTGGCCTTGGCTGCCGCCAGTTCGGCTGCCCGGTTTAGGCGGAGGACGAGTTCCTGCTCTACGTTTGCAAAGCCGGGCACGACTTTGAGTTTGGTAACGACTTTTTGCGCTTCTTCCGGCAAAAGGACCTTATAAGCGCTTTCGTAGTAGCCATTTTCTTTTGCAAGAAAGGCCACAGCTTCTTCCGCACCGATCTGTAAGGCTTCCTTCAAGGCTTTGCCGGTTTCTTCCTTGCTAAGTTCAGTCGTACTACCACTTACCTTTGTCTTGAGCTTGTTGAGCGCCCCTTTGAGGTCTTGGGCCTGTGCTGCGGCGATAGATAATACCATACACGCGAGCGTAATCTTGAGTCGGATCATTTGATTTAGGTTATGGATACATTAAATTTGTGCGGATGCAAGCGCGTTCCGCTGTTTTACTGAATAGAAACGCCCCTTCGCGTAAAAGTTTGGTTAACGAAATGATAATACCGGCCGATTGCCGAAAATTTTAACTTTACCACAAAGAGGTGGTAATCCCTTGTGCCCTTTGTGGTTTTTTTTAACCACAAAGGACACAAAGAGCAGAAATCCTTGTGCCCTTTGTGGTTTTTTTGAACCACAAAGACCACGAAAACACCGAAAATCCCTTGTGCCCTTTGTGGTTTTTTTTAACCACAAAGGACACAAAGAGCAGAA
>JBMOJO010000238.1:0-5491 GCA_049315745.1 Saprospiraceae bacterium | reverse complement strand
TGTCTCTCAAAACATAATTTGGCGCGAAGCGCCGTAAAAAACCTTTTTACACAACACCAGAATGCACGCAAACCAAATAAAATCGTTCGCGGCGAAGCCGCGGAGACACCGGCAATAGTTGCGTTTATAGCTATCTGAGACTTTGGTTGCGCATGCCAGAAGCCAATCGGGATTTTTTTTGAAAAAAACAACCAGGACTGAATAGTCGCCCGGGCGCCGGCCAAGCGGCGCCCGGCGACACCACAATGCCATCTTGTTGTTAGCCGATTTAAGGATTTTCAAATTCCGGAATTTTGCCCTAAGGCCATTCCCCCCACATGCGCCGGCGCCTCTCAAAGCAATTGTACGCCTGTTCGCTTCAAAAGTAAGTACTTACGGGAAACGAAAATGCGGATTTCGTCAAATAGCCGGAAGTCAGGGGCTAGAGGGGCTTAATTCGCCGTTTATGACGAAAAGCATATAGATTGGGGCTTTCAGCCACTTCCAGCAGTCGTTCATCGTTACAAAAGGGTTAATTCGGCAGGATTTTATATATTTATGGATATATTCGCAATCATGGAAAACCAGCTGCTCAATAATCTCACCGCGCCGCGTAACCGCATCTCCACCCATATTATTTTTTGGGTAGCGTATTTGGTATTCTTTTCCCTATTATACGGAAATATAAGAGGTGATTACTGGTTAGGGGCGACGAGGACGCTGGTTAACCTACCAACGACCATGCTGGCCACCTATTTTACTTTGTACCTGCTCATCCCTCACCTCTTGGACAGAAAATGGTACACCGGCTTCACTTTTCTGTTTATGTTTGCGGCGGTGGCCTTTGGATATTTAGACCGGCTGCTGGTGCACGTTTTGTGGGTGCCGGTTTATATGCCCGACTACCCATACGACAAATATCCCCTGATCAACCTAAGCAAAGCGCTGCAACATACCATCAATTTGTATTCTATTGTCTTCGTGGCCGCTGTGATCAAACTCGTCAAGCGCAATTATGAGAACGAGCGCGTGGCACAGGAGATGAAACGGGAAAAACTGGATGCGGAACTAAAATTCCTGAAGGCACAGATCCACCCGCATTTTTTGTTCAATACCCTGAACTCGCTATATGCCCTTACACTCCAGCATTCCAATAAGTCCTCTGAAGTAGTTCTCCGACTTTCCAATCTTTTGGATTATATGCTCTATGAATGTAATGTCCCCCTGATCGCTTTGAGCAAGGAGATGCTGCAGATACAAGATATGATCGAGTTGGAAAAGCTGCGCTACGGGGAGCGTCTCGATGTGTCGTTTACGCAAAATGGCGAAAGTACAGATGCCTTTCTGCCGCCGCTGCTGATGTTGCCTTTTGTAGAGAATGCCTTTAAGCACGGAGCCAGTGGGGAAATTGACGAAGCATTTATCAATATCCACATCGAGATCCTGCGAAACAGGCTCACGCTCAGGGTAGAAAACAGTAAATGTCCCGATCAAAGTCCAACTGCCGGGGGCGCCTTTTACAAAAAAGGAATCGGCTTGAAAAATGTGCGCAGAAGATTAGACTTGTTGTATGGCGACAGCTATGAGCTTCAGGTTTTTGAAGAGGACTATACCTTCATGATTGTACTCCGGATCCCACTTGAATTCCATAAAGAATCCCCGAAACGGGAAAAGCAGGCGTTTGTAGTGGACACGGTTAATTGAAACGGTAAATTTTATGAAAATCCGCTGTTTACTGGTGGACGACGAGCCGCTGGCACTGGATGTCTTGGAATCATACGTGGCGAGGATAGAAGGCCTGGAACTCGCAGGCCGCTGCGAAAATGCACTGCAGGCATTCGATCTGGTGCAGTCGCAAAATATAGATCTCATCTTCCTGGATATTCAAATGCCCAGGCTGACCGGCATCGAGTTTCTCAAAACCCTGCAGTCGCCGCCCAAAGTAATTTTCACGACCGCTTATCGGGATTATGCCATTGAGGCGTTCGACCTCGATGTTGCCGACTACCTGCTCAAACCAATCTCTTTCAATAGGTTCCTGAAGGCCGTGAGCAAGGTCTTTAACCTACTCCACCACAAAATTAACCTGGCACCGATCGCAGCCCCTTCCACCGCGCTGGAAGAACTGCCCTACTTACAGAGCCAGGAGAATATCATCGTCCGCGCCGACAAAAAAATGATCAAAATCGCCCTGGAGGATATCCTGTATATCGAAAGCCTTAAAGACTATGTCATGATCTACCTGCCTTCCCGGCGCGTCGTGACCAAACAAAAAATCAGCTATCTGGAGCAAAAGCTCCCGGAGGGCAGTTTTTTGCGTATCCACCGCTCTTATTTGGTAGCGATCAATAAAATACAGGCATTCTCTCCTAACCACGTGGAAATCAACAACCAGGAACTTCCTATCGGGAGGAGCCACAAGAGCGAAGTCGCCAAGGTACTGGGCATAAATGCCTGATTGTACTTCTCTTCAGCCCCTGTGCGCGAGTGGGTGCCGGCGAATCAAACATCGCCGTACGCTTCGGTCAACTTTGCCTGAAGTTGGTCTTTAATTGTCTGATCTACAAAAGCCGCATCCAAGGCAAAGCGGTTGCACTGCAGAAAGTGCGCGCTTCCCCAGCCAAAGGCAGTGTGCAGCTTTTGGTACTCCTCATTCAACGAAACATTGGAGATTGCCCTTCCATCGGTATTTATACCCACAGATACGCCTGAATGGAAGAGTTGGCGTATGGCATGCCGTTCCATAGAGGGGAAAACCCTGGTGGAGATATTGCTGGAAGGACAAACTTCGAGGTGGATCCGGCGTTCGCGCAACACTTGAACGAGGCGGGGATCTTCTATACTCCGTACACCATGACCAATTCGGGAGGGTTTGAGCAATTCGAGGGTCTCCCATACGCTCTCGGCGCCCCGCGCTTCGCCGGCATGTGCCGTGCAAGGGATACCCTTATTCCGAACGTATGCAAAAGCGGGAATATGCGCAACCAGCGGATAGGCCGCTTCGTCGGCTGCAAGATCAAAACCCGCGACAATCCCCCCGAAACAATCCCAGGTGAGGCGTGCCACTTCCATGCTCTGCTCGGGGGAATAGTGCCTGAGGGTACAGATAATCAGACGGGCAAGTATTCCGGTAGCCTTCATGCCTTCAAGAATGGCGGATTCGACAATGTTGACAACTGCTTTGGGGGAAAGGCCCTGCTGGGTATGCTCCAGGGGGGCAAATCGGATTTCGGCATACAGGACGTGATCTGCCTTTAGCTGCTCGAAAAGATCCAGTGTCACCAGGCGAATTTGTTCGGGGGCCTGCATGAGCCGTATGCCCTCCAGGGCACGCTCCAGGTAGTCGGGGAGCCCCGTCGCATCATCAGGGGCGACAAAGCGCCTGCGGTACTCCTCCATACTCAATTCACCGGATAATGCCCGCACAACATCAGGACTGAGGGAACAGTCCAGGTGCAAGTGTAATTCAATTTTGGGAAGTTGCTCCAGTCCGCCGATCATTACCTGTTTATTATGCGGGTGAATAGAATGGTTGCGATGGGGATAAACTCAAAATTAAGTCATTTTTAAAAGACTACTATCCTTTTTTTCTCTTTAAACGCAGTGATACCATACAAAACGCCTCCGGGAGCACCTGCACGGCGTAAAGAAAAATGGACAATATTTGGGCGGAAGAGATATTTTTCCTATTATCGCAAGCGCTATTTGCTCACCTTGAAATAAACACCGATGCACGAAAGCGAAACCAAAGCTTCACTGGACAGGTCTATCGGCCTGAACCTCGCCATTATCCTGATGATCAGCTCGATCATCGGCTCTGGCGTTTTCAAAAAAGTGGCGCCGATGACCGCGGAGCTGCAGTCGCCGCTGTGGGTTTTGCTGGCCTGGGTAGTAGCGGGGATCGTTTCCCTGGCAGGTGCGCTGTCGGTAGCGGAATTGTCGGGACAAATTGCCGATTCCGGGGGGGCTTATGTTTTTTTGAGGGCGATCTATGGAAGGGCAGTAGCTTTCTTTTTTGGATGGGGTAATTTTGCAGTGATCCGGACAGCTTCGATTTCCTCTATTGCGTATGTGTTCGCCGAATCGGTACATGCCCTGGTCAGTATCCCCGAGGCGCCGGCAGGGTGGAGGGCGCTTTCCCTTGGCGGGATCATCTTTCCGTTTCAGAACCTCGGCGTTAAGGGGATTGCGATCGCCCTGGTCTTATTCCTCACCCTGATCAACTACCGGGGCCTCAAACACGGCAGTACCCTCAGCCGCTATGCTACCGGTACTGTCGTGGCGAGCCTGGTAATCGTTTTTTTGCTCGGCGTGTTCGGGGGAGCGGGAAAATGGGAGCACCTCACGGCAAATACAGCGGGTTTTGCAGGCTTGAAGGCCAATCGTTTTGAGTTCACAGCAGTGTTCTTCTCCGCCATGCTCGCTGCGTTCTGGGCGTATGAGGGCTGGATTACCCTGAGCTTTGTTGGCGGAGAAATTAAAAACCCACATCGCAACCTGCCGCTGGCAATATTTTTCGGGATGCTTGGCGTAATCGCGATCTACTTGCTCGTCAACTTTTCCTATCTGTATGTTTTGCCTGCGGAGGAAATGATCGCGTTGCACGAATCGCAAAATAAGGTTGCCGCAATTGCGGTGATCGAGCGCATCGTAGGTCCGGCAGGAACACTTTTCATCGCAGGGCTGATCATCATTTCCACTTTTGGCTGTACCAATACCACCATCCTCATGGCGGCACGGCTGTATTACAGCATGGCGAAAAACGGGGAATTTTTCAAAAAGGCAGGCGAGGTGCACCCCCGCTTTCACACGCCCGGCAACGCGCTCCTGATGCAGGGTGCCTGGGCCTGTGTGCTGATCCTCTCTGGCAGTTTCGACCAGCTCACGGATATGCTGATTTTTGCCTCGTTCATTTTTTATGGGCTGTGTGCGTTCGGGGTGTTTATTATGCGCAAGCGCAATGGAGGACCTCCTTCGACTTACCGAACGCCGCTTTATCCGGCACTTCCTGCAATTTTTGTACTCTTCTGTATTGCCCTCGTCATCATTACCCTATACAACCGCCCGGGCGAATCCGTCATCGGCCTGATCCTGATTTTGACCGGCTTGCTGCCTTACTATCTTTGGAGGAACAGAGTGGTGCATACCGGAAATTCCGGTTGAAGCCATAAGATGCAGTCTCATTGGTAAATCGCTGCCCACATACGATTTGGGGGTTGTGTGAAAAGGTTTTTTACGGCGCTTCGCGCCGAATTTAAGTTCGAAAGGGGGTGTGTAAAAAGTCTTTTGCCGCCTGCGGCGGCAGAATATTATTTTGAGAGACACATCATTTTTGAAATTTCGCGAAGCGAAATTTCAAAAATGATGTGTCTCTCAAAAGATAATTTGGCGCGAAGCGCCATTAAAAACCTTTTTACACAACCCCGAGTTCCCGGTTCCCCTGCCCGTTGCCTCATCGGCCGGGAAATAGTCAGGAGATTGGATTTTTTAACCCTTCAAATCATTTAAAAGC
>JBMOJO010000035.1:0-23720 GCA_049315745.1 Saprospiraceae bacterium | reverse complement strand
TTCCTGATTTTGCTTCGCAAAATCAGGAAAAAGATGTCTCCATCCAAAGAATATTTCGCCGCCGAAGGCGGAAATAAACTTTTTACACAACCTCTTCAATATAAAATTCTGCCGTAAGAAATAACCATTCTGTAAAACCCCGCTTTACCAGCGGCATAAGTTATGGCATTAGCCAAAATCCATGAGCAGGCAGGCATCCCGGAAAGGATAAAAGCGGAAATATACCGCATCGAGGGAAATGCCCAGGTTATCCTGTCCGGATCCCGCAGTACTTTGGCAACCACGAATCGGTAGAAGAACTTTTACAAAGCCCCTGCTTTGGCTTTGAGCCGGAAGCGAAAGTTCAAAGCGGGAACACCGTAAGCACGTATATACTTTATGTGAGGTCAATGGTGGCCATCTCCGTACGGACGAAGGCTATCGGGGGGCGAAGGTCGGCAGGATTTTTGCAGGACATTATATACCGAAGGCGCCCTGACTACCAATCTGAAAACGCTGCGTTGAAGATATCCTCCATGAGCTGGGTCGTAATCGCCTTGAGCGCATCGGGTTCGACACTTACGAAATCCCGGTCGGCGGGAAAATCGTAGAAGAAGGAGAAGTTGCGTTTCCAGACCTGCTTTTGGGTTTTATTGTCGAGGTATTCGATGGCCAGGGTAATCGTCAGCCGGTTGATCGCCGTGACTTCCCCCGTCCTGGGGGCTTCGGCGCTGATGCGGTAATCCACCAGTGCGCCCTTGAATTCTACATCCGGGGCATCGGCGCTATATACCAATCGGGATTCCGTGCGGATTTTCTCGCGCAGGGCGTCCTCCATGGACTGTGCCAGGGAAGGCAGGGCATTGGCGGCGTTGTTGGCGAACGGGGCGACGCCGTAGGTTCTGATCGAAGGGTCGAGGCTTACGCCGCGAAAGGAATAACACCGGACGGCGAGGAGGGCAACTGCCGGCAGGAACAGCAACGCCATGAACCTGATATATGATTTTGAAAAAACGCTGTGGAACATATTACAAATTATACTGACGGATTTTTCGATAGAGGGTGCGTTCGGAAATACCGAGTTCCTGTGCGGCTTCTTTACGGCGGCCACTGAATTTTTTGAGGGCGCGCTGAATCAGTAATTTTTCATTATCCTCAAGCCGCAGCGTGTCGTCCACGACTTCTGCATTGCCGAGCCTGGCTTTTTGAACGGGATGTTGGGGCAGGATAACCGGCCTGACGCTGGTGGGCGGGTCGTCCAGTTCCAGGATTTCCTCCTCTTCGCCGGATACTGCCCCGTGCGGTCCGGGGCTGTCCCGCAGAAAATCGGCACCGGGGAGGCGGCGTTCCTCTTTCAGGGTGCTATGAACTACGGATTCGAACGTTTTGAGCGCGCGCGGGTCGGGTACCCGGAGGTCATTGCTCCTGATCAGGCCCATCACCAGGTTTTTGAGATCGGTAAGATCGCCTTTCATTTCGAAAAGCAGCTTGTACAGGATTTCGCGTTCCTGCATAGTCGTTGCAGATTCTTCCCTGGGGGCATGGATGGCCGGGAGGTTACGGGCAGCGAGGTTGGGCAGGAATTCCAGCAGTTTGCGGTCGGAGATTTGCCGTTCTTCGGCGAGCACGGATATTTTTTCTGCAATATTCTTCAATTCGCGGATATTGCCGGGCCAGTTATAGCGTTCGAGCAGCCTCCGGGCGCCTTCATCGAGGCGGACCGGCGCCGTCCGGTAGCGTTCTGCGAAGTCCAGGGAAAATTTTTTGAACAACATATAGATATCTTCGTGCCGTTCGCGGAGTGCGGGAACTTTGATCGAAACCGTGTTGAGGCGGTAATAAAGGTCTTCCCTGAATTTGCCCTTTCGGATCATTTCTTCCAGGTCCACATTTGTAGCGGCAATGATACGCACGTCCGTACGCTGGGATTTACTCGAGCCAACCCGGATAAACTCACCGCTTTCCAGTACGCGCAGCAGGTAAGCCTGGGTATCCTGGGGCATTTCCCCAATTTCATCAAGGAAGATCGTTCCTCCATCATAGGTTTCGAAATACCCTTTGCGCTCTCCGGTTGCCCCGGTGAAAGCCCCTCGTTCATGCCCGAAGAGTTCCGAGTTGATGGTTCCCTCGGGGATGGCGCCACAGTTGATGGCGATAAATTTTTCGTGTTTCCGGGGGCTCAGGGCGTGGATGATTTTGGAAAAAACCTCTTTTCCGACCCCGCTTTCACCGGAGATCAGGACGGACAAATCCGTAGAGGCCACTCTTATAGCGGTACCCAGCGCCCGGTCCAGCAGGGCAGATTGGCCAATGATCCCGAAACGTTGTTTTATCCCTTGAAGCGGTTCCATATCAATCGTTAAAAGGCGGCAGAATAAGGCTTATGCGACAACTGCTCAACGCGAATTTTCCTGCGGCCATTATCGGGTGGCGACAAGCCGCCCCAAAAGCGTTGCGCTGGTCGCGTCGTGAATTTCGACGTAGGCATAATCTCCTGGCCGAAGCCCATTTGCTTTAGGAAAAACGACCATTTTATTCTGGGAATTACGCCCGCAGAAATCCTGGTCCGACCTGCGGGAATTCCCCTCGATCAGGACCTCGAAGACCTTGCCGATATCGCGTTGATTATGGCGGAAGGAGACCTGCGTCTGCAAGCGGATAATTTCCTGTAGCCGGAGTTTTTTGACGGCTTCCGGCACATCGTCGGGATATTTCCTTGCCGCGAGGGTTCCCGGGCGTTCGGAATACGCAAACATATAAGACATGCTGAAATCTGCGAATTCGATCATCTCCAGGGTATCCTGGTGTTCTTCGGCAGTTTCGCTGCAAAAGCCGGCGATGATATCCGACGACACGGCACAATCCGGGACAATCCGGCGGATGGAATTGATCCGCTCCATATACCACTCGCGGTCGTAGGTGCGGTTCATCAGGCGGAGGATGCGGCTATTGCCCGATTGGACGGGGAGATGGATATAATTACAGATATTTGGCCAGGCGGCTATGGCCTGCAGCACTTCGTCCGTGATATCTTTAGGGTGAGAGGTGGAAAAACGTATCCTGAGCAGCGGGTCAATTGCTGCGACCATGGCCAGCAGCGCTGCAAAATGCACGGTTTTCCCGTTTTCAGGGTTTTCCCACTTGTAGGAATCCACATTCTGCCCCAGCAGTGTGACCTCGCGGTACCCGCGTTCGAAAAGTTCCCGGGCCTCGGCGACGATGGTGAAGGCATCGCGGCTGCGCTCCCGTCCACGGGTGAACGGGACCACGCAGAAGGAACACATATTATCGCAGCCCCGCATGATGGAGATATAGGCGCTAACCCCATTGGAACCCAGACGGAGCGGGCTGATGTCGGCGTAAGTTTCTTCGCGGGACAAAAATACGTTTACCCCTTTTTCGCCGGCTTCGGCCACTTCCAACAATGCCGGCAGGTCGCGGTAGGCATCGGGGCCAACGACCAGGTCCACGATTTTTTCTTCTTCCAGGAACTTCGATTTCAGCCGCTCTGCCATACATCCCAGTACACCGATCATCGTTGCCGGGCGCTTTTGTTTCAGGATATTGAAAGCACTCAGGCGTTTGCGCACCGTCTCTTCGGCTTTTTCGCGTATGGAACAGGTATTGATCAGGATGAGATCTGCCTCCGCAACGTCCCGCGTTGGCCGGTAGTGAAGCTCCGACAAAACCGCGGCTACGATCTCGCTGTCGGAAAAATTCATCTGGCAACCGTAGCTTTCGATATAGAAGGTCTTGCCCGTCTGTTCGGTGGGCTCAGGGGAAGGACGAAAAAACACCTCTCCCTGCTTACTTTCGTCTATTTGCTTATCTAGCCCGAGCAGGGTCGGGTTGTCGTCGTATAGCTGCATATCCCGGAATACGAGTTTGTTTTGAAAGTTCGGGCAGCGGCATAGGCCCCGTCCTGCTTTGGTTCAGGAGGTTAGCGCGGCGACGGGGAGGAGGCGCCTGCCCTTTAAGCCCACAAAGATAAGGAAATTTAGGAATGCAATGACAATTTGGCAGGAAAGGCGGATTAAAAACAAAAAAAGCCTTCCGTGGGAAGGCTTTTGAGCGGATGACGAGGCTCGAACCCGCGACCTCAACCTTGGCAAGGTTGCGCTCTACCAACTGAGCTACATCCGCGTGAAGTGTGTTTTTTGTTTTGCGATTGCAAATATACGATAGCCGCTCGCTTTTTTGCAAAGGATTGCCCAATTTTTTTTATACTTTTTTTGCCCCGGATTTTTTCCCTGTCAAAAGGTGCCTGAAGAATTGCCACAATGCGCGGAAGCTATAGATCCAGGATGTATATTTGCGCGTCAAAAGCCAAAAACATGACGGTACAATTTCAGATCCATTATGATACCCGTTGGGGGCAGCAGCTTGCCGTAACGGGCGACCATGCGGCATTGGGAAAAGGTGATCCTGCCAGGGCAGTGGTGATGGAGTATGCCGGTGGAGGGCGTTGGCTGCTCGCTGTTCCGTTTGCCAAGGTGCCGGCGCTGCTGAAATACCGATATTTGTTGATTCAGGAAGGAGAGGCGCCTCAGGAGGAAGCGGGCAGTATGCGGGAAGTCCGCCTGCCGCGGACGACGGAGCGGGTTGTACTCCGGGACAACTGGCGCAACCCTGCCGCGGCCGAGGAGGCATTTTTCAGTGCGGCGTTCGAAGCGGCGATATTCAGGCCGGGCCATACCTTTAAGCCGGCGGCGCGGAAAGATTTTGACGGGGGCATCCCCTACCGCTTCCAACTGCGCGCCGCTAACGTCCCGCAGGGGTGGCAGGTGGCGCTCACGGGCAGTATTCCCGAGCTCGGCAAATGGGACACCGACCGCCCCCTCCTGATGGGCAACGCCGCGTTCCCGGTTTGGTCGCTGGAAGTTTGCCTTCCGCGCGATATCCCCTTCGAATATAAATACGGGCTTTTCGACCCCGCCCATAAGCGCTGGATTACGTTTGAGACCGGCGACAACCGCGGCTTTCAATTTCCGGAAGGCGACGGCAGAGCCGGAGCGGTAGTGCGCTCCGACGAATATGCCCGTTTCCCGGGCCCGTCATGGAAAGGCGCAGGTGTCGCCATTCCCGTATTCTCCCTGCGCAGTGCGCGCGGCCTTGGCGTCGGCGAATTTGCCGACCTCCATTTGCTCACCGACTGGGCCGTTCAGGCAGGGCTCAAGATGATCCAAATCCTCCCGATCAACGATACGACGATTACTACTACCTGGACGGACTCCTATCCCTATAGTGCAATATCCGTATTTGCCCTCCACCCGATGTACCTTTCCTTCGACGCCATCCCCGGGGCCGAGAAGCTCATTGGAAAGCAAAAACTCCAGGAGGCCCGCCGGCAGTTGAATGCTGAAAAGGCCGTAAATTACGCAGAGGTTGTGCGGATAAAGCAGGAATTTTCTAAAACCGTATTTAAAGGGATAAAGAAAGACCTGCTGAGCGACCCCGGTTTCCTCGGGTTCGTAGATACCCATCGGGAGTGGCTCGTGCCTTATGCCGTCTTTTGCTATTTGCGCGACCAGCATGGCACGGTGGATTTTTCCCAATGGGGCGACTATGCGGAATACGACGAAGCTGCCGTAAAAGCCCTTGCCGCACCGGATGCGGCAACTTACCCGGAAATCGCGTTCTTTTATTTTCAGCAATATTACCTGGATATCCAGCTCGCCGCGGCCACGGATTATGCGCGGAGCAAAGGGATCGTATTGAAAGGCGACCTGCCGATCGGCATCTATCGCAACAGTACAGATGCCTGGGTAGCGCCCTCGCTCTATCACATGGACGGGCAGGCAGGCGCGCCCCCTGACCCTTTTTCCGATACCGGTCAAAACTGGGGCTTCCCGACCTATAACTGGACGGAGATGGCGAAGGACGGCTATCTATGGTGGCGCCAACGCATGACCCACCTCTCGCGCTATTTTGATGCCTACCGGATAGACCATATCCTGGGGTTTTTCCGGATATGGGAAATCCCGGCCCGGCACATTGAGGGGCTGTTGGGGCACTTCAGCCCTGCGATACCCGTTACGCGTCAGGAACTGGAGGGAATGGGCATCGGGTTCGACCCCGGGCGCTTTTGTGAGCCCTACATTACAGACAGCACGCTCCAGGCAAGGTTTGGGGAAGCCGCGGCTTGGGTAAAGGACTGTTTCCTCCGGCAAGATCGCGACCAACGATATGCGTTCAAACCGGAATGGCCGTCCCAGCGTGCGGTGAGCCGCTATTTTGACGATCCGGACAACAGCGCCTATGCCCCATTCAGGGTCCCATTGCTGCGGCTTTTCGGCGAAGTGCTCTTTTTCGAAGTGCCGGGGTCGGATATGCAGGCTTTCCACCCCCGTATTGACTTTGCCGCCACGGATTCCTTCAGGTGCCTGCCTTACGATGCACAGGGCAAGCTGCAATGGCTGCACCATGATTACTTCTACAACCGTCAGGAAGCTTTCTGGAAAGCGGAAGCCCTCCGCAAACTTCCGGCAATCCGGAAAGCCACCAATATGTTGATTTGCGGGGAGGACCTCGGCATGGTACCGGCCTGTGTACCGGGCGTTATGCGGGCAATGGGTATGCTCAGCCTGGAAATCCAACGCATGTCCAAAAACCCTTCTACTGAATTTCTCCAGCCCGGGGATATCCCCTACTTATCTGTCACCAGCCCTTCCACGCACGATATGGCGCCCCTTCGCGCGTGGTGGGAGGAAATGGACGAAGGGCAGCGCAGGCGCTTTTTCCACAACGAGCTTGGATTTTCGGGCGAACCGCCCCGTACCTGTGCGCCCTACATCGCGGAGGCGATCCTGCGGCAGCATCTGCAATGGCACAATATGTGGGCAGTTTTTCCGCTCCAGGACTTACTGGCCATGGATGGCGACCTGCGCCGCGACGATCCCTTCGAAGAACGGATCAACGTGCCTGCCATCCCACAGTATTACTGGCAGTACCGCGTCCATCTCCCCCTGGAACAGCTCCTGCAATCACAGGCCTTTAACGAAAAGCTGAAGCAGGTGCTCGTGGCTTGCGGCAGGTGTGCGCCCGGCACAGAATAAAAATTAATATAACCATAACGCGAAAAACTTCCGCATATAAAACAGAACCGCTATCTTTAGCAGCTAAAGCAAAATACGATGCGGAGCGGGTTTCTTATTTTGTGGTGTTCCCTTCAGTGCGCTTTGCTGGCAGGCCAGCCTAAGCCGACCTGCCAACCTGCTTCCGGCGTGCCCCAGAATTTCGTAGGCGTACTGCCCCTGCCCTATTCGCCTTCGAGCAACCCGGGCGGCGGGATACGGGATACGGCTTGTCTGAATACCTATTTCCAATATACCTTCACCCTGAAGGTTCCCGAAACGTTTACCCTCCAAGGGGTCGCAGTGCCCATCAGCAATATTGCGCTGCATCCCGACACTGCGGTGTCCGGGCTTCCGAGGGGCCTGTCCTATGTCTGCAACCCGCCAAATTGTGTGTTTCCCAAAGCCACTGCCGGTTGCGTGATGCTCTACGGCACACCCGACAACCCGGCGGACGTAAAAGCCCACAACCTCTCGATCCGGGGCACGATCAATTCGTTTCTCCCCATACCGATCAGTTTCCCCGATTCTGCCCTGATCGCACCGGGCAATTACTTTCTGCACGTAAGGCCGGAGGGATCTGCTGCCTGCAAAACTTCCAATATCCGTCAACTTGCCGCTACCCGGCTGCAGGTGCGCAACGTGCCCAACCCCTTTGGCAATACCACCGAAATCGAAGTAACCTCCCGTATCCGGGGGCGGTTTGATTTTCGGGTCTTTGATTTTACGGGCAACCTGATCTGGCGGGAGCCGATCCAGCTTTATGAAGGCGAAAACCGCATCCCTTTCCAGAGCAGGGACCTGCCCAACGGGATTTATATCTATTCCCTGACCGACGGGATCAATAGTGTTTCCCGGAAAATGGTGCTGCACCGTTGATCGTACCCAGGAAAGCCATCGTATCCACGCCATCCGCGTAATCCCATAGTTCCGGTTCCTGCGTTTTGCCAAAAGGGGTCACGGGCAAGCCCGCGATGCGCTCCGATGCGCAGATACACTGGATTTCGTCCCTTCGGGCGCTCAGTTCGGCTTCCAGCCCGGCCTCGTCTGCATAATAGCTGTAATTCAGGGCAGCAATCCGGGAAGGGATTCCCGTTGATTCCGTGAGTAAAATACAGCCGTTCATCTTAAAAGGCGTCCTGTTGAGCAGAAAGAGGGCGTAATTGTAGTCGTAATTGTGCTTGTATTTGTGATGCAGGACGATTTCCCTGGATTCGTGCAAAATCTCCAGTAAAGGGTCGAAATCATAGCCTGTCGGAACGTACAGCTTCGAAACATTGCGACAGCCGAGCCCAAAGTACTGAAAGATATCCCGCCCGAGCGCGCGCAGCTCCACCTCGCGCTCCCGACCGCTCAGGACCGCTACCGAGTTGCGGTTTTTGCGGATAATGTGCGGATACTTGGCAAAATAAACCTCAAAATACCGGGCAGTATTGTTGCTGCCCGTAGCGATGACAGCATCGAAACCCTGGAGCCTGTCAACGAAAGACCAGTATCTATCGGCACCCGGATGCCATTGCCCGAGCATACCCAGCAGATGGGGCATAAGAAAAGGATCTTTTTCAGACAATTTGATCTGGGCGTGCAGACCCGACAAAAAGATACAAAGCCAGTCGTGAAACCCCACGAGGGGCAAGTTTCCGGCCAGTACGATTGCCACCTTAGCATCGGGGCAAGTTGCGGCATGGGGGTAGGCGCCCAGCCATTTCTCCAGGAGCTTAGGGTCGAGGAAGCGCTGTGCGATGGCCCAGAGCGCAGCTTCCTGGTTTTCGGGGGTGAACCATGGGTTGTGGTGAAAGGTTTTCGCGATTGTTTCCCGGAGGGCAGGCCCGCCCTCCAGTATATAGCGGCCAAGTTGCTCCAACAAGGCGAGCCGCCCGGACTGTGTTAAGGTTTGCATGCGCTTATTCTTCCCGAAGTTGTGATTTGCGGCCTTCCACATAATTGCGCCATCCATCCAGGCACTGCTGAAAATCCCTGGGCAGCCCGGAATCGAACTGCATAAAAGCGCCGGTGCCGGGATGTTCGAAACCCAGCGACTTGGCGTGCAGCGCATGGCGGGGCATGACGTTGAACATCTCCTCCACAAACAACTTGTACTTGCTGAAAACGGTCCCTTTAACGATTTCGTCCCCTCCGTATTTTTCATCGTTGAAAATCGGATGGCCGAGGGATTTCAGGTGGACCCGGATCTGGTGGGTCCGCCCGGTCTCGAGATTGCATTTGATCAGGCTCACATAGTACAGGCGCTCCAGCACTTCGTAATGGGTAACGGCCCATTTGCCCTGATCCCCTTCCGGAAATGCGGTGAACGTATCCCTGAAACGCGGGTGCCTGCCGACGTTTACCTCTATCGTACCTTTGTTTTCTTTGGGCTCCCCCCATACGAGGGCATAATAGGTACGCTCTATCGTATGGTAAAAAAACTGTCTCGCAAGGAAGTTGACGGCGTATTCATTTTTTGCGACCACCAGCAGCCCGGAGGTATTTTTGTCAATGCGGTGCACCATTCCGACCCGGTCCTGGAAGTTGCCGTTGGGCACGTCCACCTGGTTAATGCCAAAATGATAGGCCAGCCCGTTGACCAGGGTAAATCGCGGGTGCCCCATTCCGGGGTGCACCACCATTCCCGCAGGTTTGTGGACAACCAGCAGATCGTCGTCTTCATAGCGGATATCCAGGGCGATCTGCTGGGGTACCAGCCGGTTAGGCTCATGGGGTTTGGGCAGGACGATCTGGATCTCCTGGCCTGCCTTAATTTTAAAGTTGGGTTTGATGTCCCGGGAATCCACCCGTACCGCACCCGCTTTGATGGCATTCTGGATTCTGTTGCGGGAGGTATTCGGCAAACGGTCGAACAAAAATTTATCTATGCGCAAAGGTTCCTGGCCGGGATCCACGCGGATGACCTTATATTGGTACAAATCGTCGTTACTGGGGTCTGCGTCAAATTCTTCCACTTCGTGCTTCATTATCCTATTTATTTTCCCTGTGCGGCAAAAGTTGACAAAAATAGCGCAAGGCTTCGGGGTTAGCGTATTTTTTTTCGTTTTTTTGTGTTTCGAAAAAAAGGGCTGGCTGCCCTTATGCGCAACTTCCACAACAAGTCTAAAATACACAACAATGAAAAAGCCCGTTGGGTTTGGATCACTTTGCGTTCATGAAACCAAGGACACGCGCAGCAATAAGCCGCATACGCTTCCGATTTATGCGACGACAGTCTTTGAGTTCGAATCTGTTCAGCAAGGCATGGATATTTTCCAGGGCAAAGCGGAAGGGCATATCTACAGCCGTTTTGGCAACCCGACTATAGATGCTGTCGCAGAAAAAATCGCTTTGCTCGAGGCGCATGGCCTGCAAATGGAGGCAGAAGGGCTGCTCGTCAGCTCTGGCATGGCCGCCATCGCCACCCTGATGCTGGGGGTTTTGAAGCCTGGGGATAAAATCCTGACCCAGGGCAACTTGTACGGCGGTACGACCGAGCTATTCGCCCGGGTATTGCAGCCGCTCGGATTTGACCTGGTCTATGCCGATCTAAAAGACCTGGATCAAATCGAGAAACTGCTCGCATCTACCCCGGCTATCCGGATGGTATATTTCGAAACCCCGGCAAACCCTACCCTGGCCTGTGTGGATATGGAAGCGATTGCCGGACTGGCACGGAAATACGAACGCTTTACGGCAGTGGACAACACCTTTTGCACGCCCTACCTCCAGCAGCCCTTGCGTTTTGGAATAGATTTCGTTGTGCATTCCACCACTAAGTATCTGAACGGGCACGGCAACTCCACAGCCGGGGCGATCGTGGGCCGGGATAAGGGCCTGATGAAAGATAAAGTATGGCGGACGATGAAGCTCGTCGGCACCAACTGCAACCCTTTTGACGCCTGGCTGATCAACAATGGGCTGAAGACACTTGAATTGCGGATGGAGCGGCACTGCGATAATGCGATGCGTGCCGCCCAGTTCCTGGAAAAACACCGCAAAGTGGCACAAGTAAACTATGTCGGGCTTCCTTCGCATCCCGACCACGCCCTCGCGGCGCGACAGATGAGGTCATTCAGCGGGATGCTGAGCTTTGAGCTTAGCGGGGGCCTGGAGGCCGGGATTGATTTCATCAACAGGCTGAAATTTTGTGTGCTCGCCCCGACCATGGGCGACGTGGACACCCTGGCGATGCACCCGGCCTCGATGTCACATGCTTCGGTGCCCCGGGAAATCCGGCTGCTGAACGGGATCACCGACGGGCTGGTCCGCCTCTCGGTAGGGATTGAAAATATAGAAGATATCCTCACCGACCTGGACCAGGCGTTGCACCCCTGACGTTAGCCCCTGATTTTCTTTACAAACTCCAGGGTTGTCCGGTGTACATCGTCGCTGTTTGTCAGTGCGTTGATGAATGCACTGCCGATAATTGCCCCCTGTGCATAGCGGCAGGCCGTTTCGAATGCCTGGCGGTCGGAGATACCGAAGCCGATCAGGCGCGGCGAGCGGAGTTGCATTTTTTCAATCCGCTCAAAATACGCGATTTGCTCTGCGCTGATGCCCTGCTTTGCCCCGGTGATTGAAGCATCCGACACCATATAGATAAACCCTCTCGACAGCCCGTCAATTTTGGCGATGCGCTCGGCGGTAGTTTGCGGGGTGATCAGGAAACTGAATGCCAGCCCCTGGGCTTCGATCATCTCCCGGTATTGGGTTTCGTACTCATACAGGGGAAGATCCGGCAGGATCAGCCCGTCAATACCCACCTCCCTGCATTTTTTGAAAAAAGCGGCTTCTCCGTACTGCATGACCTGGTTAAAATACCCCATCAGGATCAGCGGGACGTTCAGGCGCGTGCGTACGCCGGCGATTTGTTCGAACAACTGCGGCAGGGTCATCCCGTTGCGGATCGCGGCCATACCGCTTTCCTGAATTGTCGGCCCGTCGGCGAGCGGGTCGGAGTACGGCATCCCCACTTCGATGAGGTCGGCACCCGCTGCTTCGAGGGCGAGGAGGATCTCCGGAGTATCGGAAAGCTTGGGATAACCGGCAGTGAAATAGATATTCAACAACCCCCCGGGCTTCCGGGCAAAAAGTTCGACGATCCGGTTTTCAGCGAGTGTTGGCGCCATAAACATTTGATTTGAGCATACGATTGTCGGGTAAATAGAAATGAGCCATTGCAGAAAGTCTAATCCGTAGTGTCGCGCTCCAGATACCGGATATAGGTGGCCAGGTCTTTATCGCCCCTACCGGAAAGACAGACGACGAGGACGTCTTCCGGTTTGAAATCAATCTTTTCCAGCGCAGTAAAGGCGTGCGCAGTTTCCAGGGCAGGGATGATCCCCTCGGTACGCGAAACGAAAAATGCGGCTTCCAGCGCCTCTTCGTCGGTAACCGCCACTGCTTCGGCGCGGCCGCTCTTGATGAGGTGGGCATGTAGGGGGCCGATCCCGGGATAGTCGAGCCCTGCCGATACGGAGTGCGGCTCTACGATCTGCCCATCCGTCGTTTGCATGACGAGGGTGCGGCTTCCGTGGATGATCCCGCGCGTGCCCAGCACGCTGGTCGCGGCAGAACGCCCGGAATGAACCCCTTCCCCGGCCGCTTCGACAGCGATCAGGCGCACGGAGGGGACATTCAGGAAGTGATAGAACGCCCCGGCTGCATTGCTGCCCCCGCCCACGCAGGCCACCACTGCATCCGGGTTTTCCCTGCCGGTCTTCTCCAGCAACTGCGCCCGGATCTCCGCACTGATGACCGACTGAAACCGTGCGACCATATCGGGATAGGGATGAGGGCCTACCACCGAGCCGATAATATAATGCGTATCCACCGGATTGTTGATCCAGTCGCGGATGGCTTCGTTTGTAGCATCTTTCAGCGTTTGGCTGCCGCTTGTTGCCGGACGCACTTCGGCGCCGAGCATGCGCATACGGGCAACATTTGGCGCCTGACGTTCAATATCCACGGCGCCCATATATACGATACACTGCATCCCCATCAGCGCGCATACCGTCGCAGTGGCCACGCCATGCTGTCCGGCCCCCGTTTCTGCGATAATACGCGTTTTATTGAGCCGCCTTGCGAGCAGGATCTGGCCAATCGTATTGTTGATCTTGTGGGCGCCGGTATGGCAGAGGTCTTCTCGTTTCAGAAAAATCTGGCCACCATAATGGCGGGACAGGCGCTCCGCGAAGTACAGCGGCGTAGGCCTGCCGACATAATCCCTGAGCAGGGCCTGGAACGCTTCCTGGAAATCCGGGCTGCCGGTAATCTCCAGATAATTTCTTCGGAGTTCTTCGACGTTGGGGTACAGCATTTCGGGGATAAACGCCCCTCCAAATTCCCCATAATACCCGTTTTCATTTACTGCGATGGTCATAAGTTTGGTTTTTTTGCAAATAACAGACGGAGCGATGTTGCAGCCGCCTCAAAAGCAGGGTTTATGCTTCCTTTCCCAATGACTCGATAAAACTTGCCAGTAACGCGACCGCTTTTACCCCGGGAACCTTTTCGAACCGGCTGTTCAAATCAATCCCCGCCCAACGGGGGTGGGCGAACGCCTTCAGCGCATCCACGGAGCCGGGGCCAATACCGCCGCTCAGCAAAAAAGGCACCTCGCCATGGTAGCCCCGGAGCAGTTCCCAGTCAAAGGCCTGTCCGCTACCGCCAAAGCCCGGCGTTTGGGTATCAAACAGGAAATAATCGCAATATTGCCCGAAGTGGGAACAGGTGCCGAAATCAAAACCCGGACCAACCCGGAAAGCTTTGATGATAAGCGCCTTGCGCACGCCGGTATAGGCCCAGATATTGCTCAGCTCGGCGCAATAGGCAGCGCTTTCGTTTCCGTGCAACTGGACGTAATCCAGGGCGTAATCGTGGACGGTATTCAGTAGGCTTTCGATTTCTGCATCCACGAAGACCCCCACCCGTGCGACGTGGCCCGGCAGCGCCGCATTTTCCAGCCATTCCGGCAACTTGTTCCCCCCTCCTACTGCCCGCGGTGAACCGGGATGGAAAATGAAGCCGATCATATCCACCGGTAAAGCGGCGATTTCCCGGATATTTTCGGGCTCCCGCAGCCCGCAGACTTTAATTTTGAGTCCTTTCATGCGATGGCATTATTGAGTAATTCATCCAGGGAACGCACCCTGGCGATAAAGTCGCTGCATAGGGCCTCAGGCGAGGAGTGTGCCATAAAATGTTCGCCGATGAGAAAACCCTGGAAGCCCCTGGATTTGAGGTCAACAATAACCGCAGGGTCGTTAATCCCGCTCTCGGAGATCCGCAGGGACTCGCCGGGCAGTTCGGCCAATAATTCGATCGAAGTCTCCACGCGCACCTCAAACGTTTTTAAATTGCGATTGTTTACGCCGACCACATCTACAAAAGGATTCCAATGCCCCAGTTCCTGGCGGTCGTGGATCTCCATCAAGACCTCCAGCCCGAGCGATTTCGCAAAACGGGCCAGGGATTTCAGGTGTTCTTGCTCCAGGCAGGCCGCGATGAGGAGGATCACGTCTGCACCGATGGCCTTTGCTTCCAGGATCTGGTATTCATCAACGATAAAATCTTTCCGCAATATCGGGCAAGTGTTGACCGCCCTTGCCTTTTGAAGGTCCTCGTCGCTGCCGCCGAAAAAGGGGGTATCCGTCAGAACGGAAAGGGCGGTGGCCCCTGCCCCGATATACCCGCGGGTAACCCTGGCGACATCGGCACTGGCATTGATCATCCCTTTTGAAGGGGACATGCGCTTGAATTCAGCGATAATCCCGTATTGTCCGGGCTGCTGAAGGTGTTCCCGCAGCGAAACCGTTTCCCGGGCCAGGCCGGGGTCGCTTTCCAGCGCACGCACCGGGCGCAGGAGCTTCGCTTGGGCCACAGCTTTATACTTATACGCAATGATTTCGTCTAAAATATTGGCCATAATCGTTTTTTTAGCCTTATCCTGTGTCTTGCAGGTGTATTAACCGATCAAATCCTTCAGCCGGGCGTATGCCTTTCCGCTCTCGATACTTTCCATCGCCTCGGCGACACAATCCTGAATCGGGCTTTCCGGTTTGATCGTATGGATAGCAAGTCCGGCATTAACCGCTACGACTTGTTTTTGCGCCGCGGGCGCTTCGTTTTGGAGGATGCGCAGAAAGATATCCGCTGCCTCCCCGGCGGTATCCCCTCCAAAAAGGGCCTCGGCGGGTACGACCGAAGCGCCAACATCCTTTGGGGAGAGGATTTGCTCCCTGTCGTTGGTGACCAGCTTGAAATCGCCGGTCAGCGATACTTCATCATAGCCATCCAGGGCGTGGACGATTGCAAATCGCCGGCCCGACTGCTGCATCACGTACTGGTACATGCGCAGGAGCTCCATGCTGAACGTCCCGAACAGCTGGTATTTAGGCTGCACGGGATTGACCAGCGGCCCCAGCATATTGAAAAAAGTCTTGGTGCCCAGTTGCTTGCGCACGGGTGCGGCTACCTTTAGGGCAGGATGGAACAAGGGGGCATGCAGAAAGCACAGGTTACTGGTGTCCAGTTGCTGCCGGAGGGTGTCCTGGTCGTTGGAAAAGCGATAGCCCAGCTGCAGCAACACATCCGAGGAGCCCACCGCCGAGGAGACCCCATAGCTGCCGTGTTTGCTTACTTTGTACCCTGCCCCGGCTATGACCACGCAGGATGCCGTGGAAATATTGAAGGTATTTTTTCCATCGCCGCCGGTACCGACCACGTCTATGGTTTCTATGCCCATCAGATCAAGCGGCACACAAAGCTCGAGGAGGGCGTCCCGGAACCCCTGCAGCTCCGACAGGGTAATCGGACGCATATTATATACGGTGGCGAAAGCCGCCAGTTGGACTTCATTGCAGGCCCCTGCTGCGATATCGAGCAAAGTTTGATAGGCCTCTTGCCTGCTGAGAAAGTCGTGCTCATATAACCTGTTCAATAAATGCTTCATGAGCAAACGGTATTTTGGGTTTTAGACCGTGCATAAGAAAGAAAATTATCGAGTATTTGTTTACCCACCGGCGTCATCACGGACTCGGGATGAAACTGCAGGCCGAAAACGTCGAAGACGCGGTGGCGCATAGCCATAATTTCATCATTTGCATCCACAGCGGTAATTTCCAGCTCTGACGGCAAACCCCTCCTGTCCACGACCCAGCTATGATAGCGCCCTGCTTCAAAAACCCCGGGCAGGCCCTGGAAGAGGGCATCCCCTGAAACGACTGGATAGATCGGGGTAGCGACCCCATGATAGACCTGGGAGAGGTTGAGCAGTCCGGCACCAAAGGCTTCACCGATCGCCTGATGGCCGAGGCAGACCCCCAGGATCACCTTCGATGGCGCGAAGGCCTTAAGCAAGGTGGGCATCATGCCAGCCTCCGCAGGCAGGCCGGGGCCCGGCGAAAAGACCAGCACATCATACGCCGCTGCCCGTTCAAGCCCCACCTGGTCGTTGCGCAAGACATCCACCGGATGCCCCAGCAGCTCCCTGAAATATTGTACCAGGTTATACGTAAAGGAATCGTAATTGTCAATGACCAATAACTTCATGTTCTGAATGTTTAAGTTTAGCGCCCCCCGGAAATCCTCATCGGCCTTATTGTGATCGCCACCCCGCAGGTGCAGGCCCCCTTGCAGCGAGCCGGCTGCACGGAAGGGTCAAAGCCGCCCTGCCTCCAGGAGGGCCCGCTTCAAGGCCCCCAGTTTATTGTTTACTTCCTGCAGCTCGCTGTCCGGGTCGCTTGCCATCACGATCCCTGCGCCGGCCTGATAGAATAAGGTATTGTCTTTGCTCAGAAAAGACCGGATCACAATGGCCTGGATCACTTCCCCGTTAAACCCGATGAGCCCGATAGACCCTCCATAAAAACCCCTGTTTTGGTTTTCATAGCGATCAATCAGCTCGATTGCCTTATACTTAGGGGCGCCTGAAAGCGTCCCTGCCGGGAAAGTATCGCCAAAAATACGGATGGGGTTAGCGCCGGGCTCCAGGTCGCCTTCTACCGTAGATACCAGGTGGATAACATGGCTGAAAAACTGGATTTCCTTCAATTTTTTCACCCTGATGTTGGTAGCGTGCCGCCCCAGGTCATTGCGTGCGAGGTCCACCAGCATGATATGCTCTGCCACCTCCTTGGGGTCGCGGGCAAGGTCCTTTGCTTTCAGGGCATCTGCCTCCGCATTACCGCTGCGCCGATAAGTGCCCGCGATCGGGTTTACCCTGGCGACACCATTGCGGATAATCATCTGCGATTCCGGCGAAGAGCCAAAAATCTTGTAGCTTCCATAGTCGAAGTAAAACAGGTAGGGCGAGGGGTTGATCGAGCGCAGGACGCGGTAAACATTAAATTCATCGCCCTGGAATTTCTGGGCAAACTGACGGGAAAAGACAATCTGGAAGACATCGCCGCGCTTGCAGTGCATTTTCCCTTTCAACACGAGCGCTTTGAATTCTTCATCGCTCAGGTTGCTGCGTTCTTCGCCCTCCAGGTTGAAGGTATGTAGCGGTACTTTTTGGTTTTTGAGCAGGGACTCAAACTTTTCAAGGTTGGATTGCTCCCCTTCCGGGATATTTTCCAGCAGATAGAGCTCGTTTTTGAAATGATTGATGGCCAGGATAAAGCGGTACAGGGTAAAGCGGATATCCGGGAGGTCCATTTTACGCTTTTCGGGGTCAAAGTGGAGCGTATCGAAATACTGCACGGCATCGAAGCCGACATGCCCGAAAAAACCGTTGAATACGGGGTACTGCGTGTGCTGGTCCACGTCGAATTGATGGACAAAAGCCATCAGGGACTCCGGCACCGTGGTCGGTCCGTTCACTAAAGTTTCCGACTGCCCGCCATCGGGCAGCGTCGAGCGGATTTTTCCGGCTTTCACTTCGATCTGGGCGATGGACTGCAGACCGATATAGGAGAAGCAATCCTCGGCGCTGCTGAAGTCGTTGCTTTCCAGTAACACCGGTTGGGTGAAGTGGTCGCGCATGCGCAGGAAGAGCGATACGGGCGTAATCATATCGGCGAGGTACATATTCACCCTTGTCTGGATGCGAAATCGTTTGCTGGTGTCGGTCTCCATGTTGACAGATTTTCGGCATGATTACAACTGCCATCGGGCCACCCTGAATTTCCGGGTATTCCCGACGACCGGTACGATAAAAGCAAGGGGGTTGCAGCGGCGGTCCTGAAGCGATTTCCGGCCCTTCGCAACGCGCCCAATGAAAAGCGGCTTGCCGGGTGTCCCTGCAAGCCGCTTTTTTGTGAAACATCAATAAAAGGCACGCCTGTTCACCCGGATTTCGAATGATTGAGTTGCCACCACCAATTTTGAGTTTTCACCTTAAACATCACTTTGTTGTTTTACGGCTCAAAGATAAAACCTAAGCCGGGAAAACAAATCATTCAGGAAAATTTATGCTGTAATTTTTTTGGGGGATATCCGGTGCCGAGCCACCGGAAAGCTGTTGCCGGGAGGATGAGCTCACAAGTGCAGGAGCTTCCATATCATCTCCGTCAGGAGGTCGGATTCATCGGTAGCGGCCGCTACCCCTACCCCTTTCATTTTCAGGTCATAATCCTTAAGGATGGCAATAGCGGCCATGGATCGCTCCATGTTCAGGTATCGGAGTGCTTCGCGGTAGTCCCGGAGGAAAAACGAAGACCGAAGATCGAGTGCGGCGATTTGTTCGGATTCCGGGCTGCTCCTGAATGCGTTGAGGACATACATTTTACTGAAAAAATTATACAAAGCGCCGATCACCAGGGGAAGGGGGTTTCGTTTGGGGTTAGCGATAAAATACCGCAGGATTTGGTTTGCTTTGAGGATATCCCGGCGCCCGATCGCCTTTTGGAGTTCAAAAACATTGAAATCTTTGCTCAGTCCGATATAGGTTTCCACTACTGTGGCCGTCACCTCGGTGCCTTTGGGCAGGTTGAGCGCCAGCTTGTCCATTTCGTTTGCCAGGCGGGCGAGGTCGTTGCCGAGGAATTCCGCAACTTTCAAAGCGGTATCGGGCGCGATCCGGAGTTGTTTCGCTTTGAGGTATTCGACTACCCATTCCGGCACTTTATTGTCGTACAGCCGTTTGGATTCGAGCACTTCGGACTGTGCTTTGAGCGCCTTTCCGAGTGCGGAATTCATGTTGAATTTTTTATTTTTATAACAGATGACCAGGACCGTCGCAGGCGCAGGTTTCGCCACATAAGCGGCCAGCTCTTCCAGGCTGCGCATATCCTGGGCCTCGCGGATCATGACGAGTTGTAAAGGCGACATCACCGGAAACCGCCTGGCAGCATCGAGCACTGCGAGGTGGTCGGTATCTTTTCCATAAAAAATGGTCAGGTTAAAAGCCTTTTCCCCTTCGCTGAGTACCCCTTCTTCCAGGGCGCGCGCGATCAGGTCAATGAAAAAGGGCTCCTCGCCGTGCAGCATATACACCGGGGCAAATTGCCTTTTAGCGATGTGGGCGAGGATTTCCTGGTAGGTACGCATAGTCCGGATAATTGAGGGTAGGCCTGTGGGGCGCAATACCGGCTACAATAAACAGCTTTCGCAGAAATTTTTCAAGTCCGGAGCGCTGAATTCTAAAAAATATGGACACATTTGCACTGAAAAAAAGCTTACATGAAAAAACCGCTCATTCTGGTCACCAACGACGACGGCATTTCTGCCCCGGGTATCCAGGCACTCATCGCTGTCGCCGCCCGGCTCGGTGAGGTCCTCGTCGTTGCGCCGGATTCCCCGCAATCGGGTATGGGGCACGCGATCACTATCGCACAGCCGCTGCGCCTGCACCCTTCCAATATCTATGGAGACGTCGAAGCGTACGAGTGCTCCGGCACCCCGGTGGACTGCGTCAAACTGGCCAAGAACATCCTGGCGAAAAACCGGAAAATAGACCTTTGCGTTTCCGGAATCAACCATGGCTCGAATGCCTCTATCAATATCATTTATTCCGGCACCCTTTCCGCTGCTATGGAGGCTTCCCTGGAGGGGATTCCTTCCATCGGCTTCTCCTTGCTGGATTATTCCTATCAGGCCGACTTCGAGCCTGCAAAGCCTTACGTCCACGCGCTGATTGCATTCGTCCTGGAGCATGGCATGCGCAAGGGCAGCTTGCTCAACGTCAATATCCCCAACAAAAATTCAGGCCGGATCAAGGGTATGAAGGTTTGCCGGCAGGCAGAAGCCAGATGGGTCGAGGAGTTTGTAGAAGCCAGGGACCCCCGCGGCCAGAAATACTATTGGCTTACCGGTCGCTTTGTTGCGCAGGACAACGGGCAGGATACCGATATCGCAGCGCTCAAAGAAGGTTATATTTCCGTAGTGCCTTCTATGCACGACCTGACCAACTACCCTGCCATTCCGGAGATGAAGGAGTTGGAGCGCGTGCACCCGGCATAAATGTAGGGGCAGATCTCCTATGGATACTACCCCTCTCCAATTCAGATAAAAAAATATCACATGTTTGAGCGGAATGCCCTTTGGTTTGGTTTGTTATTGGGAATTGCCCTGCCCTTTGCCGGCTACGGCGTGCTGTTGATGCTCTCAGAAAAGCTGGAGGCCCTGCTGTTCCCCGGGCGCCAGCTTCCGGAGCCGCTGTTCGATGCCGCCACTTTGCAGGTGATGGCGATCTGCCTCAACCTTATCCCCTTGCATTATTACAACAAGCGCTACTTTATAAAAACGATGCGGGGGATTCTCATTGCCACAATGGTTTACGCCCTGCTCTGGGTATTCAACGCCGCCCCGGGCCTTTTTGAGGGGAAATAAACTACTGTATATAAGCAAAACAGGATGAAATACTACCTCATCGCGGGAGAGGCTTCCGGCGACCTCCACGGGTCGCGCCTCGTTGCCGCACTGGGCAGACAGGACCCCGGAGCCTCGTTCAGGGCATGGGGGGGAGACCTGATGGAAGCGGCTGGTGCACACCTCGTCAAGCACTATCGCGAACTTGCGTTCATGGGCTTTGCAGAAGTCGTGCGCAACCTCGGTACGATCCTGCGTAACCTGCGCGAATGCAAACAAGACATTACAGCCTTCGCCCCGGACGCCCTCATCCTGATTGACTATCCAGGGTTCAACCTCAGGATCGCAAAATGGGCAAAGAAACAGGGGTTGAGGGTCTTTTATTATATCTCGCCACAGATCTGGGCCTGGCACAGCAGCCGCGTCCATGGCATAAAAGCATCCGTGGACAAGATGTTCGTCATCCTGCCTTTTGAAAAAGCCTTTTACGCGAAATACGATTATGCAGTCGAATTCGTAGGGCACCCCCTGCTCGAAATCAGCGATAGCTTCCAGGGCGCCCCCCTGGAGGAAACCCCCGCCGGGCAAAGCCCAAAACCCCTCATCGCCTTGTTGCCCGGCAGCCGCAAGCAGGAGATTATGCGCATGCTGCCCCTGATGCTTCAAATGCCCCGGCGCTTTCCGGATTTCCGCTTCGTCATCGCAGCTGCCCCTGCCATCCCCGAGGGATTCTACCGTCAATTCCTGCAGGCAGATAGCGAAATACCGCTGCTCTATGGCAAAACCTACAATATTTTAAAGTGCGCTTTCGCAGCAGTGGTCACCTCAGGTACCGCCACCCTCGAGACGGCACTGTTTGGCGTTCCGCAAATCGTGTGCTATAAAGGCAGCCCGGTCTCTTTTTTCCTGGCCAGAAGACTGGTGCAGGTAAAGCATATTTCCCTCGTCAACCTCATCCTCGACCAGCCCCTCCTCGCAGAGCTGGTGCAGCACCAATGCACAGAGGATTCGATGGCACAATCCCTCGAGGCAATCCTCCAGGGCTCCGCCCGGGACCGTATCCTCGAGGGCTACCGGCTGCTCCGGCAGCAACTGGGCGACAGCGGTGCCGCTGACCGCACCGCCAAAGGGATCTTCATGGCGCTGACCGCCAAACACGGCGGTCGGTGAGCGAGGCATCCCCTCCCCCCAAAACTTCGGTTTTCTAAAAGTATTAAATATTTTTCTATTTATAGATATATTGATAAACAAATACTTAGCACTTGCCCTGGAAATTGCCTTCAAAAATTTTAACATATTATTATTTTTTATAATATTTATGTTTAGTTTTGTGCATCCCACTGAACAAGCCGGGCAGCAGATTGCTCAAATAAGCCCGGAATCCATAAAATTCTTTCTGATCAGACAGCCTCTGTACGGGAAAGCGCATCCAGTAAAGACGATGGGCTTCTTGCGACAGGGTCCTTGCGGGGTTGTGTCAAAAGTCTTTTACACAACCCATGCGCCGGCCCACGCACACAAGCCAACTGGACATTTTACGCTTTGAGGCACTAACAAATCAAATCTCCTTATCGGACGGATTGCGGTGAAGTCTATCTGTATGGATTAAGGTCTTTTTCGCCCGCACGCGGACAATTCGGATCATGTAGCCACGCTATATCTTCTGAAAAGCCCTGTCGTGTGGACGAGAACTACATTTTTCCAGGCACAGGACTGTTCGCGCCCAATTCGCTCGACGGCCCTCCGCCGTTGAACGCCTGTTCGTATTTTTTGCACTTCCGGCAAACAGGCTATCTACCTACCTCCTGATCGTATGAGAAAGCGTCTCCGCAGCCCCCGTAAAGGGCCTGCACGACGCGCCCGGGGTCGTGTCAAAAGGTTTTTGCCGCCTTCGGCGGCAGAATATTCTTCTGAGAGACACGTCATTTTCACGATTTCGCGAAGCGAAATCGTGAAAATGACGTGTCTCTCAAAACATCATTCGGCGCTTCGCGCCAAATAATCATTTGAACCCGCGATTGATTATTGATTTTGCTTCGCAAAATCAATAATCAATCGCGGGTTCAATATAAAATTTCGCCGCCGAAGGCGGCAAAAGACTTTTCACAAAACCCCACCAAAGATTATTTCTTAGGACGGCTACCTGCGAAATAGATACAAAATTTGACATAACCCCATAGTATCAAGCGATATGCGACCAAAAAACCATGCATTCACTTTTAAATAATGAAAATATGCGAGCATTTACAAACACCCTTCCAATCATTTCCAGCAAAGCAAGGTAGGATCCGTGCCTGAGGGCAGGCACGGATCAGTAGCCCGGACGGCAGTCGCGTAAGCGGTTGGCGAATGGGGCATGTTTTGCCCGAGCACTTCGATGTGCCCGGCGTGGCCATGCCATACCCATTCCCTTCCCCTCCGCGTGTGCCTGTCCGGGCACTGAACAGCATTTCTGTAACAATATGCTGACGGGCATTTTTTTGCCCTGAACACGCAAATGTATTGTTACAAATCGAACGGCGCGGACAGGTTCCTGCGCCGAATGGCCACGCTTTTTCCATCATCTTAATAACTTCTTTATGAAAAACAGCAATGTTTCGCCGGCAGTGGGCCGGCAGCGTCAGACCATTGGTCTGGAAACCATTCTATTGTGGATTATCATCGCAATTGGTGTTGTAGGGGTAGCGGTGTTGTACTCGGGCACAGACGACCGGGACACCACCGCGCTTGCAGCGGGCGCTTCTTCGGAAGCGCCCGCCGCTCCCGTTGCCAGGATCGGGAATCCTTAATCTGAAAGCAGGCCGGTGCTCCCCAAGGGCAACAGTCTATGGCAGAGTGTTGTATCCTTGCTTCTGCAGGATGGCCGTTGTGTCAAAAGGCTTTTTATGGCGCTTCGCGCCAAATAAATTTTTAGAGGCACATCGTTTT
>JBMOJO010000237.1:0-5514 GCA_049315745.1 Saprospiraceae bacterium | reverse complement strand
CCACCGGGGGGGGCTAATCGCCATAATGAGCTTTTTATCAACGATGCTAATGGAAAAGGTGTAATCCCAACTTTCACCGAAAAAGCCAAGGTTTTTAACCTCGATGATGAGGGCTTGTCCACGCACGCCGCATTTTTTGATTTTGATAAGGACGGCGACCTCGACCTTTACCTCCTGAACAATAGTATGCGCTCCATTGGCGCATACGACTTGCGCAAGGACCAGCGCAAAATTCCCGATCCGGAAGGGGGAAATAAGCTTTACCGGAATGATGGCCAGCAGTTTAGCGATGTTACCCAACAGGCAGGAATCTATTCCAGCGCTATAGGCTTCGGACTGGGGGTCACGATCGGGGATGTCAATAAAGACGGCTGGCAGGATATTTACGTATCCAATGACTTTTTTGAAAAAGACTATCTATATATCAATAACAAAAATGGGTCCTTCAGCGAACGCCTGGAAGATTTTGTACAGGAAATCAGTATGGGCTCCATGGGCGCGGATATGGCCGATGTCAATAATGACGGCCTGCCCGAGATATTCGTGACTGAAATGCTTCCCGATTCGGATGCCAGGCTCAAGACAACTGCACAGTTCGAAAAATGGGACAAGTACCAGGCCAACGTAGCTCAGGGGTACTACCACCAGTTTAGCCGGAATACGCTCCAACTCAATAATGGCCAAACAACAGATGGGAAATGGTCATTTTCCGAAATCTCCCGTTTTGCGGGGGTTCATGCGACCGATTGGAGCTGGGGGGCCCTCATCCTCGACATGGATAACGATGGAATGAAAGATATCTTTGTGGCCAATGGCATTTACAAAGACCTCCTGAACCAGGATTATGTGAATTTTATTGCCGACCCCCAGGTGGTGCGCAGGATGATCCTCGAAAAGCAGGATGTGATTCGACAGCTCATTGATTCTATTCCTTCCAACAAGCTCGCCAATTATGCTTTCCGAAATATGGGGGACCTCCGTTTCTCCAATCAGGCCCAAGAATGGGGGCTGGGGCAACCGTCCCACTCCAATGGCTCGGCGTATGGGGATCTTGATAACGACGGCGACCTCGATCTGGTTATCAACAATGTCAATATGCCGGCTTTTCTGTACGAAAACCGCAGTAATACGCTTCGGCCCGGGCATCATTTTATCACTGTGCAATTGACCGGCGAAGGAACGAATACCTTCGCGCTCGGAAGCCGGGTCACCCTTATGGTCAAAGGAAAGACCTATTACCAGGAACTCGCTCCGATGAGGGGGTTCATGTCTTCGGTAGATTATCGCCTGCATTTTGGGATAGGAAAAGACTCTATTATAGATACGTTGATGGTGGAATGGCCGGATAATCGGGTCACCATGCTCCAAAACGTCCAAAGTAACCAGATGCTTCAGGTACAGCAGCAGGAAGCAGGGGTTAAACCGGTTCTGGCAAAGGGCAAGCCGCCTGTTGCGGTATTTACTGCTGCACCGCTTGCCACGGGAATTGATTTCCTGCATCAAGAAGCTGCTTTCGTGGATTTCGACAGCGAGCGGCTACTGTATCTCATGAGCTCAAATGAAGGCCCCTGTACTTGCGCGGGGGATATTGACCAGGATGGGCGCACAGACTTTTACATTGGCGGGGCAAAAGGGCAGGGGGGGAGGTTGTACAGGCAATTGCCCAATGGCGCTTTCCGGGCCACCGCAACAGCCCTTTTTGATGAAGATGCCGATTCTGAAGATACCGGCTGTACTTTTTTTGACGCGGATGGGGATGGCCGAATGGATCTTTATGTGAGTAGCGGCAGCAACGAAGTCCCCGGGGTTTCGCTCACACTGCTCGATCGCTTGTACCTAAACCGGGGCAACGGGGTTTTTGAAAAAAGTGCTCAGGTTTTTCCCAGTGCAGCGAGGATTGAAAGTACTTCAGCAGTAAAAGCGGCCGACTACGATGGCGATGGCGATACGGATTTATTTGTAGGGGGCCGTATTTCGCCGGGATTTTATGGAGAGGCGCAAAGCGGACATATCCTCAACAACGACGGGAAAGGCAATTTTCAGGATCTTGCACCTACTATTGCTCCTGGCTTATTGGGTGCAGGCATGATTACCGATGCCGAATGGGCCGATGTTAACCGCGATGGTGCCCTTGATCTGATGGTGGTCGGCGAATGGATGCCGGTGAAGATTTTTCTTCAGAAGGGGGGGGAATTTGAGGATTTTACCACCGGGGCCGGCTTTGGGAATAGCCATGGCTGGTATCACGCACTTGAAATTGCCGATTTTAACCAAGATGGCCTTCCGGATATCGCCTTGGGCAACCACGGCCTCAACTCCCGGTTCAAAGCAGGGGAAACCACCCCTTTAACCCTGTATATCAATGATTTTGACCAAAATGGCACAGTGGAGCAAATCCTTTCCCGATACGAAAACGAACAGGAGCTTCCCCTCACCCTCCGGCAGGACCTCGTCATGCAGGTCCCTTCCCTGAAAAAGCGCTACCTGCGGTACGAAAATTACGTCAACCAGAAAGTGTCGGATATTTTTCCTCCGGAGCAATACCCCAATACCTTGATCCTAAAAGCATTTACCCTTGAAACGGCGGTATGGCTCAATTTGGGCAATGGAAAGTTCAAGCAAATGATACTTCCCGCAGAAGCCCAGTTTTTCCCGGTCTATGCCCTTCTTGCCGGCGATTTTGATCGCGATGGTTTCCAGGATTTACTGCTTGGGGGCAATCAATACCGCGCAAAACCGGAGACCGGCATTTATGCAGCAGGGCAGGGCTTACTCCTGCGCGGAGATGGAAAAGGTGGGTTCAGGGCACTTCGGCCCGGAGAATCCGGTTTGGCTATCTCCGGACAAATCCGATCTTTGACCCCGTTGAACATTAAAAACCGTCCGTTTGTACTTATTGGAAAAAACAACGATTCTCCTCAACTTCTAAGTTATTAACTTATGAGCTACTTGATTTCTATTCGAAAAATATACCCTTTTCTTTTCGCTGTGCTATTGGCCATGGGGACATTTTCCTGTGCGGATAAGCCTTCCAAGGAAAAGGATGGGAAAAAAAATCCGGATTACCTGTTTCTCGACTTTTTCTTTGGAATGGGACGCCAGGAATTTTTTGATTACTGCAGGGAAATGAACCAAAAGAAAAAGTTTATCCACGGTACTGGCGGTAGCAGCAATGCAAACGTAGAGTATTTACTGAAAGATGAATTGCCCGAACCGGTGATCATGCGCTTTTACCCTAATTTTTACGAAGAGAAAATATACGAAATGCCCGTCCTCTTCACCTACGCCTCCTGGGCGCCCTGGAATAAGAAATACTGGTCGGACAAGCTCCTGGAGCAGATGTACGGGGTATTTAAAAAATGGTATGGGGACGATTTTAAAGTCATCAACCATCCCCGGCAGGGTAAGATTTATGCCAAAATGGACAAGTACCGACGTATCAACCTGTTCATCCGGGACGATCAGTATGTGCAGGCTGTCTTTACAGATATGCGGGTAGAGACCAAAAAGAAATTGCAATGAAATGGATGAGGTTAAAAGCTGGAAACCCTTTGATCCGGATTTCCATTTTGGCGTTGGCAGGTGCTGTCCTCAGCACCTGTTCAGGCGACACGACTTCTAAGGCTGCCTTGTTTCGCAGTGTTCCGGCCGGCAAAAGCGGTATCCGCTTTGAAAATACCCTGACTTTTGACCGGGATTTCAATATTTATACTTATCGCAATTATTACAACGGCGGGGGCGTGGGATTAGGGGATTTCAATCAGGATGGACTACAGGACATCTACCTGACCGCAAATCTATTGCCCAACAAGTTATTCCTCAACCAGGGAAATTTTTCGTTTAAAGACGTTACCGATATTGCGGGGGTTGCCGGAACGAAATCATGGTCCACCGGGGTGAGCGTTGCAGATGTCAATGGGGATGGCCTGCTGGATATCTATGTGTGCAATTCGGGGGATATTAAGGGCGACAATAAGCAAAACGAGCTTTTTATCAATAAGGGCAATAACGCAGATGGAATTCCTGAATTTTCTGAAGAAGCAGAAAAATACGGCCTCGCTGATCAGGGTTTCTCCACCCATGCCGCCTTTTTTGACTATGATAAAGACGGAGACCTCGACATGTATCTCCTGAATAATTCCTATCAAGCGATCGGCAGTTTTAATCTCCGGAAAAACGAGCGGCCCAACCGGGATCCCGTCGGTGGCGACAAACTCTTCCGCAATGATGGCGGAAAGTTTACGGATGTCAGCGAAGCTGCGGGTATTTATGGAAGCGTTATCGGATTTGGCCTGGGGGTAACGGTCGGGGATATCAATAAGGATAGCTGGCCGGATATCTACGTTTCCAATGATTTCTTCGAAAGGGATTACCTCTATTTCAACAACGGGGATGGTACTTTCAGAGAGGATCTGGAAAACTGCATTCGCAGTGTGAGCGCTGCCTCCATGGGTGCCGACCTCGCCGATATCAACAACGATGCTTATCCGGAAATCTTTGTAACGGATATGCTTCCAGAAGATGAAGAGCGGATAAAAACAGTGACCACCTTCGACAGTTGGGACCGTTACCGCCTGCATGTGGAAAGCGGCTATGGGCATCAGTTTACCAGGAATGTCTTTCAACTCAATAATCAGGACGGGACTTTCAGCGAAATCGGGCGCCTGGCAGGGGTCAACGCTACAGACTGGAGCTGGGGTGCGTTAATTTTTGACTTTGAAAACAACGGTTGGAAGGATATTTTCGTGGCTAACGGCATTTTTCAGGACCTTACCGACCAGGATTTTTTGAAATTCGTGACAGAAGAAAATACCGTCCAGCGGATCATTTCCAATAAAGGAGTGGATTACAAACAGTTGGTTGATCTCATTCCCTCGCATCCGGTTCCCAATTATGCTTTTGCCAATAATACAGACCTTACCTTTACGAATCAGTCGGCAGCACTTGGCTTAGGGAAACCTGGATTTTCAAATGGTTCTGCGTATGGCGACCTCGACAATGACGGCGATCTCGACCTCGTGGTCAATAATGTCAATATGCCCTTTTTCCTATATGAAAATCAAAGCGAGCGCCTTTTCCCCGATAACCATTTCCTGAAATTTGAGCTTAAGGGCCTTCCAGGCAATACTGCTGCAGTCGGCACCAAAATAACGGTCCGTGCAGGTGAGCGCACTTTTTACCTTGAGCAGATCCCCAACCGCGGTTTCCAGTCCACGGTGGACGCCCGTCCTAATATCGGACTCGGGAAAGCTACCCGCGCCGAGGAGGTAATCGTGGAGTGGCCGGATGGCCGGGTTACCCGTTTGTCGGGCGTGCCAACGGATCAGACTCTCGTTCTGCAGCAGGCGGAGGCCGTAATGCCGGGAAAGCCTGTTTTGCCAAATCCTTCATATTCAACGCTTTTTGACGAAATCCGCCAGAACAGGCCGGTGGAATTTATCCACCAGGAAAACCTGTTTGTTGACTTTGACCGCGACCGCCTTATTTTCCACATGCTATCCACCGAGGGGCCTT
>JBMOJO010000236.1:0-5605 GCA_049315745.1 Saprospiraceae bacterium | reverse complement strand
CGTCTCTCAGAAGAATATTCTGCCGCCGAAGGCGGCAAAAACCTTTTTACACAACCCCAAGGATTTTATTTGGTGTGCGTGCACTTTTACGCGCGTTCGCGCGTAAAAATGCACGCACACCAAAGATTATTTCTTAGGACAGCTACCTGCTAAATAGATACATTTTTTTTACCTAAAGACCACACGTTGAACCTTCCAAATTGTCCAATCCCCGTATATGGTTGTTTCGGCCTTTTGGCCGTTGGATAAGATGACAAAAAGTAGGGCATAATAATGATTTTTTCAAAAGTTAGTTTAATTTTACCTCGTCAAAATAGCCTGTGTGCGCACCCAACAAGCAAGCAGACCATCCTCGGGGGCTGATTCGCCCCTGTTTTGGAGCGGTTCCAGTCCCAAAAGAACACACCTTCTACTTGAACCGCACGTGGCGTCAAAGCAGCTTAAGCGGTATGCCGTGCGTTTTAGTTCTGTATGATTTGCATTGTGCGGTTTACCTTAAATACTGCCCCAAAAAAGCAAGATTCGCAAAGCTGTCCGGAACAGCTGCATAAAGTGATAGTAGCCTTCTTGCTGTGTAGGCTATTATGAAGTGGAATAAGGCATTTTTTAACTAACCATTAATTTTAAATTGTTTACGTATGGTTGAAATACTTAAACTAAAAAGGGTTTCCGAGTTTTTTGTCTCCTTAGGGATGAAAAGTATTGCCCTGGCCTTTGCTTTGTTAAGCTTAGCGGCCGGTGTGCAAGCCCAGACCGTTTCGGGTAAAGTTACCTCTGCCGCTGATGGCAGCGCAATCATTGGCGCTTCCATTTTGGAAAAAGGTACGACAAACGGTACGATTACCGACCTCGACGGGAATTTTAGCCTCCAGGTCACGGCATTCCCGGCAACGCTCGAGGTGAGCTACATCGGCTATGCCACGCAGTCCGTTGTGGTGCAGTCTGCGCAGCAGAACCTGCAAGTTACCCTTAATGAGGGTGCAGTTCTCGAAGAAGTGGTCGTCACTGCCCTCGGGATGAGCAAAGAAAAGAAGTCGCTTTCTTATGCCATCCAGCAAATTAAGGGCGAGATGGTGCAGGAGGTCCGCACGGCTAACGTGGGGAACGCCCTGACCGGTAAAATCGCCGGGGTTAACGTTGCTCCTCCTGCATCTGGTGCAGCTGGATCTACCCGCGTAATCATCCGTGGTGGATCTTCTCTTGGTGGCAATGACCAGCCACTCTATGTAGTCAACGGGGTGCCGATCGAAACGAGCAACTTCGGCCAGGCAGGTCTCTGGGGCGGTAACGATGGCGGCGACGGTCTCGCAGCCATCAACCCGGACGATATCGAGAATATCTCCGTCCTCAAAGGTAACACGGCAGCTGCGCTTTATGGCGCCCGTGCCGCAAACGGGGTTATCCTGATCACCACTAAGTCGGGTACTGCCCGTAAAGGGATTGGCGTTCAGTTCAACTCCAACCTTACGATGGACCGTGCCCTCGACTTCTCCAATTTCCAGACCGAGTATGGCCAAGGTGTCCAAGGTAAGAAATTTGCTTCCCAGGACGAAGCACTCGCCAACTCCAGCAATGCGTGGGGCGCCAAGTACGATGGCAGCAATACCATCCAGTTCGATGGCGTTAGCCGCCCTTATTCCTACCTGGGCGAAACGATCAACGATTTCTACCGCACCGCTTCTACGCTGAACAACTCGCTGGCTTTCTCCGGTGGCAACGAGTCCGGTAACTACCGCCTCGCGGTTTCCGACCTGCGCAACCAGGATGTTATGCCAAATGCGAGCTTCAACCGCCAGACGGTAGCGCTGAACGTAAACAGCAAGCTGAAGAAGCTCACGCTGAATGTTTCGGCAAACTACGCCTATCAGGATGCCAAGAACCGTCCACGCTTGTCGGATTCTCCTGGTAATGCCAATTATGCAATCGTTACCAAGCCACGCGAAATTCCTTTGAGCGTAATTGCAGGCACAGGTGAAAAGCAGGGTGCGAAGGAAGACCTCACGGAGCTCCGCTTCCAGGGCAACACCTTCATTACCAACCCTTACTGGGCTGCCTACCAGTTTTATCGTAGGGATATCTCCAACCGTCTCTTTGGTAACGTTTCTGCACGCTATGACCTCACGAGCTGGCTTTATGTCATGGGCCGCGTAGGTACGGACTTCACCAACCGCGATCAGGCAAGCTCTGAAGCGTATGGTACGGCGTACAAGCCACTGGGCGATTACAACGAATCCTTTGTGAACAGAAGGGAGAACAACTTCGAGATTATGCTCGGTGGTGAAAAGACTTTCGGGGATATTTCGCTGGATTACCTGTTTGGCGGAAACCAAATGCGCAACTCGAGCAAGACGAAAGGTACGGGCGGAAACGACCTCGTTGTGCCTTTCTTCCACAGTGTGAACAACGTTCGTGCCCCAGGCCGTAATTTTGGCTTTGGTCAGTTCGGGATCAACTCAATTTATGGTTCTGCTAACGTAGGCTACAAGAACTGGCTCTACCTGAACGTTACAGGTCGTCAGGATCAGTTCTCTACGCTTTCTGCAGACAACAATACCTTGTTCTATCCTTCTGCTGGGGTAAGTGCAGTACTTTCGGATGCATTCAAGCTCCCATCTGCCATCAGCTTTGCTAAAGTACGCGCTTCCTGGGCACAGGTAGGCGGTGGTGGCCCTGACCCCTATGCACTCAATGTGCAGTATGGTCTGTTGAGCGCTCCTCATGGTTCTGCCAACGCCGGTTTCATTACCAACGGCTCTATTCCCAACCCTACTTTGAGCCCATATACTTCTTCCGAGTTTGAAATCGGTGCTGATGTGCGCTTGTTCAAAAACCGTTTGGGTATCGACGTGGCTTACTACAACCGTACCACTACCAACGATATCCTCAACGCAGGGATCTCCGCAATTTCCGGATTCGGAAGCACGCAAGTGAACGTTGGCGAACTTGCTAACCGCGGCGTTGAACTTATGCTGAATGTAGCAGCAATCAGCAAGCGCGACCTCAACTGGGACATTACGCTGAACTTCGCCAATAACATCAGCGAAGCAATCAATCTTGGCAATAATGCCAAAGGTGAGCCGATCCAGTTCCTGAATTACAACGAATCCCGTGTTCGCCAGGGCGAGCGCGTACGCCACATCATCGGTGAGCAACTCGGCGCTATCGTAGGCTGGAAGCATGCAACAGATGCCAATGGCAACAAAATCTACACCGAAGATGGTATGCCGGTACGTTCTGCAAATGCCAACAATATCCTTGGTTTCGGACGCCAGCCGATTTCTGCCGGTTTGATCAATTCTTTTGCGTACAAGAATTTTACGCTGTCCTTCCTGATTGACGTACGTCAGGGCGGTTCGATCTTCTCTGGTACCAACTGGCTTGCTTACCGTTGGGGTCTGCACCAGGAAACCCTCGAGGGTCGCGAAGGTGGCCTCCGGGTCTCCGGTGTAACTGCTACGGGTACTCCGGTCAATGTTACCGTACCTGTAGAGCGCCTCTCTGATTACTGGGCGCGTTACAGCGATATCACGGAAAACCTTGTGTACGATGCCTCTTTTGCCAAATTGCGCGAATTGGCCATTGGCTTCAAGTTCCCGAAGAGTGCACTGAAGAGCCTGCCATTCGAGAGCCTGTCGCTCCAGGTCGTTGGCCGTAACCTGGCCCTGCTGTGGTCAAGTGTTCCGAACATTGATCCTGAATCTGCTTACTCTGCTTCAGGTGCTGATCAGGGCCTCGAATTCTTTGCCATGCCTTTGTCCAGGAACATAGGTCTGAACCTTGCCATTGGCTTCTAATTTTTTAAATTTTAATCTTATGCAGATGAAAAATAAATTGGTTAAAATCGGGCTGGCCCTCGCAAGTATCCTGACCTTTAACGCTTGTGACAAGGACGCGCTCGTCGAACTCAACAATAACCCGAACGCTGTTACTGCCATGGATCCTGCGTTCCTGCTCACGACTGCAACACTGCGGATCGGTGGGGAGTATGAAAATACGCGTGCCAATATGCTCTATGCTGCAACCATGATCCAGCATACGGCTTCTACTGCCGGCTATTTCAGCGGGGATAAGTACTATTACAATGCACAGTACAGCGGCGCATACATGGAAAGGCATTTCACCGATGTAATCCGCCTGTATTCAAATATCATCGAGCAAACCAAGGATGATGCTTCCAGGGCCAACCTGAATGCGATGGCGACCATCCTCCGCGCGTTTGACTTGCACCGCCTCACCGACCTGCACGGCGATATGCCTTATACGACTGCGGGTTATGGCTTGCAGAACCCGGAGAACTGGTTCCCAAAGTATGAAGCGCAGAAAGACGTCTATGCTGCTATTATCAAGGACGTAAAGGCTGCCCGCGATAAGCTCAGCGCGAACGGCGGTGCTGTTGGCGCCCAGGATGTGGTTTATGGTGGGGATATTACCAAGTGGAAAAAATTCGCCAATGCACTGCTGATGCGCGCAGCGCTCCGCATGCAGAAAGTGGATGCTGCTACGGGTAAGACCGTATTTGCTGAGGCTTATGCTTCCGGCACTTTCTCTTCCAATGCAGATAACGGTACCATCAAGTACCTCAACGGCCCTCAGGGCCACAACCGTAACGGGTTGAGCGATGGCTACTGGAATACCTACAAGTACTCCCGGGATTGCAAGGTCAGCGAGACTTTCGTCAACTGGATGAAGGCCAACAACGACCCACGCCTGATGATCGTTTGTGGTGGTACGGGCAACCCTGATGTAAGCTCTACTTGGGTAACCGACCCGGCTGCCCAGCGTGGCCTTCCGAATGGCTATACCAGTACTACGCTGCTGCCTGTCCTTTCTCCGGCCGACAGAACGACCTTCACTACCGCAGGTATCGGTACGCGCATGTTCTCCATGCTCAACCTGAAGTACATGGACTGGGAAGATCCGTATTACCTGATTTCTTATGCCGAAACGGAACTGATGTCTGCTGAAGCTGCTGTGCGCGGCTGGATCACTGCAAATGCGGAAAACCATTTCAAAAATGGGGTCACCGGCGCCATCCAGGCATGGACGTTGTTCGATCCTTCTTTTGCGCGTTCAACAGCTGACATTAATGCCTATATCGCAGGCCGCAACTTCGCAGGAGCGGATACCGAAAACAAAATCCGCCTCATCGGCGAAGAGTTCTGGGCAGCTACCTACCTGAACGATATGGAGTCTTATGCCAACTGGAGAAGGCTTGATTATCCGAAATTGACGCCTACGAAAGACCCGAACGCTTTCGAAGGGCCAGCTATCCCACGTCGTCTGATCTACTGGGAAAACGAAGCAGGCTCTAACCCAGCCAACTTCGCTGCAGCTGTTTCACGTATGGGTGGGGATAAGTTCGCCACCCGTGTATGGTGGGATGGTGGTAAATAATTGATTTACCTCCGGACTGAAAAGAATTTTCTGCCGCTACATGCGGTAGAAAATTCTTTCAGGTTGTGTAAAAAGTCTTTTGCCGCCTGCGGCGGCAGAATAATTTTTGGATGGAGGTTGTGTAAAAAGGTTTTTGCCGCCTGCGGCGGCAGAATTTTATTTTGAAACCGACGTGTTTTTCATGATTTTGCGAAGCAAAATCATGAAAAAC
>JBMOJO010000235.1:0-5627 GCA_049315745.1 Saprospiraceae bacterium | reverse complement strand
CCATCCAAAAAATATTTCGCCGCCGCAGGCGGCGAAAACCTTTTTACACAACCCCGTATTACTCATGAGGTAGCCTCCATTGGCTACCTCATCTCCTTTAAAAGGGCATCCACTGCCGCTTTAAGCTGCTCGTCCACCCCTTTGGCGATCCAGTCGGGGCTATTTTCTACGAGAATATCCGGTACAGCAGGGCCGAGCTCCTGGTTTTGATCGGTAGCTTTGGTAAACCACCCCCGGAAGGGCAGCCGCACAAACGAGCCGTCGAGCAGGGCACGGCCCCCGGTGGAGATTACCGAACCGTTAGTCGGCTGTCCTACGAGTTTTCCGATACCCAGCGACTTGTAGGCATGGGAGAAGATTTCGGCATTGGAGTAGCTGCCTTCATTGCAAAGTGCAGCAGAAGGTTTCAGCCAAGGTGAAAAGATAAGGCGTTCGCCGGTGGGATAGTATTCCCGGAATTTGAGCTTGTCCTTTTCCAGGTCTTCGCTCGCACCTCGAGGTATGGTGTAGGCGTGTTGCTTATAATTAAGTACGGCCATCAGATAATCGGCGGTGGAGCCACCGCCGTTATAGCGCACGTCCACCAGGATTCCGTCCTTACCGTAACCGGCAGCGGTAAATTCCCTTTCCATCGTTTCAAAGCTGGGGATATCCATGCCGCGCACATGAATATAGCCCACACGGCCTTTCGAGTACTCCTCCACCAGCTTTTTGCGCCCTTCAACCCACTCCTGGTAAAGCAAATCCCCCAGGTTTTGGGCCGGACGGATGACCAGTTCCCTGGTTTCCCCGGCTGCATTGCGAACTTCCAACAGGGTTTTTTCGTTTGCCCGGCCATTGAGCAGATCGTAAAAATTCAGGTTTGGCCCTACCCGCTCTCCATTTACAGAAAGGAGCAGGTCGCCGGCGTTGAGTTTGCTGGAAGCCTTGTCTGCCGGGCTTTCCGGAATTACGCGGACCACGCGCATACCTTCGGCTTCGGGCATAAGTTCCGCTCCCAATAAGCCGGTGGACTCCCGCTGGGTCTCCGAGCGCTCGGGCGCCGTCAGGCTCATGTGGCTGGCGTTGATTTCGCCGAGCATCAGGTTGAACATATCGCGGAAATCGGTGGCCGTAGAGGCATAGATGCAACGTTCGCGGTACTTTTCCCGCAAGGCGTTCCAATCATACCCATGGAACTGGGGGTCATAGAAACCATCCCGGATCGTGCGCCATGCTTCCTCGAATACCTGTGCGCGCTCATCCATATAATGTACTTCCATAACCGCTGAAAAAGGAAGGGATTCCTGCTGCCCCGATTTAGCGTCGAGACGGGCGAAGCTCCCCATTCTGCCGAAATACAGGTACTTGCCCTCGCGGTCAGCTTGTACCTGGCCGGGGTTCGATCCTCCTTTAGTCAGTTCTTTGAGTTCTTTGCCGTCCCACTTGATGCTGTAAAGGTCCCTGCCCCTGGCCGTGCTGCTGGAGCCGGTATAGAAAAACGTCTCCCCGTCCTGTGAGATGACCACATCCCCTTCTTCACCCGGAAAGCTCGTCACCTGTACCACGCGCTCATGGATACGGTCGAAATCAATTTGTACTGCCGGCGGGCCCTGTTTGTTTTTCGCCGGCGCAGCGGCCGGTTTTTCGTCTTCTTGCCAATCCTGGGTAGCTTTTTCCCAGTCTGATTTTTTGAGCCATACAAACCAGACATCGTTATTGCGGCCATTGCGGGCAGAGGTAAAACCGAGTTTGGAGCCATCCGGGCTCCAGACGGGCCTTCCGTCCCCTCGCGGGTGCATGGAAATATTCACCGGTTTGGACGCATTATCTGCTGCATGGATAAATACTTCCTGATTAAAATACAAATCGCTCACAGCATAGGCCAGCCATTTGCCGTCGGGGCTCCAGGAAACCCCGCTTGGGGCATCCCAACCGTCCTGGAGTAATTTTTCATTATTCAAACGACCGATAGAATCCATCTCCGCGACGACCAGATCGCCCCTGCCACGTACGAAGGCGACTTTACGCCCATCGGGAGAAACGACAGGTATGGATTCATCACCTGCACTATTGGTCAGCCGGACGATCTCCCGTTTAAGCGTTTTGAACAAATTGCCCTCTTTGCCATCGGCACTCCGCGCAAGGTAGAGCTCGAAGTTGCCACTGTTGCGATCAGAACAGAAAATGAGGGTGGAGTCATTAAGCCATGCGGGGTTCATATCCCGGTAGGCATGATTCGAAATATTGATGCTCCGGCTCTTATCCTTGTCGGCCTCCTTTACGAAGACTTCGCCCCGGACGGTAAACGCCAGCAATTTTCCGTTAGGGGAAATAGCGAGGTCACTGCCCCCGCTGCTGAGGGTCTTCCGCTCCATTGGATCGAAACGCTCATCGGGCAGGATGGCAATATCTATTTTTTGCCCATTGCCTTTTCCGCCTTTAAGCAGATAAAGGTGCATGTCTTTTTCAAAAACGATCGTTTTGCCATCGGCAGAGATGCCGTAATGCCGAATGGATTCATCCTTAAAATTCGTCACTTTTTCAGGCACTGAGGCTGCCTTCCCATTGTCGTCCAGCTTCATGCGGTACAGGTTGTAGGCCCCATCGTTGGAAGAGAGGAAATACAAGGTGCGGGAATCCGCCCATTGCGGCAGGATATCATTCGTCTCAAAACCCGGCAATTTGCTGAACTTTTTGGTCTTGGTGTCATAAATCCAAAGCTCCCGGTTGGAAGGGCCGCGATAATCCTCCCGAAAGACCGGGTTGATATCGCCCCGGACGAAAGCGAGGAAGCGCCCATCGGGCGAATAGACCGGGTCAAAGCCCACTGCATCAAGAATGCGCCGCTCCGTGCCACCCGTTGGATTGATCGCATACACCTCCTGCGGGCGCTCGATCAGGCGAAATTCCCGGCTGGTAGAGAAAAGGATTTCCCCGGAGCGGGTCCAGCTCGAAATGTTGTCGCCGGCAGCGTGGAAGGTCAGACGACGGGGCGTACCCCCCTCCGTTGGCATTACATAGATATCGTTGTTTCCATAACGCCCCCCTGAGAAAGCGATCTGCTTGCCGTCCGGACTAAACACCGGGTTGCTTTCGTATGCCTCGTGAATCGTCAGGCGGGTTGCCTTTCCCCCTGAGGCAGGGACCGTCCAGATATCCCCCTGAAAAGAAAGAGCGATCAGCGACCCGTCATGGTTGATAGCTGGATGGCGCAGCAGCAGCGGGGACTGTCCCGACAGCATCAAGCCCGTAGCCATTGCCACGACGAATAAGTAAGCTTTCATCTAATTTTAGGTTTATGCCCTGTTGCAACAGGTTGTGCAGTTCGGAAAAATAGGCTGCGAAGTTACGTAAAAAGTCCTTTATCGCCTGCGGCGGCAGAATATTCTCTTTGGGGTTGTGTAAAAAGGTTTTTTACAGCGCTTCGCGCCGAATTATATTTTCACGATTTCGCTTCGCGAAATCGTGAAAATGACGCGTCTCTCAGAAGCGTATTCTGCCGCCGCAGGTGGCGAAAACGCGTCACCCGATCATCGGGGTATCCAGTGTCGCCAGCGAGGCTTCGATTTCCTGCTGGGTTACTTCGTGGCTGACCAGCTTTCCGGCAAAATAATCCTCATAAGCTTTCAGGTCGAAATAACCATGGCCGCAGAGATTGAACAAAATAGTACGGGAGACCCCCTCTTCTTTGCAGCGCTGTGCTTCCTGCAGTACCGTCGCAAGCGCGTGGGTAGCTTCGGGTGCCGGGATAATCCCCTCGGTACGGGCGAAAAGGACCCCAGATTCAAAACATTCCAATTGTTCCAGTGCCCGCGCCTCGATCAGGCGGTCTTTGAGCAGTTGGCTGATGATGGCCCCCGCCCCGTGGTAACGCAAGCCTCCTGCGTGTATCGGTGCGGGAACAAAGTTATGCCCCAGGGTGTACATGGGGAGAAGCGGCGTCATCCCGATTGCATCGCCAAAGTCATAGCGAAAAACACCGCGCGTGAGCTTTGGACAGGAGGCAGGTTCCGCAGCGATACAGCGAATATTGCGGCCTTCGTCAAAATTCAGGCGCAAAAAAGGAAACGCAATACCGGCAAAATTCGAGCCGCCTCCAAACGGGGCCACCACGATGTCCGGCAAATCGCCGGCTTTTTCCAACTGTGCCAGTGCCTCCTGACCGATAATGGTCTGGTGCATAAGCACATGGTTAAGTACGCTGCCCAGGGCGTATTTTGTATCTTCATCGAAGGCTGCCCGCTCGACCGCCTCAGAGATCGCGATGCCCAGGCTACCGGGGGAATTGGGATCCTGCCCCAGGATCCTGCGCCCGGCTTCCGTCTGGTTCGTAGGTGAAGCAAAAACATCTGCGCCCCAGGAATTCATCATCATTTTCCGGTAGGGTTTTTGGTCAAAGCTGATCTTTACCATATACACTTCACAACCCAGCCCAAAGTGGTTACAGGCAAATGCCAGGGCACTCCCCCATTGGCCGGCGCCGGTCTCTGTGGTAATGCGCTTTACCCCCTCCATTTTGTTGTAATACGCCTGGGGAACGGCAGTGTTGGGCTTATGCGAACCTACCGGGCTCACCCCCTCGTATTTATAGTAGATCTTTGCAGGCGTGTCCAGTGCCTGCTCCAGGTTATAGGCCCGATACAGCGGTGTCGGACGCCAGAGGGTATAAATATCCCGGACAGCATCCGGGATCTGTACCCATTTCTCCCCGCTTACCTCCTGCTTGATCAATTCCATTGGAAACAACGGCGCCAACGACTCCGGCCCGATGGGTTCTTTAGTGCCCGGATGCAATGGCGGAAGTGGCTTATTGGGCATATCCGCCAAAATGTTGTACCAATGCCCGGGAATCTCCTGCTCCGTCAGTGTGATTTTTCTGGTTCGCATGTCTTTAGGTGATTTTATGAATAAAATAATGATCGTGTATAATCTTACATACTTTTGCAAAACGCCCTGCCGCAAGGGCAATGACCGCACCGCGCTACCTTCAGGCTTAAATACTCAAATCCGAGTAAATTAGCATATTTTCTCTGTATATTTTAGAAATTTATCGTGTAAAAAACAGAAAAAAAAGAAATTTTTCAAAAAATGTCCCCAATGATTTTTTACACCGCGCCTTAAGTCAAAACCGTGTATATTTATCTGCGATATACCCCCCTTTTGAGCTGGGGGGCGGCAAATGGTCAAACTTCAAACTTTTTAAATTTTTAAAATGGACAAGGCAAAATTGCAGGAGGAGTACCACGAAATTAAAGTCAAGGTACAGGAAAAAATCGGCGAGCTCCAGGCTCTCCTCGAAGATGCTTCCGAAGAAGCGAAAGAAGAACTCCAGGAACAAATGGTCAAGCTCAAGGCATTGAGTGAAAAAATGGAAGGAAAATTCGAAGAGTTCGGGGAAGAAGCTAAAGAAGAGTGGGCAGAATTCAAAGAGGAGGCAAAAGAAGAATGGGAAGAGTTTAAAACCGAAGCCGGCGAAAAGCTGTCCGCACTGCGCGAACGACTCGGCGATTGGTTTGGAAAAAAAGACTAAGGTTCAAGGCTTAGGGTTGTGTAAAAAGTCTTTTGCCGCCTACGGCGGCGGAATATTCTTTTGAGCGACACGTCATTTTAACGATTTCGCTTCGCGAAATCGTTAAAATGACGTG
>JBMOJO010000234.1:0-5634 GCA_049315745.1 Saprospiraceae bacterium | reverse complement strand
TATCCTCCTTTGCGTAAGGCCAATTAAAATAATAACGAACAAAATATGTACCGGTACACACGAATAGCTCCCCTACTCCTCCTCTGCGCCCTGATGGCGCTGTTCTTTGCTGCTTCCTGTGAGAAAGAAAGCCCCTCTGTGGGCAGCGACCAGAACCACATCCTCTCTTTTTCGTTCAATGAGTTGCCCGTCCCGATCAAAGCGGAGGTGGACACGGTGCAGCGCTTGATCTCGGCACGGGTACCTTCCCAGCTCGACCTCAGTAAGCTCGTGCCCAGCATCGAAGTATCTTCTGGTGCCACGATAAGCCCAAAATCGGGGCAACCCAATGATTTTTCAAAGGAGACCATCTATAAGGTCTATTCCAAGAGCGGCCGTATCGCCAACTACTTTGTGCAGCTCAGCAAAGTAGAGGACATCAACTCCATCACCTATTTCAACCTGCCGGACCTGTTTCAAACCGGTCAGATCTCCGGGAACACCATCTCCTTCCGCTTGCCGTTTGGTACAGATTTATCTGCGGTAAAAGTGGAGTTCGACAAGCCTCAAAACGCGACTGCCCCTTTTCAGTCGGGCGAAACGGTCAATCTCGCGAACATAAAGGAATTTAAAGTAGTCTCTGCCTTCGGCACTCCCAAGACCTATTCGCTCAACATCACATTCGAACCACAGGAAACCGGTATCCGGGGGGTATGGCTGACCAATGTAGCCAGCGACGTGCTCACGAGCCGCAAGAAGATCGCAGATGCCATGCAGCTCCTGAGCGATTTGAACTTCAACACGGTCTTTGTGGTCACCTGGAATAAAACCCAGACCCCCTATCCCAGCAAAGTACTCCAAAAAGCGATCGCCCCGTTGAACGATCCTACTATCCAGACCCACTTCTACGGAGATGGCAGGGATGTGTTACAGGAAGTAATCGAGGAAGCCCATTCCCGGGGGCTAAAAGTCATCGCTTGGTTCGAGTATGGTTTTGCCGCACAGTACGGCAGTGCCAACGGCGGGCGGAACAGCGTCCTTCAAGCGCATCCGGAATGGGAGAGCCGCGACCAGCAGGGAAAAATTGCCAATAAGAATGAATTTTACTGGATGAACGCCTTCCACCCGGAAGTACAGCAGTTCATGACGGATCTCGTCCTGGAGGTCGTCACCAATTATGATATTGATGGCATACAGGGCGACGACCGCCTCCCTGCTGTGAGCTCTTCTGCAGGGTATGACGACTACACCGTCAGCCTGTACAAAGCGCAAAACAATGGGCAAGCCCCTCCCGTCGGAGAACAGAACCAGACCTGGGTCCAGTGGCGGTCCGATATCCTCAACCGATACGCGGTGGACTTGTACAAAAAAGTAAAAGCGATAAAGCCTAAGTGCCTGGTCACGTACTCCCCCAGCCCCTATTCGTTCAGTTTTTACAACTATTGCCAGGATTGGCCGACCTGGGTCCGCGACAATGTCGTAGAAGCGCTTTCCCCCCAACTCTATCGCCGGGATGATCAGGGGATATCGGTGTATCAATCGCTCCTCAATACGAATCTCGGCTATGCGCAGAACAAAACGAGCATCTTTTACCCGGGCGTTTTATTGATGCTCGGCAGCTATTTACCTTCTGATGCCTTCCTGGTTCAGATGATCCGCTCTAACCGGGCAAAAGGGGTCATGGGGGAAGTGTACTTTTTCTATGAAGGTGTTCCGCGCAAACAAAAGGTGTTTAAAGCGATGTACCCAGGCAAAGCAAAATTTCCAATATGAAGCACTGGATATGGATAGGGATGGCCTGGCTCCTTTGTGGATCGGCCACGCCACGGATAGCGGTATCGGAACAGCCTGCCCCCATCTACGGCGTCTGGATTGCCGCTCCACAGCATAATACGATGCTCCACTCGAGAGAGAATATTCGGGAACAAGTCCGGGTTTTAAAGCAGTCTGGAATCAACACCCTGTTTTTATGTGCCTGGGCCGACAATAAAACCGCTTTTAAAAGCAAGGTATTGCTGAAAAACGCTAACTACCCCACCCTGGAAGACGGCTGGATGTTCAAAAACTACACCGATGGCGGTAAAAACGCCGACCCGGTGAAAGAACTCATCCGGCAAGCCCATCAGGTGGATATGAAGGTAGTATTTTGGTTTGAGTACGGTTTTATGGCGCAATGGGGAAAAGAGCCCACGCCCGACCAGCACCCCATCCTCGCCGCCCGACCGCACTGGGCCAGCCGGGGGAACGATGGAAAAACGGCAAACTACAATGGATCGGATTATTATTTCAATGCGTATCATCCGGAAGTACAACAGTTTGTGTTGGACCTGATCACAGAGTCCCTGGATCTTTACCCCGAAGTGGACGGCGTACAGGGAGACGACCGGCTACCCGCCAGCCCAGCCAATAGTGGGTACGACTCCAGCACGGTGGCGAAGTACTTACAATACTCCAACGGACAGACCCCGCCAGCCGATTTTCGGGATCCCCAATGGTTCGGATGGCGGGTTGCGCAGTTGAACCATTTTGCCGACCGCATGCACGCGGTGGTGAAGGCCAAAAACAAGCGCTACATAATGGCGTTCTCGCCCAATCCTTACCCCTGGTGCCTGGAAAACCTTATGCAAGACTGGCCGGCGTGGATCCGAAACGGGCGCGTAGATATGCTCAACGTGCAGTGCTACCGGACGAATATGGCCAGCTACACGGCAACGGTTTCGAGCGCGTACACCGCAGCAGGGGAAGCAGGATTGGAAAAATCCCGATTCTCCCCGGGCATGATCCTGGGCATAGCCTCCAAAAAAATGCTGGAACCTGCCACTTTGGATAGCATGTTGCGCTATAACCGCGAGCAGGGCTATGGTGGGCAAAGCTATTTTTACGCCAAATGGATAGCGCAGGACACCTCGTTCCGGGAGGTACTGAAAAAGCAGCATCAGCCCCGGGTACCGGACTCCAGGGATAAGTAGCTGTCCATGTTTTCAGAGGTAATGATTTCGATGGGTAGGTACTGCTCTTTGGGTATCGGAGTTTTGAATACCAGGTACTCCATCAGGGCATTGAGCCCCAGGTATCCTTGCAGTCCAGGGTTTTGGTTGAGGATAACCTGGATCTGCCCTTCGCGCAGCCGCTGCACGTTGTCGGCGATCAAGTCGTAGCTGACAATTTTAAGCCAGCCGTCGGCGTACTGGCCGATTGCCTCAAAGGCATTGGACGTAGTGAGAAAAATCCCCTCGAAAGCTTCTACGCGGATGGCTAAGGCCTGGACAGGATCCGTATCGTACACCGTCAGAACCTGTATCGTGCGCGCAGGGTGTCGTTCTTTGAAGTAGGAGATGAACCCTTTCTCCTTTTCAGCTAAGTGCCCGGAATATTCCAGCGCCTCTATTTTATGGAAAATGAGCAGGGGGCCTCCTTTCACGGTGAGGAAATCCATCATTTGCGCAGCCACCCGGCCACTGTTGAAGTAGTCTTGTCCGATAAACCCGTCGTACCCGGTGTAGGCAATAGAGGAATTGATGAATACAAAAGGAATGGAAACATCCCGGAGTTTTTGATACACATCCCTCACTTCTGGATAATCCAAAGGAGCGATCAAAAGCGCGTCGGGGGTAATGTCCAGGGCTGAGGAGAACTGTAGTTTGAAATCGGAGACGGAGCGTTCGTAGAAAAAATATCGGATATCCCCCTGAAACGAAAGCTGTTCGTCCATGGCCCGTACCGTTCCCAAGTAACAGGTATGCCAGTATCCCCCTTCCCGATAATGGGGCAGTAGGACGGCAACGACGTATGGCTTGTGCTGTTTGAGGCTTTTCGCCAGGATATTGGGGGTATATCCCACTTTCTCAATGACTGCCTGTACTTTTTCTATGGTTTCCTCGGAGACGCCGCCGCGGTTATGCAGCACTTTGTCAATGGTACCGCGCGACAGGTTGGTCAGGTGGGCGATATCTTTGATCGTATAAATTTTCTTAGGCATTCGTAGGGTTTTAAAACGCCTGCCAAAATACGCAAAGGAAACTTTCTAGCGCTTCACTGCCTAATCTTTTTTGAACACCCATCCTTCCGTAGGGTTTGACGGCGGCCCGGGGGTTGCCCGGCGCCGCCCAGAAATAGTAAATCAGTAAGTTCTTACGCCTTTGCCACTGGTTTGAGATCTTCTCCCAGGGGAGTCATCCGCGGCATAAGCAAGTGCGCGATGCCTAATACGGTAAGATACAGCAGGCCTGCGATGAGGAAGGCGAAGAAATAAGTGCCCGTACCGCTGGAGGTCAGCAACTCGCCCAGGGTGATATGGGCCACGAGCCCTGCGAACGCCCCCATAGCGCCTCCGATACCTACGACCGAGGCCGTTGCTTTTTTAGGGAATACGTCGGACACGAGGGTAAATACGTTGGCAGACCAAGCTTGGTGCCCACCGGCCCCTAATGCGATCAGGGCCACGGCGACCCATTTGTTGTCGGTCATCGTGACGAACATGACCGGCAGGATAATCAGCGCACACATCAGCAAGGTCAATTTGCGCGCCTTGTTTACACTCCAGCCCCTCCCGATGAAAAACCCGGATATCCAGCCTCCGAAGATGCTCCCGAAATCGGCAACGAGGTATATGATGATAAGGGGAAGTCCTAATCCCTTGATATTCAGACCAAAAGTTTCCGCAATATACTTACCCCCCCAGAAGAGGTAGAACCACCACACGGCATCCGTGAGTTTGGCGACGGCAAAGGCCCAGGTCTGCGGGAGCGGCAATACTTTGGCCCAGGAAACCTGGGCTACGGATGGCTGGCCCTCATCAGTTTGGTCGCTGCGGATATAGGCCAATTCCGCTGCGCCGAGCTTGGGGTGCTCTTCGGGCCTGTGGTACATATTAAGCCAGACGATGACCCATATTGCGCTGAAGACCCCGGTAGTCAGGAACGCAAACTGCCAGTTCTCCCCGGAGTCCATGACGACGAGGGGGATGATCAAGGGCGCGAGGATGGCCCCTACGTTCGTGCCTGCATTGAAGATACCCGTGGCAAAAGCACGCTCTTTTTTCGGGAACCACTCCGCGACGGTCTTTATGCAGGCCGGGAAATTGCCCGATTCCCCGAGCCCAAGGCCAAAGCGGGCGAAGATAAAGCCCACAAAGCTGAAAGCAGGCTGTACAACGGCATGTAGCATACCGAAGATACTCCAGATACCTATGGAAAGGGTATATCCCTTCTTGGTGCCGATGCGATCGATAAGAGCGCCCATGCCCAGCATCCCCAAACCGTATGCCAATTGGAACGAGGCACTGATATAGCCGTAGTCGGCATCCGTCCATCCGAATACTTTGTGCTGCAAGGTCGGTGCCAGTACCCCGATGACGCTGCGGTCCATGTAGTTGATGGTGGTCGCCGCAAAAAGCATCGCGAGTATCCGCCAGCGGTAAGTTCCTATTTTTGCGCTTGTCTCCATTTGCATACTTTAATTTTATCTTAGAGCCCTTTTTAAGGACATAGACGATGAAACCGGGTATCCTCCCTGTATGCAAAGGTCTTTTTTACATAAGCAGGCAACGGAGCAAACGTTGGATACGGGGAATCTTTCCCGTTTTTCCCTTACTGGTTTTTTATTAGACTTGTTGCGAGGGGTCAGCGAGGTGGGAAAAAAGAGTCATTTTTTATC
>JBMOJO010000233.1:0-5716 GCA_049315745.1 Saprospiraceae bacterium | reverse complement strand
GTGTCTCTCAGAAGAATATTCTGCCGCCGCAGGCGGCAAAAGACTTTTTGCACAACCCCAAACGTTCTTTGGCGCAGAGCATCGAAAAATAGCTCATAAGACAGCATCCTCACAAGTCTGCGAGGATGCTGTTAAGGATTTTCAGGGTAATCAGGTACGTCGGTTTGACCCCTTCCATGCCGAGGCTCCCTGAAGCGAGGGTACCACCTGTTTCGAGAGGGTTATCGGAAGCGTAGTAGGCATAGCGGATGGGGACGTCGGGCGGGATATTATTGCGGATACGGGAGGCTGCCTGTATTGCTTTCTGATAATGCGCCCCTTCCATTTCCAGCCCGATTGCTTTCCAGGAAGAATGGAGGAAGTAGCTGAGAATATCGCGGTTTTGGAGGGAGGTGCCCAGTACGGTGATCATAGGGCCTTCAAAGACTTTGAGTCCGAAGCCCTCAAAATCCATTTTTGAGAATTGGTTATCCAGGGGGTAATTATCGGCAGTCCCTTCAAAAACGTGCGCAGTAGGCACCATGAGGTCGCCTTTTGCCCCCTCGAGGATACCGGCCTTTCCCATAATACTCAGCGAAGCGATATTGAGGTATTGCCGCCCCTCTGCTTTTTCGAAGGGTTTGAACAGTTCATCGAATGATTCATAGGCCTGTTCGCCGAAGGCATAATCCATGACCAGCATGATGGGTTGTTGTTGACGGATTTTTTCCGTATCCCATCGGATATCCGGGTGCAAGGTATCGGGATTGATTTTGGCGAGGTCGAAGAGCTGAACGGATATATTGGTGCCGCTGGTATCGTCGAGCTGGATCATCCCGTTGCGCAGGGCCCAGTCCTTCACCGTTTCCCGCATGGGCGCATTGCCTTCCAGGCTGAGTTCCTTGGCGAGTTCCTCGAACGGAACCGGTTTTGCGAGGCGTTTCAGTGCAGCCGGGGCGTAGAGATAGTTCATGAAGCTGTGCAGGTTGGCGCTTATGATATGTATCGGGCGTTTAAGCCAGCCATGCTCCAAAATGGCCGCTTTGATATTGGATGCCCACAGGCCGCCATAGACATGATGCCCGATTTTTTCCCTCAACGCGAAAGAAAAACTGATTTCCCGGTCATTTTTATGATTAAACTCTTCAAAAGAAAGGTGTCCCAACCAATAAACGATATGAAAAAGGCTGTTGCAATTCTCATCTGCGGCAAAACGCCGGGCAGCATCCTGGGTTTCCTGATACGTTCGGCCCAAGAGGGTACTCAAATACGTCAGGGCAACCTCCATATCAAATGCTTCGCCGGCTTCTTCTTTTTCTACAGCCTTTTCCAGCATTTCCCACTCCCGGTTTTTACGGCCTTTATGGTCTTCAGTGTTGCGCCGTATTTTTTCGGATTCCACGTACATGAATGTGAGGTGGGTCAGGATATCGTAGATGTCGCTGCGCCCGCGCGTCATCTCCACGAACATCTGCTCGCCGTCAATGCGGTAGCAATTGCGTTTGCGCTTTGGGGGCACCAGGGTTTCGAAGTCTGAATTTTCAAATCCTTCCCTGCTAATGAGCCTTACGAAACGGCACTCTTCAATCCCTTTGGGAAGGCGCTGAAAAATATAGAGCAGTCCATCCAGTTCGATCCGCTCAGGATCCGTGATGGAGCCATATATTTCCGGTCGCAACATCATCAACGCCTCGATCATCGCTTCGCCGGACAAGCCCAGCGGCTTATAGCTGCCGCGGATAAACAAGTGCCGCATGGCGATGTACAGCCGTTCCACGGCGGTTCGCGATTCCTGAGCCCTGGACCTTGCAGAAGCCGGCATATTGATCAGTTTTAGGTTATTTTTGCTCCAGCGCCCTGAGGATTTCAATGACACCAGCTACGGAATCCGGGTCGGCCTTCCCCGCATTCGAGGGCAGCGCCAGTTTCCATGCGGCAAGCTGTTTTGCGATCGCGCTGGCACGAGGGCGGACTTTCACATAGGGCCCATCTTCTAAACGGAGAAAGTATTGGATTTCCTCAACATATTCGTCATACCTGACCTGGGTAGAATAGGCGCCCTTGTAATCCGCCTTTCTGAATTCCCGGCTGATATATTTGAGCAAGGTAAAACGATCCCCCTCGTGAAGCAAACCGTAAAAGCGGAGATCGCTGTTTCTGGCAGGATCCACGAGGTTGGCGGGAAGCAAGATGAACCGCTGCTGGCCTTCAGGTGCCTCAAAAGACAGATACTCCAGGCGGTTGCCGGGAAGGAGGCCGATACTGCCATTTTGGTAATAAACCGCGGCGACTTGCTTTTCCAGGTTGATATTGAGCTTCACCGGGGTAATCACCTGATCGTTGCCTTTAATTTTGATCGTACCCTCTTTCCAGGTCTCAAACAGCAACGGAGAGCCACGGACCCCTTCATACCGGGTATCGAAAGCAGTGGCTACAGGCGCCAACCCTCCGGATTCTGTCAGAGCCCTGACCGTCAGCTCGTTGTATTGATTTTCAGCAGCGGACTGCCCGCTTGAGCACAGTGCGAGGCAAGTCGCTACGCACAACAACAAACCTGTAGCAACGGGGTGGCACGATCGGGAAAAAGGGTAATTGCCTGCCCTTACGGAGGCATTTCGAAGAAAAACGACCTGGCTATACAATCTCCAAAAGCCATTATGCAGGCAGAAATGTCCAATTTTGTTGCCGGAATGGCATTGCCGCGACAAGTCCTCAGAATATCCGCGATTTATAGTCCTGTTCATCGGGTAAGGTGTTTAAGCAACAAGTTTATTTTTCCGGATATAATACTGCCTTCATGCGGTTGGGGCTTGCGAAAACCAATCGGGCAGCTTCGCGCAAGTCCCCGGTCGTAAGGGCATCAATACGTTCATTGTATTTCAGGAGGAGTTGTGGATCGTCGCCGAAGAACATAATTTCTTCCAGATTAGAGAGCCAGAATGCATTTTTCCTCAGATCTTCCCGATAGCCTTCCCGCCATTGCTGCTTCACCTTGTCCAGGTTTTCGGTGGAGGGGCCTTCCCGCATGAGGGTTTCGATTTCGTTTTGTACTGCGGCGACCAGTTTTTCCACATTTTCGGGCCCGCAAGGCAGGTTGAGGGCGAGCTGGAAATTCTCATAAGGATACCTGCTCATCGCGCCCGAAAAGCCACCGCCATAAATCCCGCCGAGCTCTTCGCGCAGTTTTTCGATGACTCGGATATTGAGGATTTCGGTCAGGCCCCTGATATGCAGCCGGGTATCTTCGGAAAAAGGCGTTTCGCCAAACCAGATCATCTGGATAAGGCTCTTTGGCTCTGTGCCTTTATAGAAGCTCAGTTCGCGCTGGCCGCCGACCATACGCAGGCCGTTATCTTTCCAGGGGGTTTCGTTGCCGGAGCTCGGCAGGGCCCCCAGATACTTGGCGATCAGGGGTTTCATTGTTGCTTCGTCCAGGCTTCCGACGATGGTGAAATGCATCCCTGCCGCATCGCCGAGGCGTTCCCTGCAGATTTCCATTACGCGGTCGAGATTGACTTTTTCATAGACCTCCGGCTTGGGCAAGAGCGGGGCATAGGGGTGGCTACCGAACATGAACTTATACAAGGTATCTACAAAAGCAAACTGGGGGTTGGCGCCCATCATTGCCCACATGGCATTTTGTTTGTTTTTGAAAGCCGTGAAGAGCGCATCATCGCGACGCGGTGCGGTCGCATTGAGATAGACCAATTGGAGCATCGTCTCGAAATCCCTGACCGAGGAGCTGCCCCTGAATCCGCTGGTGAGCTGGCCGATAACCGGGTTGACATTGGCGATTTTCCCTGCATTGACCTTTCTCAGGTCTACGGGCGTAAACTCCGAGAGCCCCATTTCGCGCAATATCTGTATCGTATTCAGGCTATTGTACTTATCTTCCGGGGAATAGTTGTTGGTGCCCCCTTTGCGCGTTCCGGAGAGGAGGATTTCGTCATTTTTGAAATCCGTAGTTTTAAGCGTTACAGAGACCCCGTTGCTCAGTTTCAGCAAGGTGACCCCAAGATTTTCGTCCCGAGCCTCGGCGACGATAGCGCCCCCATTTTCCAGTGGTGCCATCAGTCCTTCAGCCAGTATTTTTTCTTCATAAGGCTGTACCTTTTGTTGGACGGCCTTTTGGAACAAGCGCAAAAGCCCGGCATTATCCGGGAGGGGGATATCCCCTTTTTCAGGGGCCGTAAGTACCACGAAGGCATTTGCTTCGAGGTCAAACGCCGCAGCAACGGCATTGACGTCTTCGAGGGTTACCTTTGGCATGAACGCGTTGAAGTATTCGGATTCTTTTTCTATACCGGGTGCAGGTTCGCCGCTCAGGAAGTGCCGGGTAAACTCGGAGGCATAGACCCCGGATTCCGTCTTGTCCCTTTCTTTCAGCGCCCTGTCAATGGACGAGGCCCTGCGCTGCAAGGCGCGTTGCAGCTCGGGCCGGGTGAAGCCGTACAGGCGCGCCTGCAGCGCCGCGCCGATGAGGGCATTGACCGCTGTTTCCACACCATCTTTCCCGATACCTGCAGAAGCATTGAAAGCCCCATAACCCCGGACATAGGTTCCGTAGCCTGCCGAAGCAAACAGGAAAGGTGGGGTGGCGGATTGGCGAAGGTCGTTGAGCCTGGCATTCAACATTTCGTTAAAAAGGCCCCGCAACAACACCTTTTGATAATCTTCGAGGGTTTTTGCTGCAGGCACCTGCGAGGCGTCGAAATAGACACTAAGGTCATAGGCCGTAGCTTCCGGATCGGTAACCACCAATGCGTCCGAAGCCGCACGGGACGGTATGGGCGCATAAGTGCGTTTGGGGGCGCCGGCGGGATTTTTGATAGCCCCGAAGTGTTTTTTCACCAGAGCGAGGGCTTTGTCCCCGTCCACATCGCCGACAACTACTACCGCCATAAGATTGGGGCGGTACCAATCTTTATAGAACCTGCGGACTGTTTTATAGGAAGCGGTCTGGATAATTGCTTCTTTACCGATTGGAAGGCGTTCCCCATATCGGGAGCCTGCGAAGAGCTGCGTTTGGTATTGCCGGAACATGCGGTCTTCCGCTCCTTTACCCAGCCTGGCTTCCTCCAGGACTACCCCGCGCTCCTTATCAATTTCTTCCGCTTCATAAAGGACCTGATGGGCCCAATCCTCCAGTACCTGGAACCCTTTTTCGAGATTTCCGGGGCGGTCGGTAGGGATGGGCAGGAAATAGACCGTTTCGTCAAAAGAAGTGTAAGCGTTCAGGTCGGCACCGAAACGCACGCCCATGCCCTGGAGAAAGCTTACCAATTCGTTTTTAGGGAAATTCCTCGTCCCGTTGAAGGCCATGTGCTCGCAGAAATGTGCCAGGCCCTGCTGTTTATCCGATTCCAGGATACTCCCTGCATTGACCACGAGGCGAAGTTCCACCTTCTGCTCCGGTTTAGCATTAGGCAGGATATAATAGGTCAGCCCATTATCCAGTTTTCCGGATGATACCCGGGGATTTAAAGGGATGATTTCAGCAGGGGTCTGCTGTGCCTGTACGGGAAGCAGCCCGGTCAGGAAGAAAAGGATGGTGATTATCCGCATAATTGAACTTTTGCTGGTTTTGAACGACAAAAATAACACAAGAAAGTGATGGCAAAAGGTTTGTATGAAAAGTAATTTGCCGTCTTCTGCGGCAGAATGTTCTCTTGAGGGGTTGTTTAAAAAGATTTTTACGGCGCTTCGCGCCGAATTATGTTTTGAGAGACACGTCATT
>JBMOJO010000034.1:0-24516 GCA_049315745.1 Saprospiraceae bacterium | reverse complement strand
TCAAAAAATAGCTCATTTTTCCCACAATGATTACCCATCGCAACAAGTCTATTAAAAATGCACCCTTAAATCTTTTTTTTGGAGCTTCTTTTTTTTATTTACAAAAAACAAAAAATTAATATAAATTATTGTTTTTCTTTTTTTTACAAAAAAATAATGGCACTTTTTTTCAACAAATGCCATTATTAGTCTTTGCAATGGGCATAAAAGTGCCGCATCTTTACATCATCAAAGGGAGCAAGAAGATGCCCCCGGGAAATTTAAAAAAGTTCAGTCCCTCGTTATAGTCCCTTAAACGTATTCAACCGACTTCCCTCTAACCAAGGGACGGTATCCCAAAAACTACGAGGTCTCCCTGCCGGTGTCACCATCGGTAGGGAGTACCAAACTCAAAAGAAAGTTAGCACCTCCTGCGGGAGGATTTTATAAGAATTAGGTCGTCTTTTTTTCATGAGATTATGATTTGTTATTGCATGAGGCCCTCGCTGAGGGCTTTTTTTTTGCCCCTATTCGACCTGTTTAAGCAGCTGTCGGTTTCAGGATGCGGAAAAAGACTAAAAGGACGGCGATACCCAGGAGGATCATGCCGGCCTGTGCACTGGTTTCGATCAGTCCGTCCCGGGTACTTTGATCGGCTATTCTTTTTGAAAGGATTCCATATAGGGCCCAGATAATGACCCCTGCAAAAGCAATGTCCCTGCGGCCGATCAGCAACCAGAGCGCAATGGCCACTGCAGCGACGATTACGGTAATAGTCCAGAACACAGGGCCGCCGGGCTGGCCGTCCCATCCGAGATGGGTAAACAGGATGCAGGCATTGGCGATCGTGGCTACCGTGATCCAGCCCAGATATACGCTGAAAGGCAGATGGCCCAGCCATCGTTCTGCCGGTTTTGCATCGCTGCGGCCGATATCCAATCGCAAATAAATCTTCAATAAGCTGCCGAGCAATATCAGCATCAGCACCATAGACCATCCGATCTGTAAATGGTGAAACGCAAAGAGCCAGCCGGCGTTACCAATACAGGAAAGCATAAACCAGTACCCGACTTTCTGCACATATACCGGGGCTTCGGCCTGCCAAAAGCTCAGTTGGTATATCGCATAGGTTATCAGGAGCAGATAGATGATGCCCCAGATCGCAAAGGTGAAGCCTGCCGGCGTAAACAGTGTCGGGAACATATCCGACACGGAGGCGGGCGTCCGCCCGGCAATCGGAAGCGCCGTGGCAAGGTAGTTGACGTAAATCACCGCCACAAGGCAGAACAAGTTTGCCAGCATGATTATCCTGTCTTTGCGCATATCCGTGTATTTTATAATGTGGGAAAGTTGAGGAGGGCGGGCCCGGCTGTCGCACGAGCCCTGCGCCGCCTAATGCGGAGAAATTTTAGACTTGTTGCGATGGGTTATCGCGGTGGGAAAAATGAGCTGTTTTTCGTCCACGCGAAGGCTTTTTGAGGGAACATAGCCCGGCTATGTAACCGAAAAAAGGCGCAGCGTGGGCGAAAAACAGCCATTTTAAACCCATGAGAATCCCATCGCAACAAGTCTTTTATAAGGGTTGTGCAAAAAGTCTTTTTCAGCGCTTGCGGCAAATCATCATGGGGTTGTGTAAAAAGGTTTTTTACGGCGCTTCGCGCCGAATTATATTTTGAGATACGCGTCATTTTCACGATTTCGCTTCGCGAAATCGTGAAAATGACGCGTCTCTCAGAAGAATATTCTGCCGCCGCAGGCGGCAAAAACCTTTTTACACAACCCCTATGAAATATCGCGCCTTATGATACACCCTCGGTTACTTGTGGGGCAACCTGTAAGGTATCACCTTAGATTGCCGGGTCCTGTGGCGTATTTGGGTTATTATCCCTTTCGCGGAGCGGGTAGGGATAAAAATTGCGGTTGCGCTCTCCGCCGGGAGGGCCCGGGCGGTTGAAGCGGCGGCTATCCTCCAGCTTCAGGCCGGACATATAGAGTTCGATGCAGCGGTTGCGGTAGATTTCGAGCAGGACGGCGGTCTGTGTGGCAGCGCCGCTATAGGCCGGCAGGTTCGCGTTGACACCAAAGATATCGTTATTTTTAGTCAGCACTTTGTTCAGCTCGGCGATAGCACCGGCGACGTCGTTCTTTCTTGCCAGCGCCTCTGCTTTGATGAGGAGTATTTCACCCGGCAGGAATACGGGGATTTCCCGGACGTCGCTATTGAAGAACCCCTGGACTTTGACGTTGGTCTGAGGGTTCGCGCCGAGATAGAAAGCGATACGGCCATCCCCTGCACTTGGAGCCAGCTCACCGCTGAGGCCGAAGTTGAACCGGCCATCATACGTGTTGTTGTTCACCAAAGCCGTACGGAAGACGGGGTTTTGGTTAAGGGCGTCAAAGCGGAAGGAGGACTTCCGGGTCAGGTTGACGCGGTTGGCCGCCTCGATGGCTTTATCGTTATTCCCGGACATCATATAATACCTTGCCAGGAGGGCATTACAGGCATCTGCGATATTGATATCCGCACCGACTTTGCTGTTGAAATAGGCGGATGGGGGAGTTGTCCCGATCGCCGCGACCCCTGCTTCGAGGAGGGCGATCGCATCTGCGAGGGCCTGGGCACGCGGCTTAAAGGTCGCGTATTTCCCTTGCAGAAAATCTGCTGCCGACCCGGCCTGTGTGGGCACTTGCTCCCAGAACTGCGCCATCGTACCGATTGCGAGGGCTTTGAAGAAATGACCATAGACCTTTACCGCCGTGGCCGTACCCGCATCCGGAATATTTACGGAATTATTGATTACCAGTTCGCTATTGGACATGACGATATTTGCGCTTGCCCAGATATTCGAGAGAAAGGAATTGGAATTGCCCACCGTTCCTCCGCCTGCTTCCAGTGCCGCGAGCTCGCCGTTACCGGTGTTGATAACGTAAAGCTCCCTCGTTGTGAGGCCGTTGGCAGAGACCACGCTGTACAAGGCTCCGGTAGCGCCGACGGAATAGGCGCGTTTGAGCCCAACGACCATACCCAGCAGGCCGTCCACGTTGTTCAGGACGCCCTCGCTCGTCGCTGCGTTTGGGTTTTCAAATTCTTTTTCGCAGGCCGCTGTGAGCAACAGCAGGGGCAAAAAAGCGATCAGGACGATATATTTAAATTTCATATTATTATTTTTTTAAAAATCATAAAATCGGAAATCGGTTTAGAAACGGGCGCCAAGGCGGAGCTGAAGCATCCTCGGGATCGGGACGTTTCCGAAATCGTCGCCACGGACGCGGTCAGTCTGGCCTGCGGAGTTGGTTTCAGGGTCGTACCCCAGGTAGTTGTCGAAAGAAAGGAGGTTTCTCCCGATCAGGGCGACATTGAGGTTGTCGAATACCTTTCCGACTTTTCCGAGATCGTAGCTGAGCGATAGCTCGCGGAGTTTGACGAAAGAACCATCCTCGACGTGTTCTTCCTGGATACGTTCGCCTGTAACGCCGCCGGCGATAGAAGCGACATAGCCCCTTGCCACTTCGCCCTTAATTTCTTTTTCGGCGAGCTCGCCCTGGCCTACGTTATTCTGAGTGATGCGGTTCCAGTTATAGACATCGAAGCCCCACATTGCATCAAACTGGACGCGGAAGGAAAGTTTGCCGAGCCTAAGGTCGGAAGTAAAAGCGCCGAACCAATCCGGATTGGGATCGCCGATGATTTTGCGAAGTTGCGCTGCGGTAGCGACCGGCTGTCCATCTGCGCCCCTGCTGGGCGTACCCTGAAGGAGGGTCGTCTGGGCACCGCGCTCTGGTTGTGCCAGGCCCTGGGCGGTAAGGAGCAGCCCACCAGTAGCGTTGCGGGCATAGTACCGGCCATAAAAAACGCCATAAGGCTGGCCATTGATTGCGGCCTGGGCGCCATCGCTGCCCCGCAGGAACAATGCACCGGAGATACCGCTGACTTCGTTGCGGTTGCGCGACCACATCAGGCTAAGGTCCCAGCGCACTTTGCTGGTTGCCACCGGTGCACCCTGGAGCATTACCTCGACCCCCTTGTTGGTCATTCCGCCTTCATTCGTCACGATAAAGTTTCCGCCCACGGTCGGTGGGAGCGGACGGGTGAGCAGGAGGTCCTGGATGTCCTGATTATATATGGTGACATTAAGGCCCATACGGTTGTTGAAGAAAGCCATATCTGCACCGAATTCAAGTTCAGACATCCGTTCGGGCTTGACATCCGGGTTGGCGAGTACCGTAGAAGGCGTTACGGCGGAGAGGCCTCCTAACTGGCCGATCAGATAGTTGTTGTAACGGTCATAGGGGCCGATACCTGTCAGGTTGCCCGCCTGGCCATAGCTGGCCCGCAGCTTGAAGGAGCTGATTTTGTTGGCCAGGCTGCCATTTTTCCAGTAGTCGGACAATACCCAGCTTGCACTGGCTTTAGGATAAAAGTTGGTTTGGTTTTCTGGTGAAAAGGCGGATGAACCGTCAATACGACCGGCAACCGTCACAAAAAGCTGTTCTTTATAGCCGAAAGTCTGCTGGAGGAAGTAGCCCCACACACTGCGCTGGGCGATGCTTTGTACCGGCGGCGCAAACAGGTTGGCGGCAGCGGAAATCGTCTGTACAAAGGGTGCCAGGTCGCGGCCTTCCTGAGCGGTGAAGTGCGTCCGGTCATTCTGGATCTGGTAGCCTGCAGTCGTCGTGGAAGTCAGGACATCGCTCAGGTCCTTGGAATAGTTGATGGTAAGATCGTGGTTGAGCAGGGTGACGTTGCTCGTGGCATTGCTCACATACCCGTCGGGGAAGAAACCGGCGGCCACGCCCGGATATGGGATACGCGGATGGAATTCATTGCCCACCAGGGAATAGTTGTCGTACCCGAGGATCGCATTGACCGTCATCCCTTTTACCGGGAAGAGTTTGAGTTGTACGTCGCCAATACTGCGATTGGTGCGCTGGGTAATATCAAAAGTCTCGATGACGGTGAGCGGGTTGACGCGAACCTGTTCGACTTGGCGCAGGTTGCCAACGGCGTCGCGCTGGGTAATATCCCATACGTTATCAATAATAAACATGGTACTGATCGGGCTGAAGAAGTTGTTGCCGTTGGGCAGATCCTGGCTCAGGCTGAAATTATATGCGATGCCTGCGGAGAGCGTGGCCCAATCTGAGAGGGTCTGGTTGAGCCGGAGCCGGCCGGTGTATTTGGTGAAGTTGGTATTTTTGATGATGCCGTCATTATCGGTATAGCCGAAGGACGCGAAATACTGTGTTTTCTCGTTTCCGCCGTTTACCGAGAGGTAGTTTTCTGTACCGAAGGCATTGGTAAATACTTCGTCCTGCATATCGTAGCGGGTGACGTTATACTTGTCGGTAATCAGCAGGCGGTTGACGGGCCCTACCTTTACGAACTTGACCCCCTGGCTGGTGAGGGCGGCTTCGGAAGGCCCGAGGTGGAGCAGGGTAGTGAGACGGTCCTGGGTAGTTTCGAGGCGGTCATTGCCTTTCAAGCCAAAGCGTTGCGGATGTTGGGTCATGAATACCTTTTTACGGAGCTGGCTCATACTGACCGATGTACTGAACTCGATCGTCGGTTTGCCGCTTTTGCCGCGCTTGGTAAAAATCTGGACGACCCCGTTGGCAGCCCTGGACCCATAGAGTGCCGCTGCGGAAGCGCCGTTGATCACTTCAATGCGCTCGATATCGGCAGGGTTGATATCCACGAGGCGGTTCTGGCCGCCGCGCAAGCCGGTAGTCATCGCATCCGCACTGAGGTTGATGACGTTGGTGGAGCTGTTGTCCACGATAACCCCGTCCACAATGTACAGCGGGTCGGAAGAGCCGTTGATGGAGCTGGGCCCCCGCAGGCGCACGGAGATACCCCCTGCAGGGTTGCCATCGTTCTGGGTGATCTGGGCGCCCATCACCTTTCCACTCAGTGCCGCCAGGGTATTTACCGAACCAGAGTTGCCCACCGCGCGCCCATCCACGACACTGACGTTATTGCCAAGTTGTTTGCGGGTAGCCGTAGGCGAAGCGCCGGTAACGACGACCTGGTCGAGGTCGAGGATATCCGATGCCAGGGTGATATCTTTGAGCAGTGTGGCGCCCGTCGCACCGATACTTACTTTTTCGGTGTACGACTTGTATCCTACATAACTTACCTGGAGGGTGTAGGTGCCTTCTGCCAGGGCGGCGGAGATTTCGTAGTACCCATTGATATCCGTGATCGTTCCGATACGGGCTTCCAGAAGGAAAACGTTCACCCCGATCAGAGGCTCCGCATCGGTACCGGTAACCGTCCCCTTAATAGAGACGTTGGCCTTTTGGCCGCTGACGAACAGCGGCAGCGCGAGTAGCAGGGCCAGTGAAAATAAGCATTGTTTAAAGTTCAACGTCATAACTGCCTTCATTTTAAAGTAAAAAAACTTATTAAGTTTGCATTGTATCAAATTTAGCAATAAACCCCTTAATTATTTGCAGCATCATGCTGTTTTTTGCAAATTTTTGTCTAAAAACAATACTTTTTACAAATTTTACGCAATTTTTTGCAAGGTTATTGGCCACAATAATCGTTAAGCGCGGATTATTGCAGGCGAATAACGGCCTTTTTCACCCTTGCCCTGCTTTTTTTGCTTGCATAGCCTGGACAAACCCATTTATCATGGAAATCCTATATATTTCGCTACTGGCATTTTTTATCTCTATGCTCACCTTTTTTTCGGGGTTTGGCCTGGGCACGATACTAACCCCTGTATTCATGTTATTTTTCCCCACGGCCCTTGCGGTAGCACTGACCGGCGTGGTACACTTTTTCAACAATATATTCAAGCTGCTGATCACGGGGCGGCATATTGACCGGGCGGTGGCGCTGCGTTTTGGGATACCTGCAGTGATATTTGCTTTTGCCGGGGCCTGGCTCTTGATAGTAGTGGCTGCCTGGCCGCCGCTTTTCGCTTACAGCTTGTGGGGCAGGTCCTTCACGGTGTATCCTGCAAAATTTGCGATTGCGTGCTTGCTCATTTTTTTTGCATTGGTAGAAATCGTGCCGCGATTTAGCGGAATTGCTTTCGGGCGGGACAAGCTCGCCATTGGCGGAGCGCTCAGCGGTTTTTTCGGGGGCCTTTCCGGCAACCAGGGAGCCCTGCGCAGTGCGTTCCTGATCCGCGCCGGATTGTCGAAGGAGGCATATATCGGTACATCCGTAGCCATCTCTGCTTGTGTGGATTTTTCACGGCTAGGCGTCTATGCGGGCGGATTTGCTTCGCAAAGCCTCGGCGACAATCTGCCCCTGGTAGCCTCTGCCACCCTGTCGGCAATCCTTGGCGCCTTCATTGGCAATCGGCTGCTAAAGAAGCTGACACTGCGGTTTGTGCAGTTGCTAGTCGCAGCGATGTTGATTATAGTCTCTGTTGCGCTCGGTGCAGGCTGGATATGACGTCCGGAAATCCGCAGCCTGGGACGGGTTCAGAGGATGACCCGACGGGCCGATTTATATTTCCGCGACCAATACGAGGACTTTTTCAGGTTGTCTATCATAATCCCCCGGAAAGTGGCATGGATGATACTAATCCCTTCTTCCTCATTGGAAACGACGAGTGCGACATGAAAAATCCTTCCTTGGGGGCTGTGGCGGAAAAACACCAGATCGCCGGGCTGTACTTCTTCCAACGGTATTTTTATCCCCTCGAGGGATTGTGCGCTGGAGCTCGTAGAGAGGGCTATATCGAAATTTTTCATTACAAAATGGGTAAAGCCCGAGCAGTCGAAGCCTACTTCGGGGTCACGGCTGGCATATCGGTAAGGCAGCCCCAGGTATTTCTGGGAATATGCGACAAGCTCTTTTCTGAATTGCCGCTCCCGCTGGATATTTGCGCTAATCAGGCCGGGCGTGAACACCGTACAGGCCTGGAGGGCCAGGAAGCTGGACAGCAACAGCCAAAGTGGAATTTTTGAGCGTAACCTTGAGTGCATAACCTTATAAAAATGGTACGCTGTAAAAATAGCGATTTGTACGTTATTTTAGCACAAAATCGTCCATATCGTTGAGGAAAGGGAACTTTTTTCGAAAGTCCTGCATCGGCGCTGCCTCCAACACACAGGAAACGACGTGTTCGCCGGCAGGAGCCTGGGCGAGGTAATGGCCTTCAAAATCGAGGACACAGGAGTCTCCGCTGTACTCAATCCCGTTACCATCATTCCCGGTACGGTTGACCCCTATCGTATAGCATTGGTTTTCGATCGCACGGGCGATGAGCAGTTGCTTCCAGGCATAGCTTCGTCGGGCCGGAAAATTAGCGGTGTAGATGAGGAGGTCGAACGCATCGGTATTTCGGCTCCAGACCGGGAAGCGCAGGTCATAGCATATCAGGGGGCAGATTTTCCATCCTTTAAGTTCTGTGAGAAGCCTGTTTGCCCCTGGGCAGTAGTGGAGGTGTTCTCCGGAAAGGGAGAAAAGATGGCGTTTGTCGTAGTGCGATACCGTACCGTCAGGGCGTGCCCAGAGCAGGCGGTTATAGTAGCGGCCGCCTTCCGATACGATGAAGGTACCGGCCAACACCGCTCCGGTTTTTGCTGCCTGACCGGCCATCCATACGCCGGTAGCGCCGCTATTTGGTTCTGCGAGACGTTCTGCCGACATACTAAAGCCGGTAGTGAACATCTCCGGCAGGACGATGAGGTCTGTACAGCCCTGCAGAGGGGAGATCATTGCATTGAGCCGCTGCAGGTTGGCCGGTCGGTCTTCCCAGGCCAGATCGGCTTGTACCAGGCTGACGCGAAGGCCTGCGGTCACTTTTTCTTGCCGGTTTCTTTTTCTGCTGCGGCAGTTGCGGAACGGAGTGCGCGTGGGATTTCGATAGTGACTACCGGGATGCCGGAAGAGCTCATGACTTCGATCCCATTTTCTGCGGAGATATCCCGGACGCGGAGGGACTGGCCGAGTTCCAGTGTGGAGATATCCAGCATGAGCTGGTCAACGAGATATTCGGGTGTGGTTTTTATTTTGACGCGGCGCAACTTTTGTACCAGTTTGCCGCCTACTTTGACCCCTGGGGACTGCCCTTTTACCCTCACCGGCACCTCTACTTTGATTGGCTGGCCATCTACAAGCTGCAGGAAGTCGATATGCACCAGATCGTTGGACAGTGGATGGAGCTGGTAGTCTTTGACGATACACTTATAGGTATTGCCGCCAACCTGGAGCTGTGCCACGTGAAAATCCGGCGTATAGATCAGATTTTTGACCTGCTGGAGGGTGGTGGAGAAGTGCACCGATTCCTTTGCGCTGTAGAGCACACAAGGGATTTGCCCTTCCCGGCGAAGGGATTTCGAAGCGGTTTTGCCGGTGTCGGGCCTCAGTTGGCCGGTAAAAGAGATGAGTTCCATGACTTTTGTATCTTCTGCTTAAAGAATTTCCTTATTTGGGCACGCAAAGATAATTGATTTAGAAAAAAAAGCGAATTTTTTTTCACTTTTTAGCGTTGCCGGTCAGCCCTCGACAAACAGTGCGGAAATCGAGCGGTGTTCGTGGGTATTTCGGATAGCGCGGGCGAAGAGTTTAGCGGTTGTGAGCACTTTAATTTTCGGCGATTGCCGCTTTAGCGGGATGGTATCGCAAACGAGCAGCTCATCGAGCAAAGAATTTTCGATATTCTCGTAAGCTTTTCCGGAGAGGATAGGATGGGTACAGAGTGCGCGCACACTCTTTGCCCCTTTTTTCATAATGATTTCTGCGGCACGGCAGAGGGTACCGGCAGTATCCACGAGGTCGTCCACCAGGACAACATCTGCCCCTTCCACGTTGCCGATGACCGTCATCCCTGCGACCTCGTTAGCCCTTTCGCGGTATTTATCGCAAATCACCAGTTCCCTGTGAAAGTATTTTGCGTAGATCCGCGCCCGTTTAACACCACCGACATCGGGGGAGGCGAAGATGGTGTTGGAAAGATCCTGGGCCTGTAAGTATGGGATATAAATGGCTTCGCTCTTGAGGTGGTCCACCGGAATATCGAAGAAACCCTGGATCTGATCTGCGTGAAAATCCATGGTCATGATGCGGTTGGCCCCGGCAGCTTCGAGAAGGTTGGCGATAAGCTTTGCGGAAATAGGGACGCGCGGTTTGTCCTTTCGGTCTTGCCGGGCATATCCGAAGTAGGGGATCACGGCGGTGATATACCCTGCGGATGCGCGCCGGGCTGCATCAATCATGAGCAGAAGTTCCATCAGGTTTTCGGCGGGCGGGAAAGTGGACTGGATAAAAAAGACGAACCCACCGCGTACCGACTCGTTGATACTCGGCTGCATCTCCCCATCGCTGAAATGGTTGACATGAAGGTCGCCGAGTTTATCGCCGTAATAATCTGCGATTTTTTCTGCGAGGTACCTCGAGCTGGTGCCCGAAAAAAGCTTGACTTCTACCATGATCGGCGCGATATGATTAGCAAATTAAACGCACGGCAAAAATAGCAAAGGTTGGGCATCGCAACAGGTATTTGCAGTATGGTTTGATGCATTGTTCGGAAAAATTTTATTCCGCAAGGCATTTGCAAGGCCGCCTTATTTTTGCCTTTCCGTTACGAAATAAATCAGGTCTTCGAGGGATTTACGGGAAGGGGACGGGGGAAAGCCGTGGAGCAGGCCTAGGGCCTCCTGACGGTAAGCATACATTTTTTCGCGTGCATAAGCGATGCCCCCGCTTTGCTGCACGAACCGGATGACCTCCCTAACCTTCTCGGGTTTATCATTGTATCGTTTAATCGTATTGATCATGGCTTTACGGTCGGTATCACTTGCGGTACGGAGCGCATAAATTACGGGCAGGGTAAGTTTTTTTTCTTTGATATCGATACCCAGGGGCTTGCCCACATCATCATCGCCCAGGTCGAACAAGTCATCGCGGATCTGGAAGGCGATACCGATTTTTTCCCCAAACAAACGCGCATTTTCGATGACTGTCCCGTCTTTTGTTGCGGAGGCGGCCCCTGCGCTACATGCAGAGGCGATGAGGGAAGCTGTTTTTTGTCGGATAATCTCAAAATAGATATCCTCTTCGATATCCAGGCGCCGGGATTTTTCGAACTGGAGCAGCTCGCCCTCGCTCATGGCCTTTACGGCATTTGATACGATTTCCAGGAGGAGAAACTCTTTATTTTTTAAGGCGAGCAAAAGGCCCTGGGACAAGAGGTAGTCGCCGACCAAGACGGCAATTTTATTTTTCCACAGGGCATTTATAGAAAAAAAACCCCGTCGCTCGAAGGAATCGTCCACGACATCATCATGGACGAGGGTAGCGGTGTGCAGTAACTCCACGAGCGAAGCGGCGGTGAAGGTTGAAGGGGTTATCCCCCCTGAAATTTTAGCACACAGGAAAACAAACATAGGCCTGATTTGCTTGCCCTTTCGCCGAACGATATAAAAGGTGATCTTGTCCAACAGCGGCACAGGGCTGCGCATGGCCTGGCGGAAGTGTGCTTCAAAATCGTCTAGCTCCTGTACGATCGGCTGTTTGATGCTATCTATGGAAAGTTTCATTACCATAATAAGTTTGTTCGGGGTCTTCTGGTTCTATTGGGCAGCAAATAAAAACGACAGGCCGGCCCGCAGGCGCGGGGATCCGGACATCAGACCGGCTTTTAAAGGCCCGCTGCGACACAGATTTACCCCACATTGCGGGGCGTGGGGGCCGTCTCCCCCGAACGAGGAGGATATGAAAACGCGCTGCTTCGCACCTGGCAGAAAGTATAATCCGCAAATATGCGCCAGAAATAGCCACTTTATTGTGAAACGGATTAGCAGGGGCTAAAAATACGCTCCCAAAATAAGTAACGGTAGTCGGCAAGGCGATATTTACCTTACAACATGATTTTTCATCGCCCTATGGATTTGAGCGCCGCTCAAACCCCGTTGAAATAGTCCAAATGTTGTACCTTTGGTGCCACAATCAATCTATACGGTATGTACCAGGACAAACAGCTTTTCGATCTGTTACAGCGCGAGCTTGAGCGTCAGCGCAGAGGGGTCGAGTTGATCGCATCAGAAAATTTTGCCAGCCAGGCCGTCCTCGACGCTATGGGTAGCTGCCTGACGAACAAATATGCAGAAGGGTACCCGGGCAAGCGGTACTACGGAGGCTGCGAAGTAGTGGATGAAGTCGAGCAATTGGCGATAGACCGGCTCAAATCGCTTTTTGGGGCGGAATATGCGAATGTACAGCCGCACTCCGGCGCGCAGGCGAACGCTGCTGTTTTCCTGGCTTTACTTGAGCCCGGGGATAACATCCTGGGGTTTGACCTTGCACACGGCGGGCACCTCTCGCACGGGTCGCCGGTCAATTTTTCGGGTAAAATATACCGCGCCCACTTTTACGGGGTGGAACAATCCACCGGGTTAATCGATATGGACCGCGTAGAGGAGAAAGCCCTCTCTGTCAACCCCCGGTTGCTGATTTGCGGCGCTTCTGCCTATGCGCGCGACTGGGACTACAAGCGCTTTCGTGAAATCGCGGACAAGGTAGGGGCTATCCTGCTTGCCGATATCGCACACCCTGCCGGCCTGATCGCCGCAGATTTGCTCAACGACCCCATGGAGCACTGTCACATTGTCACCTCCACGACCCATAAAACACTTCGTGGGCCACGCGGAGGGATCATCATGATGGGCAGGAATTTTTATAATCCATGGGGCAGGACGCAAAAGAACGGCACGATGATCAAAATGTCCCAGATACTCAACAGCGCCGTTTTTCCGGGGATGCAGGGCGGGCCGCTCGAGCATGTCATTGCTGCCAAAGCAACGGCCTTTCACGAAGCCCTGCAACCGGGCTTCCGCAGATATGCGAAGCAGGTCGTCCAAAATGCAAGGACGATGGCCGGTGCATTCCTGCAGAAAGGCTACCATATTGTTTCGGGAGGCACCGATAACCACCTTATGTTGATAGACCTCCGCCCGAAAAACCTCAACGGGAAGACTGCAGAGGAGGCCCTTGGGAAAGCCGATATTACGGTCAATAAAAACATGGTACCCTTTGATACCGAATCGCCCATGATTACCTCGGGCATCCGGATCGGCACTGCGGCTATTACCACCCGGGGCTTCGGCGAGTACGAGTGCCTGCAAGTAGTGGAATGGATTGACCGGGCGCTGTCCAATCCCCACGACGAGGCGCTGCTCCTGGATATCCGCAAGCAAATAAACGGCACTATGGCGGGGTTCCCCCTTTATCCTGAGACCCCGGCAGGGCCCTGAGCCGCAGGACCCTGCTAATCCTGTGGCAAAGGCTCAATTTCGAAGCCTGCTGCTTCGACGGCAGCCACAATCGCCGAGATATCGAGGTGGGTGCCCTGAACTTTCAATATCCGGTCGGGATGCCTGAGGTCCACTTCCCAGTGTTCGATTCCCGGAACTTCCCCGAGAAATGGTGTTACGGTGCGCAGGCAACTGTTACAGTTGACCGTTGTTTTGAACAAGCGTTGTTCCATGCATACTGCGCGGTTGGTTCCTTTTGTATCTTTAGACATCAAAACATGATTTTGGCCCTTGTCGCGGACGTTTAGACGTATGCTCCGAAGAGGGGTACGACGGGGCAGGCCACAAGGGTATTTCAAATATGAAACATTTTTTCGAGAAATACATCTTTTTTTGTGCATTTTGTTTGCTTCCTGCAACGCTTTCCGCGCAGGCGGTAGTCTCTGGCCAGGTGGTAGATCAGGAGGGCGGGGCACCGATATCGGGCGCACACGTGTTTTTCCCGGGTATCGGGGGCGGTACCTTTTCCGATGAAGACGGCTTTTTTCATATTGCGGTACAGGGCCCCCGGCTTCAGGTCAGCGCGCTGGGGTATTCCGGGCTGAGCTATTTCCTGCAGCCGAAGGAGAAATTCATACTGCTGCAGATGGCGCCCGAGGGGATCGAACTGGAAAGCGTGGCCATCGAAGCTCCGGCGCTGCGTTTTCCCTTACATACGCCTGCCTCTGTGCAGGTTATCGGCCAGCGGGAATTACTGAGCGACAGCGAAGTATCGCCGGCGCCGGCGCTGAATCGGGTTCCTGGCGTATATATGCAAAGCGGTACGCTTAGCACCAACCGCATCACGATCAGGGGTATTGGCAACCGTTCCCTTTTCGGAACGTCAAAAATCCGGGCTTTTCTGGGCGATATTCCATTGACAAATGGCGTTGGGGAGACTGCCCTGGAAGATTTTGACCTCAGTATGCTGGAATCTGTGGAAGTGTGGAAAGGCCCGAGTGCAAGCCATTTGGGTGCAGGCCTGGGCGGGGTGATTATCCTCCAGCCATTTGCGCAAGGCCGGCTATCCGACGAGGCCCGTGCAGATGCCCAGTCCCAGTGGGGGGCTTTTGGCCTGCGCCGGCAAGTTGTCAGGACTTTTATCACGGAAAACGAAGGGCACACCCATTTACAGCTCAATTATAACCGTTTAACTACCGACGGATACCGCGAAAACAACGCATCCCGCAGAGGCAGCTTCAACGCCCTCGGAATAGTTGCCAGCGGCCGGCACGAATTTACCTTGCTGGCAGGCTTCACCGATGCCCGTGCAGAAATACCCAGTTCGCTCAACCAAAAAGATTTTGAAGAAAACCCCCGGCGAGCAGCTTCCAACTGGGCCGCCGTCAAGGGTTTCGAAGATTATGGCCGCCTTCACGCCGCAATATCGCACCGGATGGCCCTTTGGCAAAATACCGAAGGCAAATCCCTGCACAGCAAAGTTACCGGATTTACCGCTATCCGGGACAATTACGAATCCAGGCCATTTAACATCCTGCGCGAAAACAGCCAATCCGTGGGGGTTCGCGCAGCACTTGAGCTCCGGGCAGATACCTGGATGCCAGAGCCCTCGTTCCTTGTCGGCGGAGAATTTTTTCAGGAATCCTATGCCTGGATGACCAATGCGACCCGTCAGGGCGTATTGGATACCCTTTTGAGCGATCAGAAGGAGCAGCGCCACTACGGCAACCTGTTTGCAGAATACCGCGCCAATTTCGCAGCGCGCTGGAATTTCACCGCAGGTTTCAACCTCAACCTCACCGAATACCGCCTCCAGGACTATTATTTTCGCGATGGTCGCGACAAAGGGGGCGAACGGGATTTTCCGGCCATTTTCTCCCCAAGGCTGGCCCTGAGCTATCGCCTGCACCCGCAATCGGCCTTGTATATCACCCTCGGGCATGGGTTTGCAGCACCCACCCTCGAAGAAACCCTTGCCCCGGCCGGGAATATCAACCCTGAAATCGTACCGGAAAAAGGCTGGAACCTGGAAATCGGTACACGGGGCAACTATCTGCGCGGAAGGCTAAGTTATGAAGTTGCAGGATATGCGATGTGGGTGGACGACCTGCTGGTGTCCCGCCGTACCGACCTGGACGCCTATATTGGCATTAACGCCGGGAGAACCCTGCACCTTGGCATCGAGTCTTCCCTTCGGTATCAATTCCTGTCACAAAGCTGGCAGGGCACTCTGGGTTTAGGATACGCCTTTTCCAGGCACCGCTTCCTGGTCTTCAACGATAATGGGCGGGATTTTTCGGGCAATGCCCTGACCGGTACCCCACCCCACCTGCTCACGACGCTGCTTGACCTCCGTGCCCCAAGCGGGTTCTTTGGTATATGGAGCGCCGAATTTGTTGATGCCTTCCCTATGCGCGACGACAACAGCGCATATTCCACAGCATATTTTTTATCGCATATTAAGGTGGGGTACCAGAAGCGTGGAAAAAATCCGGGCATAGAGGTGAGCGCAGGGGTACAAAACCTCACCAATGCCCGCTACGCCGGAATGATCCAGGTGAACGCTGCCGCCTTTGGCAACCAGTTGCCCAGGTACTATTATCCCGGTTTGCCCCGGCACCTGTTTGTCAGCATAAAGTTACAGGTCAGCAGGCCCGGGCGATCTGTCGAAAGCAACTGAACGGCACCTCGCGGCGGCACGGGCTAAAGAAAAGCATTTTTCCTGCCATACCGCCCCTGGTAACGCGTCTGATAAAAAATATACCATGGGCTGTATCAAAGTTCCCAAACCTTTATTTACCTTTGAAAAATCAAACCCTTCGCTTTGAACGCCCATCCCAAGAGACATATTCCGCCTTACGCCCCTATTCGAACAAGTATGCCCGCAGGCGCCGCATACGCGCCTGTCCCTTATACCACCTCCTTTGCTGTCGGCACAGGAGACTTGTCTGTCATCAAGCACCTTAAACCTTGTTTTTGATGCAGCTGCGGAGCGTTCCCGCCCGTCGGCTGCACCTGTACGGCCGGCCCGGCGTTCTGGGGTCCCTCCAGGGGCGCCGGGCTTTTTTAAATGCCGGTGGCACTAACGTCGAATAAACGATCGGAGCCTTTATGCAGCGCTACTTCATAGCACTCGCCTATAACGGTACGCGGTATTATGGCTGGCAAAGGCAGCCCGGACAGGCGACCGTTCAGGAAAGCCTGGAGACGGCATTTTCGATGATCCTCGGCGAAAATATCGAATTTACCGGCTGCGGCCGTACGGACGCCGGGGTCCATGCGCTCGTATATTATGCCCATTTCAATACGGCCAAAAACCTTCCCGAAGGATTGCTTCACCGCATCAACCGCGTGCTCGGGCCCGATATTGCGGTAAATGCCATATACCCGGTACATTGGGATGCCCATGCCCGTTTCGATGCTTGCTACCGCAGCTATGCTTACCATTTGACTTTCCGCAAAGACCCGTTCGCCTGCGAAACTGCCTATTATTTCCCGTTCCGGGACCGTCCACTGCCCGGGCTGATGCAAGCAGCCGCAGCACAATTGCTGTTGTTTGATGATTTTCTTTCCCTCTGTAAAACGGGGCATGATGCGAAGACGACCCTTTGCACTTTATTCAGGAGCGAATGGGAAACAGATCCGGCAGGAGAGCGTATGGTTTACCACATCGCAGCAAACCGGTTTCTGCGTGGCATGGTACGGCTCGTTGTGGGCATGTGTATAGAAGTCGGCCTTGGCAAGCTGAGCCTGGAAGAAGTCGGACAGGCGTTGCGGCGACGGGAGCGGCTCCGCAGGAACGTCAGCGTCCCTGCAGGCGGGCTTTTCCTCACGGACGTCAGGTACCCCTATGCCCTTACGCCGCTTTGAGGCGGTTGATTTTGGCGCGCCCAAGTTTTTCTGCGGCATACGCTGCATCAATCACCAGATTCTTGTTGGAGTCTTTCTGGGAAGGCAAATCGAACATGGCATCTGTCATAATCGCCTCGCAGATCGAGCGTAAGCCTCTGGCCCCAAGGTTAAAATCCAGCGCTTTTTGGGCGATCCATTCAATGGCATCATCGCTGAAAGTCAGTTGGACGCCCTCCATTTCCATGAGTTTTTGGTACTGTTTCAGGAGGGAGTTGCGCGGTTCCGTCAGGATACGCATGAGGGCCTCGAGGTCGAGCGGTTCGAGATACGTGAGAACGGGGAGGCGTCCGATCAATTCGGGTATCAGCCCGTAGCTCCGCATATCCTGTTGGGAGATGTATTGCAGGAGGTTGTCTTTATCCGCGATAAACGTCTCATCGTTTTTGAAGCCGATCACCTGGGTATTGACCCGCCTTGCAATAATTTTTTCGATGCCGTCGAATGCGCCCCCGCAGATGAAGAGGATATTTTCGGTATTGACTTTGACCATCTTTTGCTCAGGATGCTTGCGCCCGCCTTGAGGGGGAACATTGACATCTGTACCTTCGAGCATTTTCAGGAGCGCCTGCTGCACCCCCTCTCCTGAGACATCCCGCGTGATAGAAGGATTATCGCTTTTCCTGGCGATTTTATCAATTTCGTCTATGTAAACAATACCGCGTTCTGCTGCAGCGACGTCATAATCGCAGACCTGGAGGAGGCGGCTGAGGATACTTTCAACATCTTCCCCTACATACCCTGCCTCTGTAAACACAGTGGCGTCAACGATTGCGAAAGGGACATTGAGGTACCTGGCGATTGTTTTGGCCAGGAGCGTTTTGCCCGTACCGGTACGGCCAACCAGCAGGATATTGGATTTTTCAATTTCGACCTCTTCCCCTTTCTGCAAATGGATCCGCTTATAGTGGTTATAGACCGCTACCGAGATGAATTTTTTTGCCTCGTCTTGTCCGATAACATATTGGTCCAGGTGGCCTTTGATATCCCTGGGCGTAAAATTGACCCTGGCAGATTGTTTGCCCTTACCCTTAGACCTGGTATTTGCAGCATCATTTTTTTTGGGCTGGCCAAAAAGTTCTTCCTGAACAATATCGTGTGCCTGTTCGATACAGGCATCGCAGATATGTGCATTGATACCTGCGATAAGCATCATGGCTTCCGACTTGTCCCGGCCACAAAACGAGCATTGATAACTGACTTTATCTTTCCTCATCGCTCAGAAGGATTTTGAGGTTGTGCGAAGCCCACCGACCCCACGAATGATCAGGGCGTGGATTGACCCGGTGGTTTATTTCAATTCTTTCTTAGGGTTATTGCGTGCGAGGACTTCGTCAATCAGGCCGTATTCCATAGCATCTTTTGACGTCATCCAGTTATCACGGTCGCAGTCTTTTTCGATTGTCTCGTAGGGTTTGCCCGTATGGTAGCTCAGAATATCATAGAGGGCCTTTTGCTGCTCTTTGATGAGGTTGTAATAGATTTCCATATCGGAGACCTGGCCCTGCATCCCCCCGAGTGGCTGATGGATCATCACCCTGCTGTGGAACAGCCCCGTGCGCTTGCCTTTCGTACCGGCTGCCAGAAGTACCGCGCCCATTGATGCAGCCATACCGGTGCAGATCGTGCCGATATCCGGTGTGACGTACTGCATGGTATCATAGATGCCGAGGCCGGAAATAACGGACCCCCCCGGGCTGTTGATAAATATCTGGATATCGCGCTTTGGGTCGGTGGACTCCAGGAAGAGCAGTTGGGCCTGGACGATATTGGCTACTTCGTCATAAATCGGGACGCCGAGGAAGATGATCCGGTCCATCATGAGGCGGGAGAACACGTCCATGCTGATGATATTCATCGTGCGCTCTTCGATGACGGCAGGGGTGAAAGCCCGGATATTTGGAACCGCTACCTGCATCGTGGCATCCACATATTTTTCGATGTGCATACCGCTCATGCCGAGATGCCGGGTAGCATATTTCATGAATTCATCCTTGTGAAACATATTGCGTGTGTTTTTTTTGAAAAAATGGGGCGGAGTCCGCAGCGCCTGCCGGTCTGGCCGTACAGCGCCCTGATCGGACAACCTTGAATGTAACAATTTATCGGATTACAGGTTGAGGCCTGCCGGAAAAAGTATGTGGCTGATTGTTATGCGCAGTATGATTATCCTGTCGTCATGGGCCTTTGCGGGCTGAAAACGGCTATTTACGCACGCTGCCGATCCATTGCAACAAAGCTATTCCTCTTCGTCCCGATCTATTTTGATCCGCGCGTATTCATCTTCCAGTGACCTTTGGGTAGCTTCGACCAACGACAGGAAGGCATCGAGCCCGATGGGGTCTTCAACGATGGTAACTTCGGCTTTGATTGTCCGGAATACTTTATCGGCCAGGATTTCTTCTACTGCCTTGTTCACCTGCTCCTCATTCTGCATCATCCGATTGATCATATTATTGTACAAATCCGCTGATACACCGGGGAATTGGCCGAGGTAGCCGGAGATTTGACTGTAAAAATGATTTTGGACGTCCTGTTCGCTGACCCCGATTTTGTAATCGCGTATAATTTTGTTCTGGATCAGGGACCAGCGGAGATTTTTTGCAACATCGGCAAGTGCCTCATCAATTTTTTTCGGGTCGCGATTTTTGCCGGATTCGAGCATCTGGCGACGCAGATAGTTATCGGGCAGCGGCAGGGGGTTGCAATCCAGGAGAAAATTCCTGAGATCGGCCAAAAGGACTAAATCGGCGCGTAGCAGGTAGGCGTTTTTGAGCCCCTGCCGAATAAAATCCTGTAGCGCCGCTTCATCCTGGACCTCATCCGAGCCGAAGAGCTCTGCGAGGAATTCGGCATCAATCGGCCTGGGAGACCTACGATTAGCACTTTCCAGTTCGAGCTGAAAGAGACGGCCTGTCTCGATGGTTTCATCCGGATTAATTCCGAGAATATAACGACGTACGAACTGTTCGTCCCGTTCCTTTTCCAAGGAAAAAACATCCAATTCTACCGAGTTGCCTGGCGTGAGGTGGGCCATTGCCTCCTTAGCGGCTTCCGTGGCATCCCCGAAGAGGATCGCGAAATCGGCCGTATGCCCTCCTGGCTTCAGGTTCCCGGGGGATTCCAGTTCGTGCGCGAGGAAGGCGAGTGCGTCTTTATCTGCATAAGGCGGCGTAGCCTCTATGCTGACTGCATGCTTTTCCTGGATTTTTTCAACCTCTGCACCGATCATTTCCGGGGTGATTTCCGGAACGGCAACATGAAGGACAGAAGATTTATCCACACCTTCGACTTCGAAATCAGGTACAAAGCCAATTTCGAAATCGAAAACATAGTCCTTTTTATTCTTGTAATCGGAAAACTCCTGGCGTTCGTTAATCACCTGCCTGGGCTGTCCGACCAAGATGATCCCTTCTTTTTGAATATAATCGTCGAGTGTTTCCTGGACGGCTTTGTTAAGGATATCGGAGAGGATCTCACTGCCATACATTTTAGTGACGAGGCTGAGGGGGACTTTTCCTTTCCGGAAGCCTTTGATCTGGGCTTGCTGCTGCAGCTTCGATATCTCCTTACCGAAAGACTTCTGATAATCGGCGTAATGGATATGGATGGATAGCTTGGCCTCGAGATTCCCCGAATCTTCCCTTACGACTGTTGGCATACTGACCTGAAAATTATATAAGTGAACAAAGTTTTGGTACAAGGGCCACGACCGGCGGGATCTTTTGCCACAGGCTGCCCAATACTAATCTGCTGGTCATACCCTTGTTGCGGTGGACCAGCGTGGTGAAGAAATCTTTTGGTTTCCTGCACGAAGGCTTTTTCAGGGAATATTATCCGGCTACGCGGTCGCAAAGGCGCAGTTTGGCCGAAAGTGTGCTTTTTTTTAGCCCACGATACACCTGTTACAACAAGTCCGATGTGCGGGTAGAGGGACTCGAACCCCCACGCCTTGCGGCACCAGATCCTAAGTCTGGCACGTCTACCAATTTCGCCATACCCGCATGGCACACCTCGGGGTCGTTTTCAAAAACCCTTTTCAGGAACTTTTTGTTACGCCCTAAACGTTTTTACTTGGAAAACAAGCGCTTTTTAAAAGCGAACGCAAATTTAACGCTTTTTTCCTAAAACAGCGATATACTGTCTATAAATATGTAATTTCAGGCCGGAGTTGTGTAAAAAGTGCTTTCGCTGCACCTGATACAAAAATTTTGTTCCTGGCGATTTTGAAAAGATAATTTTCACTTCGCAAAAAGTGCTGCTTCATGGAACGTCTGTGAAATAACATTTTGCCGAAAGCCATAAAGGCACTCTGTTTACGCAAGCTCCGAAAGAAGCGTTTTTGGTTCAGTCCGAGTCTGTTTGCACAGATCTCAGGCCTGCAGCATCGGTTTTTATGCTCCGCAATAAAATGCAGGCGGCATTCTTCGGCGCTCAAACGTTTAATGAAGATAAGGAAAGGACACGTACTATGCAAGAAGTGTTGATTGGGGCACCGGAACAGGAAAAGCGGCTAATCCAGAATGCGTACCGGCAGTTACTGCGCGCGATCAAAGTCGCTATGGACGACGAGGATAAAAAGAAAATCCGCAAGGCGTACGAACTTGCCGTCCAGGCGCACAGCGAGCAGCGGCGCAAGTCGGGCGAGCCCTACATATTGCACCCCATTGCGGTTGCCCGCATCTGTGCGGAAGAAATCGGCTTAGGCCCGACAGCGATCGTCTGCGCCCTGCTGCACGACGTAGTCGAGGACACCTCGGTCACCCTCGAGGATATCCGCCTGCAGTTTGGGGAGCGCATAGCCGCGATCGTAGATGGACTTACGAAACTGGACGCTGCTTACGAGGTTGAAAGCCCGCAGGCGGAAAATTTCAAGAAAGTATTAAGCACACTGGTGGACGATGTGCGCGTAGTCCTCATCAAAATGGCCGACCGCCTCCACAACCTGCGCACGATCGGTGCCATGGCACCACATAAGCAGATGAAAATCGCTGCCGAAACGAGTTTCATCTATGCCCCGCTAGCCCACCGGCTCGGCCTTTACAACATCAAGGTCGAATTTCTGGACCTCTGCATGAAGATTACCGATCCGGCCGACTACAAGGAGATCGCCGAGCAGCTCAGTGAGACAAAGAAAGAACGCGAGCGCTACATCCAGACCTTCATCGAGCCCCTCAAGCCCAGGCTCGGCGAAATCGGCTGCACCTATCAAATTTATGGACGGCCCAAGTCTATTTATTCGATTTGGAAAAAAATCAAGGCCAAGCGGGTACCCCTCAACGAAATCTTTGACCTCTTCGCGGTACGTATCGTCCTTGATGTGCCCATCGAAAAGGAAAAACTCACCTGCTGGCAGGCCTACTCCATCGTCACCGACGTCCATACCCCGCTGCCCGACCGCCTGAAAGACTGGATCACCGTTCCCAAATCCAATGGCTATGAATCGCTGCACACCACCGTGATCGGCCCGATGGGGCGTTATGTCGAGGTGCAGATCCGCTCCCTGCGCATGGATGAAATTGCGGAGCGCGGTGTCGCCGCACACTGGAAGTACAAGGGGATTACCAATGCCCCGGACGTCTATGAGCGGTGGCTCGACAGCGTACGCGAAATCCTCGAAGACCCCACCGGCGACGCAATAGAATTTCTGGTGGACTTCAAGTCGAACAATCTTTTCAGCGAGGAAGTCTATGTCTATACGCCCAAAGGCGATATGCGCATCTTGCCCAAAGGCGCCACGGCACTGGACTTCGCCTTTAGTATCCATACCGATATTGGTTATCATTGTGTTTCGATAAAAGTAAACAACAAGCTGGTGCCCCTGAACTACGCCCTGCGCAACGGCGACCAGGTTCAGATCCTTACCGGAAAAAACCAAAAGCCGAGCGAGGACTGGGAGCGCATGGTCATCACGGGGAAGGCAAAGTCCAAGATCCGCTCCGCGATGAAGGAAGAAAAGCGCAAAAAGGGCGAGATCGGAAAAGAGATGCTCGAGCGCAAGCTCCGCCACCTGCACCTCGACTTCGAAGAGAGTGCCGATACGATCATAAAATTCTTTGGCTATCCCTCCCGCACAGAACTTTACTTTGCCCTTGCAATGGAGGAGCGCAGCATCCAGGAGATTTTCAGGAATTTCAAGACGGAAGGCAATAAACTGGTAAGCGTACGGCCCGTCGAAAATATCGCTAACAGCCAGCTCGCCATACAACAGGCTGCAGCAGCGCGGGAAGAAGCCCAGCGAAAGCTCGGGATCAAACCCCGGCTACTCATCAACGGCGAACCGGCGGAGCGCTACCAGTACAGTATCGCCACCTGCTGCAACCCCGTTCAGGGCGATGAGATATTTGCCTATCTCACCGCCAGCGCCGGGCTAAAAATACACCGGCTCGGCTGTCCGAATGCTACCCACCTCATGGCCAACTATGGGTACCGGGTCATGAAAGCAGAGTGGGTATTCACCAACGACGTCACGTTTATTGCCGAATTGCGCATCAATGGGGTTGACAGTGGACCCGGCGTCATCGAGCGCCTGACACACCAAATCTCTACACAGCTCGGGCTCGATATCCGCTCGCTTTCCATCGAAGGCGATGAGGGTTATTTTGAGGGGATCATCAAGATAAAAGTCCGCAATACCGATCAGCTCAATATGGCAATCCGTGCCTTGCAGACGATAGACAATATCTCCGCAGTTACCCGTGCGGATTAACCTCCCGCAAATATCCCCCACTTTTGACATCATGGGATATTACAATCAGTTTTTCACCGGGCAGACAACCCCTTGCTTATAATTAATGTTATCTTGTGACAATTAGAAACCGGATATGGGTACAGAACGCAATTGGGAGCAGGTCATCGCGGAGGTAAAGAATATCTTTGCCGTCCACCTGGGGCAGCAAGGCTTCCGTAAAACACCGGAAAGGTTCGCCATCCTGGAAGAAATCTATCGCCGCTCAGACCACTTCGATGCCGAAGCACTGTATATCCACATGAAAAATCAAAACTACCGGGTGAGCCGTGCCACCGTGTACAATACCCTGGAGCTGCTGGTCAATTGCGACCTGGTCAAAAAACACCAGTTCGGTAAAAACCTGGCACAATACGAAAAATCCTACGGCTATAAACAGCACGACCATCTGATTTGCGTGGATTGCGGCCGGGTGCTGGAATTCTGCGACCCACGCATTCAGCAGATCAAAGATATGATGGGCGAGCTGCTCAAATTCCATATCACCCACCATGCCCTCAACCTTTACGGGCAGTGCAATGGTGCCTGCGACCGCAAAAAAAACCTCCCGGCGGGTACAGGGGGAAATGCACAAAAACACGCCTGAAGTTTATGCAGATAGATGTCATACTGGGATTGCAATGGGGCGATGAAGGCAAAGGTAAAATCGTGGACTACCTGGC
>JBMOJO010000033.1:0-24694 GCA_049315745.1 Saprospiraceae bacterium | reverse complement strand
TTCATGATTTTGCGAAGCAAAATCATGAAAAACGCATCGGTTTTAAAATAATATTTTGCCGCCGCAGGCGGCATAAATATCTTTTCAGGTAGCCTTTATAGCTCCAAATGGGTTTTTGTTTTTGGGTGTTGCGAAGCAACATCCAAAAACAAAAACCCACTTATTTACATATTGGCGATAAGCTCATCTCCGAATTCGGAGCATTTGAGCAGGGTGGCGCCGTCCATCAGGCGATGGAAATCATAAGTAACCCTTTTCTTTCCGATGGCGCCGTCCATTGCTTTGATAATCAGGTCGGCAGCTTCTTTCCAGCCCATGTAGCGGAACATCATTTCCCCCGACAGGATAACGGAGCTTGGGTTGACCTTATCCTGGCCGGCATATTTTGGTGCGGTGCCGTGTGTTGCCTCGAAGATGGCCATTCCGTTGATATAGTTGATATTGGCACCCGGAGCGATGCCGATACCGCCTACTTCTGCGGCGAGGGCATCGGAGATATAGTCGCCATTGAGGTTGAGGGTGGCGATGACGGAATATTCCGAGGGGCGGAGTAGGATTTGCTGGAGGAAAGCATCTGCGATGACGTCTTTAATCAGCACTGCGCCATTGGCGATCGCCGCATCCTGGGCGGCGTTGGCAGCTGCCGTCCCTTGCGCGGCGGCGATTCTGTCGTACTGTGCCCAGGTAAAGACTTTGTCGCCGTACTCCCGTTCGGCAACCTGGTAGCCCCATTCCTTGAATTTGCCCTCGGTATATTTCATGATATTGCCTTTGTGCACGAGCGTCACAGAAGGCTGCTTGTTGTCAATGGCATAATCAATTGCCGAACGGACGAGGCGCTCGGTACCTTCCACCGACACCGGCTTGATGCCCAGGGACACTGTATCCGGGAAGCGGATCTGGTTGACGCCCATTTCCTCGATCAGGAATTTTTTGAGTTTCTCCAGCTCGGGGGTACCGTGGAGGTATTCGATCCCCGCGTAGATATCTTCGGTATTTTCCCGGAAGATGACCATATCCACGAGCTCGGGATTTTTGACCGGAGAAGGTACGCCTTCGAAATAGCGGACCGGACGTACACAGGCGTACAGGTCGAGTTTTTGCCGGAGGGCAACATTCAGCGAGCGGATACCGCCACCAACCGGGGTAGTCAGGGGCCCTTTGATGGCAATCCGGTACTTTTCAATCAGCTCAAGGGTTTCGTCGGGCAGCCAGTTGCCGGTCTCGTTGAATGCCTTCTCACCTGCGAGGACTTCAACCCAGTGCACCCTGCGCTTTCCGTGATATGCTTTTTCCACCGCGGCATCCAGCACCCGCACAGATGCGGCCCAGATATCCGGGCCGGTACCGTCGCCTTCGATGAAGGGGATAATCGGATCGTCCGGTACGACCAACCTGCCATCTTGAATGCTTACTTGAGATCCATTCATCGTATTATAGGTTTTATTGTTTAAAACAATTAGAACGTAGCAATGCAGTTTTTGCAAAAGTGCGGTCAGGCCGTTTTTTCAATCAGGGCATGCTGGTTGAATTTTGCGTGCCAAATATAAAAAAATGCGGGATCATTCCCCCAAGATTTGCAGCTTTTGCGGCAATAACCTTATTATTGTGTATGAATCCATTTCTCGATCCGAGCGCTGAGCCGCTCAACACTGAAGATAAGCAGGTCGAAAAGGCCCTTCGGCCAAAAGCACTGGAGGAGTTCAGCGGTCAGCCGCGTATTGTGGACAACCTCAAGGTGTTTATTGCTGCTGCGAGGCAACGCGGAGAGGCGCTCGATCACGTCCTTTTGCACGGCCCCCCAGGGCTTGGCAAAACGACCCTTTCCCATATCATCGCCAATGAACTGGGGGCCAACTTGCGGATGACTTCCGGGCCCGTACTGGAAAAGCCCGGCGACCTCGCCGGCCTGCTCACGAACCTGGATGCCGGGGATGTGCTTTTCATTGACGAGATCCACCGGCTAAATAACGTTGTAGAGGAGTATCTGTATTCTGCCATGGAGGATTTTCGTATTGATATCCTCATTGACAGCGGCCCGAACGCGCGGAGCATTCAAATTTCCCTGCACCCCTTCACCCTCGTCGGCGCCACTACGCGTATGGGGCTCCTGACCCCGCCCATGCGCGCGCGTTTTGGCATTACCTGCCACCTGGATTATTACGATACCGCAACGCTCATACGGATAATCCAACGCTCGGCAAAGATCCTGAAAGTTGGGATAAGCGATACAGGCGCCCACGAAATCGCCCGCCGCAGCAGGGGCACCCCGCGTATCGCAAATGCACTCCTGCGGAGGGTACGCGACTTTGCTCAAATCAAAGGCGACGGGTCTATTGATGAAGCAATCGCCAGGTTTGGCCTGGAGGCATTGAATGTAGATGAGTATGGCCTGGACGAAATGGACAATAAAATCCTCTATGCGATTATCCACAAGTTCAAAGGTGGCCCCGTAGGGCTGACGACCATCGCCACCGCCGTTGGCGAGGAGCCGGGTACGATAGAAGAAGTTCACGAGCCTTTCCTGATTATGGAAGGCTTCCTACAGCGTACCCCGAGGGGAAGGGAAGCGACCGAAAAATCTTATCGCCACCTCAATATCCCGCTGCCCGGCCGGCCGGGCACACTTTTCGATGAAATTTGAGTATGCCGGTCTTCCCGCTATGCTCCCCGACTTATTCAGCACTTAAATCTATGCGTATTGGATGCCTTTGAAAATATAAACCCATGGACGACCTTGAACGTCAAAGAGGTGTATGAAAATGCCTGGATTCAGCTTCAGCACCGGGATGTGCTGACGCCGACGGGAAGGCCGGGCATTTACGGAGTCGTACACTTTAAACATATTGCAGTGGGGGTCATCCCCATTGATGAGGAAGGGAATACCTGGCTGGTAGGGCAATACCGTTATCCGCTCGGCCGCTACAGCTGGGAAATCCCGGAAGGCGGATGCCCACAGGGTACCGATCCACTCGAAACTGCCCAGCGCGAGCTGCGCGAGGAAACCGGCCTGCAAGCCGGATATTGGGAAAAGATCCTGGAGTGCGATGTTTCCAACTCAGTGACCGACGAAACGGCAGTCTTGTACCTCGCCAGAAATTTAACCGAGGGCCCGGCCGATCCCGAGGATACGGAAGACCTGCGCCTGCGCAAAGTACCGGTCGAAAAAGCAATCGCTATGGTCATGCAGGGCGAAATCCGCGATTCCCTCTCTGTAATCGGACTCCTGGCAATTGCCAAAAAATTGGGCCTGCAGTAATTCATTTAACAGACCGATCTTTATGCACAAAATACTGTTCCTCAATGATTTTTCTGACAATGCCGCGGTCGCGTACCGCTATGCGGCATATCTTGCAGAGGCATTTGGTGCAGTACTCTGCCAGGCCTCTTGTAATGCCCAGGCAGTATTGCCCCTACACCGCTCACCGGAGGATGTGGGGCAGTTGATCATGGAACTGGAGGCTTTCAGCGCGGGGCTGGGATATGCGGGAGCGGTAGAATCGCTGGATGTCTGGCTGGAGGATGCGGGTGCTACCTGCCAGCTTGCCGAAGATATCCGCGCCGGTTTGATCGTGGTGCCGGAGTCGGCGCCTTATACGCAGGCCCTGGCCCGTCAGCTGGCAAGGGCCTCCGATCTGCCGCTCCTGCTCGTTCCTGCAACGGCCGTCTTCCAGCCCTTCCACAAAATTGTTTTTGCGCTTTCTTTTCAGTTTAATGATTTAATAGCCTTGAATGTGTTGCGCCGCTGGGTGCAAACGCTGGAAGCGAAACTCGATGTTGTGCATGTGCTGGAAAAAGACAGTGGGGCAGTTCAGGCGGCAGAGAAAATGGGGGCGCTGGCAGAAATGCTGGGCGCAGCCATGCCATACGCCTTCCAGTTATTACAAGGCAGGCATGCAAAACAGGCTGTCCTCGACTATTTGTCCAGATCAGGTGGCGGGTTATTGGTACTGACGACGCACCGAAAGTCGGCATGGGAAGCTTTTTTCGAAAGGGGTACCTCCGGCTGGATACTGGAAGCATGCCAAGTGCCTTTGTTGCTGATCAAAGATTCGGAAGGCGGTTGAACAGGTGTTTTGCTATTTCAAAATAAACCGCTGCGTGGCAAAGGTCTTGTCAGGTGCCATAAGCTGGAGGAAATAGGTGCCCGGGCTGAGCGGTTCAAGGGAAAGCGTTACCTGCTTTTGACCTGCGGGCACCTGGATCTGGCGGAGGGTCTGTCCGAGCATATTCACGACGAGGAGGCGCAGCCCGCCACTCGTCCCGGGTACTTCCAGCGAGGCGAGGCATTCGCCGGGACAGGGGTTGGGCATCACCGTTATCCTGAAATCTTCCCTAAGCCTTAGGTTATTGGAACCTGTAACGGTACCTGTTCTCAGGCGTATAACCTTTTCAAATACCTGTCCGGGTTTGAGGTCAACGGAAAAGGTGTCGGAAATGAACCCGGGTGCCGAGACAATGGCCGTGACCGCGCCGCTGTCGGGGCTTCCGGTTTTAAAAGCACCAAAAAAATCCGTGACTTCTTCCATCGTTCCTGCCGAGATGCGGGCCCCGAAAATGGGGACCCCGTTGGCCGCGTCCACTACCGTCCCTTCAAAATAGGCCGCCCTTTTATAGTTGGGCACGAGCACATATAATCCGGTAGAAATATCGGAAGCCAGAAGGATGCCGGACGGAAGGTAGGGAAATGCCCCCCAGCAACCTTCGAATCCTTGCTTCGTCTGCAGATAAGTATCGTAGCTTCCCGTTTCTACCAGGTTCTGGGGCCGGTGGGCATCGGTGATGATGACGCCTTCTGTGTACCAGCTCGTCACCAGAAAGCCTTTATGGTAGTGGGTATTGTGGGGTATGGCGCGGTTTGCCTGTGCATTTCGGGGCATGAACTTGTCCAGGAAGCGTATGTCGCTCAATTTCGATACATCGTAGGCATCCACCGTGCCGAAGGTTTTTTCGTCGGTCGTGAAGAGAAATTTGCCGTCGTCCGAAAGCCAGCAGTTGTGGGTAAACCTCGAGCTTGTCGGCTGCGTGGCCATCAGCCGTGGAGCGGTTTTTACGGAAACATCCAATACGGAAAACTCCCCGATATTGACATCCGCCGACCAGAGGGTATCTCCCCGGGAAAAATTATCGTGCGAATAGCGGGAATTGGTCCCACTGACAAATTTAGGGGTCCCCGGGGATGAAGCCACATCAAAAATGAGTACGCCGCCATTATTGATATTACACCCGGAGAGGTACATAAACCCTTTGGCGTCTATATGGAGGTTATGGCAACGGTTGAGCGTTGTGGTATTGATCGTGGGCTTGTAAAACTGGTAGGTGATTTCCCCGGGGGCTTTCGCCATATTGATGGCGAGGATCCCATCTTCTCCCCGGTCGGCCAGCACATAGATAAATGTTCCAAAGGATTTCATATCCCGCCAGGTTGACTGTGCGCCGGGGATGAATTTGACAAGCCGGGGGTCCCGTGGGTTTTCCAGTGTATAAATAGCGGTACCTGTCCGCACCCCCAGCACCGCATATTCCTTGCCAAGGGAATCTGTATATCCCCAGATATCATTGTAAAAGTTTTCCGGGAAGTCGTTTTTGTTGGCCAGGAGCTGGATGTTTACAGGCTGCTGGCCCGTCAGGGAGGTGACGGGCACTCCCGTATTCAGGGCAAGCAAAGCGATAATCCGGACGATGTTTTTCATTTGTTTGCGTATATAGATTTCATGTTAAAGGTATTACTTCAATACTGTGGTTGAAGTACAAAAAGGGTAAAATATTACAGGGCCCGTCTTTTTTCAGAAAAAACGTATTTTTTTGCCATGGGTATCCGCAGCTTCGCCGCATTAGATATCAAAAACGAGCGCTGTCCGGGAGGGTATTGATTTACCGCTGTACCACTGCGATCGTCAGCCGGCTGATACAGACCAGGCGCGCTTTATCGTCGTGTATCTCGATATTCCAGACCTGGATTTTATTCCCGATGCGGAAGGGGCGCACGGTGCCGGTGACATACGTCCCCTCTCGGGCGCTGCGCAGGTGGCTGCAACTGAGTTCGATGCCGACACAGGATGTTTTGGTAGGATCTTCGACGCAGAGCACTGAAGCGACGCTGCCGAGCGTCTCGGCAAGGGCGCCACTGGCCCCGCCGTGGAGGATGCGAAAGGGTTGGACGGTTCTGGAGTCCACAGGCATTCTGGCTTTCAGGTAATCGGGGCCGAATTCTGTGAATTCAATTCCGAGCGCTTCATTGAGCGTTCCGGCAGACATGGCGTTCATGCCTTCGATGGCAGGTTGATGTTTCCAGATCATGAAAAAATATTTTATTCAATTTGTTCGGCGGGTTTTTTCCGCGAAAAAAGCCGCAGATTTTCCCCTGATGGTTGCCCGTCGCAACGAGTCTAATGAGACAGACTCTACAGCTCAGGCTCGTCCGAGAGGCCGGGTGATCGCTTATATGCGGAAATCTCCTCCAGATAGACCGGGGAAATATCCTGGAACAAAGCGACGAGGGCCATTTCTTTTTTGGGCAACTGGCGGTGCCCAAGCGGGGCGAAGCCGAAGTGCCTGAAATGCACGTCCCACCCCGGCCCCGGGAAGGCCAGGACGGGTTTTTCCTCTGCCCGCAGGATGGCTTCGTGCAGCAGCCAGCAGGCAACTTCCGCTTCCGGGCATTCCGAAGGCAAGAGGATACGGGTATGCGGGGTATCCTCAAGGCGTATTTCCCGGTGCTTTCCCGAATCGGTACAAAGTACCAGCCGGGCGCCTTCGCGAACCGGAAAATCGAAAAGCTTTTCATCCAACAATTTTTGCTTCCAAAAGATGTATTCCCGGGCGGAAAAATCGAGATAGCGCAACAGCAGGGGCCATTCGGAAGGATGGAAGTGTTTCCAGTACCGATCCCTTCGCGACCAGGTCAGCTGGCGTTTGGCATAGTTTCGGCTGTGTTGCCGGATGTTCGCTATCGCGGTTTCGAGTGTGCATTCGCCGTCGAAGCAGTCGAATAATTCCTGGTACCCGACCGTACGCAGGGCCGGGAGGTGCCTTAGTGGATAGAGGGCGCGGGCTTCCCGGATCAGGCCCCGGGCAACCATTTGATCTACTCTTTGGTCAATGCGCCGGTACAAGTCACTGCGCTTGCGGGAAAGCTCCAGATAAACAGGGCGGAAGGGACGTGCCCTGGCTTTCCTGCCCCGGAAAGATGAATAGGGTTGTCCGGAAGCAATACATACGGCGAGGGCCCGGATGAGCCGGGCGGGATTGTTGAGGTCCACCTCCCTGAAATAGGGCGGGTCGGCCTCGGCGAGCCGTTGTTGGAGCGCACCGAGGCCTTTTTCATCGTATAGGGCCTGTACTTGACTTCGTACCTGCTCGGGGACTGGGGGAAATTCGTCCAGGCCTTCGCAGAGGGCTTTCAGAAAGAGTCCGGATCCACCGGTGAGGATGGCATATTCCCGGGTTTGGAATATTTCCTGCAGGACATTAAGGGCATCGCGTTCAAAATCACCCGCGCTGTAAGGCTGGTGGATTGAAAGGCTGTTGATAAAATGGTGTTTTACTTCCTGCTGTTGCTCAGGGGAGGGTTTTGCGGTGCCGATATCCATCTCGCGATAGAATTGGCGGCTGTCGGCGGAGAGGATTTCGGTAGAGAAATGCCGCGCCAGGCGGATAGCCAGCTCCGTTTTGCCGCTTCCGGTAGGTCCCCCGATGACAATTAAATTGCGCATATCGTCCTTCCATTAGGCATTTCCGCCTGCGTTACCGCTTATGGGTTATTCTGGTCCCGCGGAATTTTTTCTGTCCGGTTGGCAATTTCCCAGGCAGTAGCGAAGATCAGTTGTACGCGTTTTGCCATGAGGGGATAATTGATTTTATCCGGAGTATCCGTGGGGCGGTGGTAGTCGGCGTGTGTGCCATTGAAGTAAAAAATGATCGGCACGCCTTTTTCTGCAAAATTATAATGGTCGGAGCGGTAATAAAAGCGGTTGGGATCGTTGGGATCGTTGTATTTGTAGTCGAGCTTCATCTTGGTATGGGCGTTGTTGGCAGCTTCGCTGATGGGTCGGAGGGCAGAGCTGAGCTTGTCGTCGCCAATAATATATACGTAGTTAGCAGAATCGGGGTCTTTTTCGTATTCGCTGCCGATACGTCCGACCATATCAATATTGAGGTCGCATACCGTGGATTCGAGCGGGAGGATGGGATGATTGGCGTAATAGGCAGATCCCCACAAGCCTTTTTCCTCGCCCGAAACGGTCATGAAGATGATGCTCCTGCGCGGCCCGGCCCCGGCTTTTTTTGCTTCCGCAAACGCCTCTGAGAGTTCAAGGATACTTACCGTACCTGACCCATCATCGTCTGCTCCGTAATAGATCGTTTCTCCCGACTTGCCGACGTGGTCATAGTGCGCGGTAATCATCACATACTCGTTCTTCAGGTCGGTGCCTTCGAGGACGCCGAGTACGTTGGCCGTTTCCACCGCGTTCACCTTTTTGTTCATAGACAGGGACAATTGGGCTGGAAAAACCAGTCCGGTCCTGCCGGCGTTGGCTTCCTCGGTGAGCGCCTCAAGGGAAAGGTTGGAAATAGCCTGGGCGACTTCGGGCTTGATGATGCACAAATTGGGCGGGGTAGATTTGCGGAAGAGGTCGAGGTACGGCCTCCCGCCCGAGTTCCGCATTTGGGGGGAGATGTTTTGCTGTACCTGCAGGACGGCCAGTGCACCATTTTGTGCGGCGATAGCCTGTTTGTTGACAAAATTCCTGCGCATGGCGCCCCCGCCGCTGGTTCCGGGGGGCAACCCGCTCATCACCATGACGATTTTACCGCGTACATCGAGGTTTTTGTAATCGTTGCGGCTGGAATCGGAAAGCCCATAACCTGCGAACACAACTTCAGCAGCATTGACGGAGAAGATATAATTGTTGGGGGGCATCATGAAATCATTGCCGGCCTCAAATACCTTTCCATTGACGCTCAGGGTACTGGAGAGGACAGAGTCTGTAAACAGATTGTAGGGTTGCTGGAAGCCATTCGGGGCAACCGGTACCAGCCCCAGTTTTTTGAAGTGGTTTTCGATATATGTAGCTGCCTTTTTCAGCCCTTCTGAAGGTGTATCCCGACCTTCCATTTCCGGTCCGGCGACAACATATAAGTGGTTTTTCAGGTCCTCCGCGCTGATGGTCGAGGAAAATGTGGCGATTCCATTGCCGGAAGATTTGTCATTTGCCGGTTTGCCCCTCCGGCTTGGCTGTGCTTCAGCGGTAAAGGTGAGCATTAAGGCTGCGGCAAGGAAAAGGATATTTTTCATTTTATGGATCATGGATGTGTCTTGATTATAATTACAAAATTGATATGAATTGCGTTGGTGCAGGGTCAGCAGGTGGGGGGTGTTTGGGTTGAGCCGGCCCGACACGCCGGGGATGGGGCTGAAAAAGCGTGGCAATATAGTAAATTGTACAGATTAGGTACACTGCCGGGAAAGAATCATTTTTTGCCTTTATGGCAGATTCGAACAAGTCTAAAGTAAATCCCTGTGCGTGGCGGGGAAGGACAATATGCCCCGGAGGCGACATTCCTCCCCTTGCTCCGCGCACACAGGACCTGACCGACGTTCCCTTCGCTGCCGTGCTATATTATTTTGGCGGATAATCTGTTTTTTCTATATTTGTCCGGTTTTTTGAAAAGCAAAAGTGAAAAAATTCCATCGGAATGTCTGTAATAACGCCTAAATCAGAGGAATTTCTCTTTAGATATCTCAACAACCCTTCTCCTTCAGGTTTTGAGGCTGCCGGGCAGCGTTTGTGGCTCGACTATCTTCGCCCGTTCATTGATGACTGGGGGCTCGACAATTACGGTACGGCTTTTGGGGTCATTAACCCCGGCAAAGATTATCGCGTACTGATCGAAGGCCATGCCGACGAAATTTCGTGGTATGTCAATTTTATTGGCGAGGATGGCTTTATCCAGGTTTTGCGCAACGGCGGGACGGATCAGGTCATTGCCCCTTCAAAGCGGATACTGATCCATACCCCCAAAGGTGTAGTAAGGGGGGTGTTTGGCTGGCCGGCAATCCATACCCGGCAAGGGGATGATGCCAACCTTGTACCGAAGGTGGAAAATATCTTCATTGACGTCGGCGCCAAGAATAAAGAAGAGGTACTGGAAATGGGTATCCATGTCGGCTGCGTAATCACTTATGAAGACGACCTGATGGTGCTGAACGACCGGTATTACGTTGGGCGTGCGCTCGATAACCGGATTGGCGGCTTTTGTATCGCAGAAGTAGCGAGGTTGATCAAGGAAAACGGTGTAGAACTTCCTTATACGCTGTACATCGTCAATTCTGTGCAGGAAGAAGTTGGCCTCCGCGGTGCAGAGATGATTGCGCAGACCATCAAGCCCCACGTCGCGATCGTCACTGATGTGACCCACGATACCAATACGCCTTTGCTCAATAAAAAGAAACTGGGCGATGTGAAAACAGGGGCCGGTCCTTCGGTGACGTATGCCCCGGCGGTACACAATAACCTGCTGCAACTGATTATTGAAACGGCTCAGGAAAAGGAAATCCCTTTCCAGCGCGAGGCTTCCTCACGCCGTACCGGCACAGATACCGATGCTTTCGCGTATTCCAACGGTGGCGTGCCTTCTGCATTGATTTCCCTACCCTTGCGATATATGCACACCACGGTCGAGATGGCGCACAAAGAGGATGTCAACAACGTCATCCGCCTGATCTATGAGACGTTACAGAAGATTCGCTATCAACATAATTTCAAGTATTTCTGATTGAAGTGCCGAAGTGCGTGTAGAGGGCGTAAGAAAATGTTTGGCAGCGTGCCCGGTAAAAATTGTCCCTACATTTTCACCCGGGTTGTAGGTCTGGAAACTTCTCCTGCATGGTATTAAGGTTTATGTTGCCGGAAGTAAGCAAGAGGTTTTATGGTTGGAGAACGCATCATACTGGAAACTGAACGGCTGTATTTGCGGGAGATAGGCCCTGCCGATGCAGAAAATGCCTATCTGCTGAACCTCGACCGGGAGGTACTGCGTTACACCGGCGACGTGCCCTTCAGCAGCGTTGAAGCGGCGCGGGAATTTCTCGAAGGTTATGATCATTACCGAAAATATGGGTTCGGCCGCTGGGCGGTAATCCGCAAAGCCGATGAAGAATTCTTGGGCTGGTGTGGGTTGAAATATACCCCTGAGCTCGATGAGTACGACATTGGCTTTCGTCTTTTCCGGTGTTACTGGAACAAGGGTTATGCCAGCGAAGCGGCAGAAGCATGCCTGCAACTGGGTTTCTCAAAGTTCGATATGCAGCGGATCGTAGGCCGTGTGATGACGGGGAACCTGGCTTCAGCCAGGGTCCTGGAGAAAATCGGATTGCGCTTCCACGCCCCATACTGCTTCGACGGAGAAGCAGGAGCGATGTATGTCTTGGACAAATCGGTCTGAAAAACGGGTCGCCGATATACTGCCTATTTTATTTCCACTTCATCCACAAACAGCCAGCTCTTGCCGCCTGCGCCTGCGTGCCAGTCTGGACAAGTCCCGATGTTTTTTCCGGTAACGCGAATGTAGCGGGCCTTTATTTTTCCTTCAAAAGCAAATTTCAGGATTGCGGCCTGGTCCTCGTTGCTGGCGGCGGGGAGGTCTTCCTGTTTCAAATTCCGGAACGTATTGCCATCCGCGGAAGCTTCGAAGCTTACCGATTGCGGCGCAAAAATCCAGGAGCCGATATCGCGCAGGAAGGTGGTATGAATTTGCTGTACCGGGCGTATTTTGCCCAGGTCAATCACCAATTGAAAGTCTTTTCCTTCAAAACCCTGCCAGTGGCCGTCGGCAAACCGGGTGCTGCCTTTCCGTCCGTCTACCAGGCCAAGTGGGCCGCCACCGTGGTATTTCTCTGCATAGGGGTGGGTAAGCTGGATTTGATTGAACAGCGACTTCTGCACATTGAGGACAGCGTGGGGGCTCATGGTGCGTCCCTCCTGCCAGGCCGCTGCCTTGATCGTGGCACTTCTACTGACCTCAAGCGGGGCGGAGTAGCGCCTCGACCCAGGGCCGGGGTCGCTGCCGTCCAGGGTATAGAACAGGAGGTCTCCGGCATTACCGGGTATGATTTCGACTTTTGCCCGCTCCGAGAAGATACTGAAGTTTTTGACCGGTTTGCCGAGCAGCGTAAAGGAAGGTGTTGGGCTTACTTCCGGCAGCGTAGCCTGCATCCGGAAGGTCAGGGGGCCTTGTGCTTTACGGACATTTTCGGGGATTTCAACGACCAACCCATTCCGGATCGAATACGTCCACGGAAGTTGGCCGAAGCCCAGGCATTCGATTTTGCTATCGGCCTGTGGCCGGACGTTTTTCAGGGTGATTTTTTCTCCGGGTGCAGCAACAACGGCGTAGGTATAGCCGTCTGCTCCCGTGGTATATCGGATGCCCTCGCCTTCGTGGTACACGGGCCACATCCGGCTCTGGTAAACGACGGGTCCGTTGACTTTGAGCCATTCCCCCATGCCGTTCAGTCGCGCTATGCTGGCGTCCGGGATGCGGCCATCGGGGGTTGGGCCGATATTGAGCAGGTAATTACCGCCTTTTGCGGCGATGTCTATGAGATTGAAGAGGAGGTTTTCTGTAGATTTCCAGTTAAGATCTGATTTTTTGAACCCCCAGCTATCGTTCATGGTCATACAGGATTCCCAGTCGAGGCCGGGGTCGGCAAAATCCAGGATTTCCTGTTCCGGCGTTCCGAAATCGCCGATGTCGTCCGGTTCGTTGTTCATGCCCTGCATGCCCTTCCGGCCTTTTCCGACGCGGTTATTGATCAGGATATCCGGTTTGAGGCTGCGCACGAACTGATAGAGGTCTTTGCCCTGGGTTTCTGTCCATTCCGGAATCCATTCCCCGTCAAACCACAGGATGGCGGGGTCATAGCGTTCGATAAGTTCCTTGAGCTGGGGCTTCATGTACTGTTCCCGATAGGCGGTGAAGTCTGCTCCGTTTGGGTTGCCGTTGCCGAAGTTTTTTCCCTGGGCATTGGGGTGGTGCCAATCCATGATGGAGTAGTAAAAACCCAGGGCGATGCCTTCTGCATCGCAGGCTTCTTTGAGCTCGGCCAGGATATCGCGCCGGAATGGGGAGGTGTCCATGATATCATAGTCGGACACTTTGGAATCCCACAGGCAGAACCCGTCGTGATGTTTGGAGGTGATCACGAGGTAGTGCATACCTGCGGCTTTGGCAGCAGCAGCCCACTCCCTGGCGTTGAAATTTACCGGGTTGAATGCTTTGGCATAGGGTTCGTAATCGGAAACCGGGATATTGGCATTGTTCATGATCCATTCGCCGACACCGCTGACTTCCTTGCCCTGGTGGACGCCCCCCGGCACAGCATAGGCCCCCCAATGGATGAACATACCGAACCCGGCATCGCGCCACCACTGCATCCGCTGCTCTTTTTCCAGTCCGGATTCCAGCAGGTAGTTGTCGTGTGGCCGGTGATAGACTGCGACGGTGGACAGGGTAGGGCAGGCGAGCGCTTTGAGGTGGATGCGGATTTTATTGCTCCGCACCCGTGGGATGCGCACGAGTGCGCGGTTGCCGACAGTAGCACAACGGCCTGCCGGCACCCAATTTCCCTCCTGCCAAATTTCGACTTTAGCTTCTGTTATGCGTTGGCCCAGGGGAAGGTGTTCGCGGAGCTCGACGACGTTGAAGGTATAGGCGGTGGGGAGGGTCAGTTCGATAGTGGCCTCATTGGTGGCGTCAGGGGCTGCCCAGAAGGTATGGTTGTCGCCATCGGCAACGAGTTCCGGGGAAAACGTTGTGCTGCGGGATTGGCTTGCCACGACGCGTGCGCCGGCCGCAAGATTATTGCTGAAGGTGGCATCGAGCATTTTGCGCAGGCCCATGAGCGCGCGCGCATCGTTTTCATGGACGAGCCCGCGGCGGTCCACCGGAAGATTGAGTAGGAGGTTGGCATTTCTTCCGACGGAGTGGTAATAGATCCATTCGAGGTATTCCGGTGATTTCACCTGCTCATCCTGGTTTTTATGGTAGTACCATCCCGGGCGGATGGAAACATCGGCTTCTGCCGGCAGCCAATGGGTACCGTTTTTGTTGCCGGATCGCAGCTCAAGATATCGCGGGGTGCCCGGGAAATAGTCGTTGCGGTTGAGCGTCCCCCAGTTTTCTTCATTGGCGAACCCCCGTTCGTTACCTACCCAGCGGATATCCGGGCCTGCGTCGCTAAAAATCACCGCGTTGGGCTGGTGCTTGCGCACGGTGGCGATGTAGGCCTCCCAGTCGTAGATTTGTTTGCCTTTGAATTCTTCACTTACCGCGCCGTCGAACCAAACCTCAAAGATTTCCCCATAGTTGGTGAGCACTTCCTCGAGTTGTTTGATAAAGTACTGGTTGTAGGCCGGCGTGCCATAGATCGGGTTGTTGCGGTCCCAGGGAGATAGATAAACGCCCATTTTCAGGCCGTATTCCCGGCAGGCGTCGGAGAGTTCCCGCAGCAAATCGCCCTTTCCGTCCCGCCAGGGGCTGTTTTTTACGCTGTGCCGGGTGTATTCGGAGGGCCAGATACAAAAACCGTCGTGGTGTTTGGCCGTGATGATAATACCTTTCATGCCTGCGGCCTTACAGGTACGCGCCCATTGGCGGCAGTCGAGTTTTTCGGGGTTGAAAATCGCAGGATTTTCCGTTCCGTGCCCCCATTCTTCGCCGGAGAAAGTATTGATATTGAAGTGGACAAATGCGTAGTAATCGAGTTGGTGCCAGGCGAGTTGGCGCGAGCTGGGCAAAGCGCCGAAGGGCGCAGGAGCTGTTGGTTGGGCGACACAACAAAGGGGCAGGATTGCCCATGCCAAGGCCAATTGCACAACGAATCTTCCCATGGATTTTTTTTGGGGAAGATAGGTTTTTTTTAAAAAACAACCTATACAAGCTCAGGAAAAGCCTGCTATCTGCTGTTGAACTGCAGCATACCGATGATTTCATCATACCGCCCGCCGAAAGGCCGGTAGTATATGAGGATGGTATAGTCGTTTTCTGTTTCGAACCAGTCGCCTTCGATTGGGCTAAAATCCGGGACATTGCCGTTGATGGGGACGAGTGCATAAGCATAATTATAAAATCCCTGTTTTAAGGGGACTTTCACCACATAGCTATTGATTCCCGGGTTAAAGACCATTTTATAGGCACTTTGGGGTTTCCAGTCGTTAAAGGCCCCCAGCAAATAGACTTCATGCTCGTAGAATGCCGTATCGGATTGCAGGGAAAAAAGTACGTCGGCGTAATTTGCGGCCAGGGGGTTATTTTGGTCCTGGGTTTCGGGCACATACTTGCCATTAATGTCGTTCACCTCGATATAGGGTTGCAAAGCCCTGCTGCGGTCTGTAGCCGCGGTGACTTCGATGCGGTCGCGCAGCGTTTCGATTGCGGCGATTGTCGGGGAGCGGAAGCGGAAGCTGCGGAGATCAATCTGCCGGAATTCCCTGCCGGCGGGGAAAACGACCTTGTCCTGATAATCGAAGACGAGCTGGTTGCTGCGGATAAAAAGCGGCGGGACAGCAGCAATTGCGGCGTCCCACCGGCCGTTTTGCAAAATAACGGCGCGGATTTCCTGTGGCGGGTTGCGCAGGGGCATTTTTTCGTGGTTGACGATAAAGTCAATTTCCTGGTGTGTTCTGCTCTTGCTTACCATGTTTGGCCGGACGAACTGTGCCTGCACTTTGACCCTTGGCTGTACTACCACAAACCTCCGGGTCAATACAGGCTGCTCGGGCATTCCGGCAGTATAAACGGCCAGGATATAGTTTCCGGAGAGTTTCCAGCTCATGCTGCTGTTGGGCAACGCAAGGGTGTAGTGGGTATAGGGTTTCACCGTTTTAAACGAGAATTGGTAATCGTTGATCCGATCTTCCGAAAAGCCGTCGAGGTACTCCATTTCGGACACCTGGGAAGGTTGCCAGGAGAGGTCACAATGGATGATCCGGTAAAAATAATCTTTGACATCGCCGTCCAGGTCATCGAATTCCAGGATGAAACGCGCTTCTCCGCCCATTTCTGCCATGGGGTAACTCAGGGTGAGCCCCTGGACATAGAACTGGACCGACCGGATATTGGGCACATAAACGAAGTCTTCGTACCTTATTTTTCGGGGGTCAACGCGCTCTGGCCGTTGCGTGCTGCGTTTCTGTGCAATTGCCCCGGTGGCGGATCCGCACAGCAGCAGGAGGAGACAGATCCCTGAGATATTTAAGGGCTTTGGCATATTTGCTTTGTTTTAAGATTCAGCGGTTCCGCTATTAGAAAGTATCTACCCGATACGGCTTACGAGGAGGGCAGTTATTGAGGGAGGCCTCCAGGCGGGCGCGGGGTACGATCTCCAGCTTACGGAACACCGATTCTTGTTGCAGATTGTATTTCGTCAAAGGTCGGGCTTGTTCAAACAGGCCTTTATGCTGAACGATTAACGGCTGTAATTGGGGGATTCTTTGGTGATGGTGATATTGTGCGGATGGCTTTCCCGGATGCCGGAATTGGTGATCCGTACAAACCGGGATTTTTCCTGCAGGGTATTGATATCGGGGGCCCCGCAGTATCCCATACCGGCGCGCAGGCCGCCGATATATTGCACCATGACTTCTGCCACCGTTCCCTTGAACGGCACCCTTCCCTCAATCCCTTCCGGAACGAGCTTGCGGATATCATCTTCCACATCCTGGAAGTAGCGGTCTTTGGACCCCTGCTGCATGGCCCCCAGAGAGCCCATGCCGCGATACACTTTGAATTTGCGCCCTTCGAAGATAATCGTTTCTCCCGGTGCTTCCTCGACTCCGGCGAATAAGCTGCCGGCCATGACCGACCCGGCCCCTGCGGCGATTGCTTTTACGATATCTCCCGTATATCTGATACCTCCGTCGCCGATAACAGGCACCCCGGTGCCGCGGATCCCTTGTGCGGCGAAGGTAATCGCACTGAGCTGGGGCACGCCCACACCGGCGACCACTCTGGTCGTACAGATACTACCGGGCCCAACGCCGACTTTTACGCCGTCTGCGCCGGCTTCCACCAGGGCCATTGCGCCTTCTGCCGTAGCGACATTTCCCCCGATTATTTCCAGGTCGGGGAAACGGGCTTTGACTTTTCGCACCGCTGCGATGACCCCCATCGAATGGCCGTGCGCCGTATCAATGACCACTACGTCCACACCTACCTGCGTCAATGCCTCGACGCGTTCGAGGAGATCGGCGGTCACTCCGGCCGCGGCCCCTACAACCAGGCGGCCGAGGGCGTCTTTACAGGCTATAGGGTAGTTTTGTACATTCAGGATATCCCTGTAGGTGATTAGACCGACCAGTGCGTGGTTTTCGTCCACAACGGGGAGTTTTTCGATTTTATTTCGCTGGAGGATTTCCCTTGCCTGTTCCAGGGTAGTTCCTGCAGGGGCGGTCACGAGTTTTTCGCGCGTCATAATTTCGTGTACAGGGCGCTGCACCTGGGTTTCGAAACGGAGGTCCCTGTTGGTGAGGATGCCTGCGAGTTTGCCCCGGGCATCTACGATTGGTATTCCACCAATTTTGAACTTGCCCATGAGTTGGAGGGCATCGCCCACTGTTGCATCGGGGGAAAGGGTGACGGGGTCAATGATCATGCCGCTTTCCGAGCGTTTCACGCTGCGTACCTGTTCGGCCTGCTCCTGAACGGTCATATTTTTATGGATAATCCCAATCCCACCTTGCCGGGCGATGGCGATCGCGAGCTTCGCCTCTGTAACGGTGTCCATCGCTGCCGAGACGACCGGCGCGTTGAGGCGGATATTGCGGGTGAGCTGGGAGGAGATGTCCACTTCCCTGGGAAGGACCTGTGAGAATGCGGGTACGAGGAGTACGTCGTCGAAGGTTAGCGCTTCCGCTATGAACTTGCTGCTGTGATGTGTATTTTGATTTTCCATGTGCAAAGGTAAATAAATCGGGAGGGAAAAGAAAAATCTGTTGCCAAGAAAATGCTATCTTCGGGAAAAAGGCTTGGCAGATGTTAGATGATGATTTTTTCATGCGGGAAGCGCTCAAGGCGGCCCAGCAGGCTGCTCAGGCAGGGGAAATCCCGGTAGGTGCTGTCATTGTGTGTGAAGGCAGGATCGTTGCGCGTGGCCATAACGATACGGAAAGGCTTCTGGACGTTACGGCCCATGCAGAGATGATTGCGCTGACTGCGGCTTGCAATCACCTGGGCAGTAAGTATCTGCCGGATTGTACCCTGTATGTGACCTTAGAGCCCTGTCCCATGTGTGCAGGTGCGCTTTCCTGGGCACAATTGGGGCGTCTGGTCTATGGCGCAGCGGATGATAAGCGCGGCTTTATGCGTTTTGGAAAGGCGATGCTCCATCCAAAAACCCGCGTCCTCGAGGGGGTCCTCGGGGAGCCTTGCGGCGTTTTAATCCGGGATTTTTTTGCTAAACTGCGCCTTTGAGCGCTGCTGTCTGTTGCGGGCTGGGGCTATTTGAAATTTACCGGGGTGCTCCGGTATGGAGCAGCATGCGTTCATTTTGCGCCTGTTGAGCGTCCGTTTTAGCAATACGGGAATGTGAAAGGCGATTGTGGATAAAAAAGGGGGAATTTCTACGCATGAGGATTCCCTCGCGGCAGGCTGTTTAGATGCGGGATTTTTTAAAATGCCCATGCCAGCCCTATTCCCGCGTAAGTACCTTGCGCCGGCGGAACGACGAGTACGGGTTTGAGGTGGAAGCCCAGGTTTTCGTCGGTATCAAAATTTTGGAGGTGTGCATCTACGAAGGCTTCGACGGCGACAACGGCATAAACGACGACCGTTCCGATATAGGAGAGTTGGGTCTGGCGGTCGTAGTTGTTGCGCAGGGAGCGCAGCGCATCGGGGGTATTGATGCGCCCGGAAAACTCGTGCGGTTTGTTCTGGAGTTGTAATTCCAGGGCAGTTTTGAGTCTGCGGTAGCGGTCCTGGTTAAAATCAACTGCCACGACCATTGCCCCGATCCCGGCATAGACAACGGGTACTTTCCACCATTTTCCATTGTACAACTGGCCTGCGCCGGGCAGTACGAGGGAGAGCCTGAGGGCAGTCCGGGGATTGGGGAAGGTCTTGCGGAAGTTAAAGAACCCGGGTTCCCTGCGGTTGGATGAATCCCTGGCGAGGGTATCGGCTACAGGGGCCGGGGCACTGGGAACCGTGTCGGCCTGCTGGGCACAGAGGGGGGCGATGGCGATGGCGAGCAATGCACCTGCCAGGAAGGACCTTGCAGACCCTGGGAAGCGCGATATGGGTAGCGTTGGCATCAATCCTGGATGCGGTCTATGAGTTCGTTTAATTCGGAGATATTGGCAAAGGGGATGACGATTTGCCCCCGTCCATCGCCTTGCATTTTGAGCGCTACTTTTTTTGTGCCGAAAAAACTGCGGAACTGCTGCTGCACCTCTCCGAAATCATCGGGGAGCTGGGGCGCGCTTTTTTTCTGGCGCGGGGACTGGTAGGCGGAGATGAGGTTTTCCAGGGCGCGTACCGAGAGTTCTTCCCGCAGGGTTTGGCGGAAGAGGCTGTCCCGGAGGGCATATTCTTCTACGCCGGCGAGGGCGCGGGCGTGCCCCATGCTGAGCTTCTTTTCTTTAATGGACTGCTGGATATCCGGCGGCAGCTTGAGGAGGCGAAGGTGGTTGGTAACCGTGCTGCGTTTTTTGCCTACCCGTTCTGCGAGGCGTTCATCGGTAAGTTTGCACTCTTCCTTTAAGCGTTGGTAGGTAATAGAGATTTCGATCGGGTTGAGGTTTTCGCGCTGGATATTTTCGATCAGGGCCATTTCGAGCATTTCCTGGTCGTTTGCGATCCGGATATAGGCCGGCACTTCGCTGAGTCCTGCCAGTCGGGAGGCGCGCAGGCGCCGTTCGCCGGAGATGAGCTGGTAGGCATTCGGTGCGAGGCGGCGTACCGTTATCGGTTGGATGAGCCCATGCACGCGGAGGGAGTCCGCCAGTTCTTCCAGGGCCTCCTGGTCAAACTCGTTGCGTGGCTGAAAGGGGTTGACCTCAATTTCTTCCAGGGGGATCATAGCCACGCTGTGGGCGAGTTCTTTGACCACTTTTTCCTGGTCAAGGGCCACCTCTTCGTCAATGTTGGTCAACAGGGCGCGGATGCCCATGCCGAGGTTTTTTTTATCTACTTTTTTTGCCATCACTTCACCTTTTCAGGGGCTTTTGGTTTTACAGGATCGTTATTGCGCTTCAGAAACTCCTGTGCGAGGTTGAGATAATTCACCGCTCCTTTGCTCGTTGCATCCATCAGTACGACCGGAATGTGCATATTGGGCGCCTCGCCGATCCGGGCATTCCGGTGAATGATGGTATCGAAGACCCGGTCTTTAAAGATATCGCGCACTTCGCTGATGACGACGTTGGCCAATCGCAGGCGCGAATCGTACATCGTCAGTACGATCCCTTCAATCTGAAGCTTGGGGTTGAGTTGCTTTTTTACCAGGGTAATGGTATCGTTCAGTTTTGCCAGTCCCTCAAGGGCAAAGAACTCGCACTGAACGGGCACGAGCACCGAATCGGCTGCGGTGAGGGCATTGACCGTCACCAGGCCGAGAGAGGGCAGGCAGTCAATAAAAATATAATCGTAATAGTCGCGGATTTTATCCACCAGCGCCTGCATAAAATATTCCCGTTTCGGGCGGGCGACCAATTCGACCTCTGCGCCTACCAAGTTGATATCCGAGGGGAGCAAGTGGAGGTTAGGGGTATCGGTTTCGAAAATAGCCTCTGCGGGATCCGCGCCATTGACCATACAATCATAGATGGAGACTTCGACATCCTGCGGCAGGACCCCGACCCCTGAAGAGGAGTTTGCCTGGGGGTCGGCATCAATGATGAGTACTCTCTTTTCGAGGATGGCGAGGCTTGCAGCCAGGTTGATGGCAGTAGTCGTCTTTCCGACTCCACCCTTTTGGTTGGCGATTGCGATGACTTTTCCCATGGTCGTTTGTTTAGGAAATTGGATATTTAAAACTTGCCGCTACGGCCTTGCCATTGTCTTTGGCGCGTTTAACGGGGATATCAAAAGGTATGGCTTGTACCAATCGGCAACAAAATTAGCTTTTTTCCTTTATCCGCAAAAGCATTTTGAGCTGCGGCATGGTCAATTTTTATATAGCCGAAAGTGTCGTAATGACAGCCCAGCACTTCTGTACACCCGACGAAACCCGCAGCGATAGCGGCTTCCGCGTAACCCATGGTAAAATTATCGCCAATCGGCAGGATGGCAAAAGTCAGTGGCGGACAAGTCAGCGGGATGAGTTGCATGTCCATGGTGAGGGCGGTGTCGCCGGCGAAGTAGAAACAGCCTTCGTCGTTCCAGATTACGAAGCCGCCGGGATTTCCGCCGTTGCTCCCGTCCGGCAGAGCGCTGGAATGTATGGCATTGACAAATTTGACGGTACCAAAATCAAACTGCCACTTTCCCCCGTGGTTCATCGGATGGCCCTTTAACCCTTTTTCCGCATACCAGCCTACAATTTCGGCATTGGAAATAATCGGCGCACCCGTTCGTCTGGCGATAGCTTCGGCATCGGCGATGTGGTCCTGGTGGCCATGGGAAAGAAAAAGGTAGTCCGCCTCAATATGCGCTGCCGTAAGTGACGGGTGCCCGGCAGCATCAACGAGCGGGTTGGGGGAAATGAAAGGGTCAAACAACAGCTTTTTTCCCATCGTTTCGACCAGCACGCAGGCATGGCCGCAGTAAGTGACTTTCATGTCAGTTCGTTTTTATGCTCAATATACGTCCGTTTCGACAAACTTTTCTGCCTTTTTGGTTTTTATACGTACCACAATATGTCGTTGTCCTGTACGGACAGCCCATTTCACAACAATAGGGAAGTTGGGGCGGCAACATCGCAACAACTTTATAAAACGAGGTCTTATGATTACAGTAATTTCCGGGACTAACCGGAAAAATAGCGCATGCGGGAAGTTTGCAGAAAAATTCGCAGCATTACTGCGCGCCAGGCAAGAGGGAGCGGTCAGGCTGTTGCTGTTGGAGGAAATCCCCCACGACTGGATTCACCCCTTTATGTACAAGGAAGGGGGGCAGTCGCCTTCCCTGGCCCGGCTGCAGGACGAATATATGCTGCCCGCGGAAAAATTTGTCTTTGTCATCCCCGAGTATAACGGCAGCTTTCCCGGCGTCCTCAAATTGTTCCTGGACGCCTGCTCTGTCCGGGCCTACAAACCAACTTTTAAAGGAAAAAAAGCCTGTATAATTGGCGTTGCGACCGGAAGGGCCGGAAATATCCGGGGCATTGACCACCTGACCGGGGTCCTGATGCACGTTGGTACGCTGGTCATGCCAGCTATCCTGCCCATCTCGCGGATTAAAGACCTTATGGACGGCGATGGGCAAATTGCCGACCCTGCCACTATCAACGATATGGATGCCTACGCACAGGCATTTCTGGACTTCTAATGGCTCCCAGATGGGGCAATAACAAAAAAAAAGCCCTCAGCGAGGGCCTCATGCAATAACAAATCATAATCTCATGAAAAAAAGACGACCTAATTCTTATAAAACCCTCCCGGAGGAGGTGCTAACTTTCTTTTTAAGGGGCGCAAGGGCTCCCAGCCTCGGCATGCTTCGGCTGGGAACCTTTTCGCAATAACCATGCCCCGCGGGTGGGCAGTGGCCTCGTCGAAGTTTGATATCGGTTTTTGGAATTGTTTCATAGTGTTTCCCGGAATGTTTCATAGTGTTTCCCGGAATGTTTCATAGTGTTTCCCGGAATGTTTCATAGTGTTTCCCGGAATGTGAAGCGGATCTTTTTCCGTTTCTTCGAGCAACCGCTTGTTGCCCTTTCATGATGTAAAGATGCAGCCTGTACGTGGACAAGTCAAAGACGAATTTTGCCGTTTGTTTAAAAAATAAGATTATTTTTTATTGTAAAAAATTGATTTTAAATATTTTATATAAATTTTTTGTTTAAAAAATACAATATTTTTCAGGTTGTTTTTTTTCGTCGGGGCTTTTCCGGCATTCATTTACGCTGATAAAGAACATCTTGACGGGGGCTTTGTAAAAAGTCTTTTGCCGCCTTCGGCGGCAGAATGTTCTCTTTTGAGACACCTCATTTTCGAAATTTCGCGAAGCGAAATTTCGAAAATGAGGTGTCTCAAAAAAATAGAATTTGGCGCGAAGCGCCGCAAAAAGACTATTCGTACAACGCCCGTCAAAAAATAATTTAGCGTGCAGCAGCTTACAGGTCAGGGGGTATTTCCGGGAAAAGTCGCCGACAGTTTTTTTTTATTTATGAAAATATTACCTTGCAAGGAGTATTTTGACAACTAAAAACCAACAGCTATGCGCCAAACCTTTTCTTTCCGACCGTTATTTTTCTCCTTTTTTATGGTTTTTGCGCTCTTCGGGGCACTGGAACGCTTCCGGGGGCTTCCGGCTCCGGCATCTGAAAACCCATCTTTTGCCACCTCCCTTCCAGTGGATCAGAACCCGACATTAAGCGCAACGGGCACCTATTATTTCATTCCGCAGCTCAAACATCAAGAGGGCGGGGTAGATCTTTTGGACGGCAATGAGCAACCTACGGGATTCAAATTGTCGCTTTGCGATTGGTGCAAAGCCGCCATCGAGGGCACGGTAGCGATCAACAAAAACGGGAAAACCACTTTGCTGAACTTCAAAACCCGTTCTACCCGGCTGGTAAACGACTGCCGGAGCTGCCCGAGGTACAAAAACTACACCGGTTATGACAAGACCGGCAGGGTACTCTGGCAAATCTCCAGCGGCTTCGGGCTTGGGACGAAGGGGTATAAGCTCGTTCCCTATCGCTCGGTTGCAGTTGATCCAAATGTTATACCGCTTGGCTCCGTGGTATTTATCCCCGCGGCAGCAGGGATAAAAATTGCCGAGGCCGGCAAAACACCCTGGACACACGACGGCTACTTTTTCGCGGCGGATGTGGGCAGTAAAATTGTTGGGGATAAAATGGATTTTTTCCTCGGCTTTAGCACGACTAACCCCTTTCCGTTTGTTACTTCCAATGCTAAAGACAAGTTTTCCGTGGAAATCGTCCGCGACCCCCGGATCGTGAGTAAATATGCGGCGATGCATGGAAAGTGAAAAACTAAGCACTGAATTTGCCCTTTCATCATTGAGGTAGAGATTACGGCATTTTGAATTTGCATCGATACTTTGGTGCTTCGCCAGGGTATTCGTGAAAGCTGCCGCAGGTCGAAACCGAATCAATGTGCTATGTGTCCTTGATGCCGTTACCCTCAAATTAGAGACTGTCATCAATACAACCTATGTCAATGTAGAAAGCATCACCGAACTGCTCGAAAAGTTGGCCAAACAATTTACCCGCCTCCCAATATATGTGGTTTTAGACAATGGACGGTGGCAGCACTGCGACTATATCAGGCAACCGGCCCAGGAGGGGGTAAGCTCAAGTCAACTAAAGTTCGGCTAAAGCCGGAGTGGGGCCTGTAATTTTTGTTCCTCCAGCTGAAGCTGGAGGCTATTCAAGGGTCCTCTTTTTACAAAATGCTGAATAGGAATTGAATAGGAATTGAATAGGGGATTGTGTAAAAAGTCTTTTGCCGCCTACTGCGGCAGAATATTCTTCTGAGAGACACGTCATTTTCACGATTTCGCGAAGCGA
>JBMOJO010000232.1:0-5781 GCA_049315745.1 Saprospiraceae bacterium | reverse complement strand
TCAAAATATAATTCGGCGCGAAGCGCCGTAAAAAACCTTTTTACACAACCCCGATTTCGCTGCGCGAAATCGTGAAAATCATTTCACCCTTGAAAAAAAAGCGCTCAGATCAGATATTTTCCAGGATGGATTTCAATACCGCCATTGCCGAATAGGTGCGGTTCCCGGCTTGCTGGATGACGACCGACTGCGGGCCGTCGAGCACGGCATCGTCCACGATCACGTTGCGGCGCACGGGCAGGCAGTGCATAAACTTGCCCGCCCTGGTGAGGGCCATTTTCTCTGGGGTAATCCGCCAGGAGGCGTCCTGAGAAAGGTTTTGGCCGTAGAGGTTGTAGGAAGACCAATTTTTGGCATATATAAAATCGGCATTGCCGAAGGCCTTATTTTGGTCGTATTCGATATGCGCGTTCCGGGTAAAATTTTCGGAGAGCTCGTAGCCCCGGGGGTGTGTGATAACAAAGTCCACCTCGGCACGCAGCATCCATTCTGCAAAGGAGTTGGGTACGGCCTGTGGAAGGTTGCGGGGGTGTGGGGCCCAGCTCAGCACGACCTTGGGGCGGGGCCGGGTTTTGAGCTCTTCAATCGTAATGAGGTCTGCGAGCGACTGAAGGGGGTGCCGGATTGCAGATTCGAGGCTGATCACGGGCACGGAGGCAAATTGGCTAAAGCTGTGGATGACCTGGTCGGCATAATCTTTTTCCCGGTCTTTGAGCAAGGGAAATGAGCGGACGGCGATAACATCCGCGTACTGGCTGATGACTGCAGCAGCCTCCCGGACATGCTCGGCACTCGTTCCGTTCATGATAGCACCATCCTCAAACTCGAGGTTCCAACCCTGGTCGGCATTCATACTGATCACCTGCATACCCAGGTTGAGTGCGGCCTTTTCCGTGCTCAGGCGGGTGCGGAGGCTGGGATTGAAGAAGAGCATCACGAGGGTTTTGTTCCGGCCTAAACCGGAGGAACTAAACGGATTTTTCTTCAATTCGAGGGCAGAATGGAGGAGTGCCGGAATATCGGGGACGTCTTCGATAGACAGAAATCGCTTCATACCGTTGCGGTTTGGGTTGTTTGCTGAAGGGCAAGGGCAAATTTGTCCAGAAATAATTCCACTTCTGCAGAACCAATGTTCAGGGCAGGGAGGAGCCGCACAACGTTTGGATTAGAGGCGGATCCGGTGAATACTTTGTGTTCAAAAAGGAGTTGCTTACGGAAATTCCCGGTGGGAAAGTCGAATTCCAAGCCAATCATCAGACCTTTTCCCCTGACCTCCCGGATACCAGGCATGGCGCGTAATTCGCGCAGCAGCCAATCCCCCATATTACGGGCATTTTCGATCAGGTTTTCATCGCGGATGACTTCCAGAACGGCCAGCCCTGCGGCACAGGCGAGGTGCGCTCCCCCAAACGTAGTGCCCAACATCCCATGTTTAGCCTGGAATTTGGGATGAATTAAAACGCCGGCTATTGGAAAACCGTTACCCATTCCCTTGGCTATCGTAATCAGGTCGGGTGCTATACCGGAATATTGGAAGGCAAAAAACTGCCCGCTGCGCCCGTACCCCGACTGGATTTCATCGAGGATGAGTACGGCGCCATGGGCATCGCAAAGCGTGCGTGCCTCCCGCAGGAACTCGGCGGATGGCACATAAATCCCACCGATACCCTGAATTCCCTCTATGATTACAGCAGCCACTCCACCGCTTTCCAGGCTTTGGCGCAGCGCCCCGGAATCATTGAGCGGCAGAAACTCAACAGGAAATCCGTGGTTGAGTGGTGCCTGGATAGATGGGCTGGCGGTGATATTGACGGCGGCAGAAGTCCGTCCGTGGAATGCCTTTTCAAAAGCAATGACCCGCTTGTTCCCTGTGCGAAAAGAAGCTACTTTCAGCGCATTTTCATTGGCCTCTGCACCTGAATTGCACAGGAACAGCCGGTAAGTTTCGCAACCCGACAATTCCCCGAGCAGGTGGGCGAGCTCTACCTGAAGATCATTATGGATGGAATTGGAGTAAAAGGCCAATTGTGAAAGCTGTTCGCTAATCCTTCGGATGTAGTGCGGATGGCTATGTCCTATAGAAATTACTGCATGGCCCCCATAAAAATCCAGATAGGCGTCCCCATTTTCGTCATAGACATAGGCCCCTTTGCCGCGTACCGGCTTGAGGTCGTACAAAGGATAAACATCAAATAGCTCCACGGACAAATAATTTTAGCTATAAATAAAGGTATCTGCGGCTTCGCCGCGAAAGATCTTGTTTGGAGTTATACAAAAAATCTGGGGTTGTGTAAAAAGGTTTTTTACGGCGCTTCGCGCCGAATTTTATTTTGAGCGACACGTCATTTTCACGATTTCGCTTCGCGAAATCGTGAAAATGACGTGTCGCTCAGAAGAATATTCTGCCGCCTGCGGCGGCAGAATATTCTTTTAAAGACACATCATTTTTGAAATTCCGCTTCGCGAAATTTCAAAAATGATGTGTCTTTAAAAGATAATTAGGCGCGAAGCGCCATGAAAAGACTCTTCACACAACCTCAAAACATAATTTGGCGCGAAACGCCGAAGAAACTGACCTGCTCAAAAAATACAACAAATATCAGAATCCCGAGGGCTTTAGATGAAGGCCTGCTTTTTCATCCAGGCCGGACAAAAGGTTCATATTTTGGACGGCCTGCCCCGAAGCGCCTTTGACGAGATTGTCAATAGCACTGACAATAAAGGCTTTTTCGCCGTGTTTTTCAAGGTGGAGAATACATTTATTGGTATTCACTACCTGTTTGAGGTTGGGGTTATGCCCTACTACGTGGGTGAAAGGGGCATTTTGATAAAAATTTTCATAAAGTTCATATAATTCGCGTTCATTCAGTAGGCAATCGGTATAAAGAGAAGCGAGGATCCCCCGGGTAAAATCCCCTCTGACCGGGATGAAATTCAGCCGGGCTTCAAAACCGGGTTGCAACTGGGTCAGGCTCCGGCGGATTTCGAAGAGGTGCTGATGTTCAAATGGTTTATATATCTGTAGATTGTTGCTGCGCCAGCTAAAATGCGAGGTAAGGGAAAACCCCTGGCCTGCCCCGGTCGAACCTGTGATGGCATGGACATGGATTTCCCTTTGAAGTAGCCCTGCGTGGGCGAGGGGCAGCAAGGCGAGCTGGATAGCCGTGGCAAAGCAGCCACAATTGGCGATGCGCCGGCTTTGGCGGATGGCATCTTTGTTGAGTTCCGGCAGCCCATAGACAAAATCGGGGTCCAGTCGGAAATCCTGGCTGAGATCAATCACTGCGACGTGTTCGGGTACGGGATTTTCTGCAAGAAAAGCCTTTGCCTGGCCATGGCCGACGCAGAGGAAGAGCACATCCACATCAAAATGAAAGTCCGGGCTGAAGGCCAGGTCCGTTTCCCCTGCAAGGTCCTCATGAATAAGGCTGAGCGGTTTTCCGCCCTGGCTACCGCTATGCACAAAGGCAATTTCCACTTCGGGGTGGCCGAGAAGGATACGGGCCATTTCGCCTCCCGTATAGCCGGCGCCTCCAATGATGCCCGCTTTAATCATGCTCCTGTGCATTTTGGTGAACGGCCTGATAGATTTTGCTCTGGTTGCCGAGGATTTTGGTGAAACCTTTGACATCTTCCCCCGACCAGGCTTTGTTCATTTCCCCGTACTGCCCGAAACTGGAGTTCATGAGGTCATAGGGGGATTCGATACCCTGGAGTTCGAAGCGGTAGGGCAGCAGTTTGACATGGACGGTACCCGTTACCGACTCCTGGGAATCTTTCAGGAAGGTTTCAATATTGCGCATGACCGGTTCGAGGAACTGGCCCTCGTGCAGCAGCATGCCGTACCAGTTGGCGAGCTGTTCTTTCCAGTATTGCTGCCATTTGGAAAGGGTGTGTTTTTCGAGGAGGTGGTGGGCTTTAAGGATGATGAGGGGGGCGGCTGCTTCGAAACCGACTCTGCCTTTGATGCCTATTATGGTGTCTCCGACGTGGACGTCGCGTCCGATGGCAAAAGGGGCGGCCAATTCCTGGAGGCGTCGGATGGCGTCTGTAGGACGGGCGAAGAGATGGCCGTCAATTTTGATGAGTTCCCCCTTTTCAAATCCAAGGGTAACGGTGATGGGTTCTACCTGCATCAGTTGGGAAGGGTAGGCCGCTTCCGGCAGGGGCAGATGGGAGGTCAGGGTTTCGGCTCCCCCGACGCTGGTACCCCAAAGCCCCTGGTTGATGGAATATTTTGCCTTTTCCCAATTCCAGTGGATGCCATTTTTTTGGAGATAGGCGATTTCTTCTTGTCTTGAAAGGCGCAGGTCGCGAATGGGGGTAATGATTTCCAGTTCGGGGGCAAGAATCTGGAAAACGATATCGAAGCGCACCTGGTCGTTTCCTGCACCGGTAGATCCGTGGGCTACAGCGCTTGCGCCGATCGCACGCGCGAACTTGACCGTTTCCAGTGCCTGGAACATGCGTTCGGCACTCACGGAGAGGGGATAGGTATTGTTGCGAAGGACGTTGCCGTAAATCAGGAAGCGAAGGCAATCCTGGTAGTATTGTTCGACGGCGTCCACCATCTGGAAGCTCTTAGCGCCGAGGCCAATTGCCTTTTCTTCCAGTTTTTTGCCGTCTTCGCCGGTAAAGCCGCCGGTATTTATCGTGAGCGCGTGTACTTCAAGGCCTTTTTCTCTGGTGAGATACTGGACGCAAAACGAGGTGTCCAGGCCTCCACTGAAGGCCAGGACGACTTTATGGTTACTCATTTTCAGTTATGATTAAATGGGAAAGATCGCGTTTCATTGCCAGGCTCTCCTCTTTGGAAGGGGCGAGCATAGCGGTACAAAGGCACATCCGGCGTTGGTTGCGCTCCAGGATGTCGTAATTCGGGCACGATTTGCAACCATCCCAGAACGCAGGGTCCTGGGTGAGTTCAGAAAACGTTACGGGCTGGTAGCCAAGGGCAGAATTGATTTTCATGACGGCCAGGCTGGTCGTAATCCCAAAAACCCGTGCAGAGGGGTAGAGGTCGCGCGCCAGGTTGAATGCCTTTTCCTTTATTTTCTTCGCCAGCCCCAATTTGCGAAGGTCTGGATTGACGATCAGCCCGGAATTGGCTACATACCTGGCATGGCTCCAGGTTTCGATATAGCAGAACCCGGCAAGTTGATCCCCCAGGAGCGCAATGACGGCATGGCCTTTGTCTATTTTTGCCTTGATATACTCCGGCTTGCGTTCGGCGATCCCCGTGCCGCGGGCCTTGGCAGATTCTGCAATCATCTTGCAGATTTCTTCAGCATATTTTTTGTGTACAGACGAAGCTACTTCGACAATTAATTCCATTGGTTTCACATTTCAGGTGAAGGCTCGGAAGAGCTGTTCATATAATTATTGAAAAAAGGAAATTCAGCCGTTTCAGGAAGGACAGGGAATTGAGCTGTCCCGTTTGGGTGGAATGAGATATCAGGCTCGTCGAGGTCGGCGAGGGAAACGGCGCACATAAGGCGTCAGATGGCTGTTATGGATGACAACTTCTTGCATAAGTACGGCAAAGTTATATTCCTCTTGTGGTAAATGCAAGAGCAAGGGGCAATTTATGGGTAAAAATTACAGGTGCCCTGATGAGGATGGCCGATTACGTCCGTTAATAGGGAATTCAAGGGGCTTATCGCCAATTGTATTTTGGAATTTTATAAAAAGTCTTTTGCCGCCTTCGGCGGCAGAATATTATTTTGAGGGACACATCATTTTTGAAATTTCGCTTCGCGAAATTTCAAAAATGATGTGTCC
>JBMOJO010000231.1:0-5837 GCA_049315745.1 Saprospiraceae bacterium | reverse complement strand
CATCCAAATATTATTTGGCGCGAAGCGCCAAGAAGAACCTTTTTACACAACCCCTCAAAGAAAAATATTCTGCCGCAGAAGGCGGCTAAACGCCCTTATTCACCTGGTTTTGCGGTGCTCCGTTGAGAAATGCCTGGACATTGGCCAGCGTAATATCCAATAGCCTGCCGCGGGCTTCGCACGTTGCCCATGCGATGTGCGGGGTAACGATGCAGTTGGGCAGCGAAAAGAGCGGGTGTGCGCGTGGAGGTGGCTCGACCGCCAGGACATCAAGCGCGGCCATGCCGGGCTTGCCTGCTTTCAAGGCAGTAACAAGGTCTTCCTCGACGATCAGTTCCCCGCGGCCGGTATTGATGAGTATGGCACTTTGTTTCATTTCGCCCAGCAGTGCTCCATTGACGATCCCGTGCGTATCCGGAGTGAGTGGTGCATGCAGGCTTACTACGTCGCTCTGGCGGAATAAATCCCGGATGGGGGTGAAAGCGATCTCTTTGGGGGCGTCTGGCAGTGGGTGCCCGTGCGTAGCACAAACTTCCATACCAAAAGCGAGGGCGATCCCCGCAACCTCCCTGCCAATCCGGCCAAGTCCGAAAATACCCATGGTTTTGCCCCGCAGCTCGGTCAGGGGACTTACAGGATGGCAGAAGTCCGGCTGTTCAGACCATCCGCCAGACCGGACACTTTGATGGTGCCGAGCGACTTGGTTCGTGCATTCCAGCAAGAGGGCGAAGACGTGCTGGGCAACTGAGGGGGAGCCGTAACCCGTTGCATTGCACACGATAATCCCCTGTGCATCAGCTGCCTCCAAATCAATATTATTGAATCCCGTAGCCGTCACGCATACACATTTCAGGCGGGGAAGCTGCAGGAGGATTTCCCGGTTCAGCACAACTTTGTTCACCAATAAAATATCTGCGGCACTTGCGCGTTCGATTATTTCGTGCGGCAGGCTCCGGGGATAAACCGAAAAGCTGCCGAGCGCTTCGAGGCCTTGCCAGGAAAGGTCCCCGGGATTCAGCGTGTGTCCGTCGAGCACAACAATTACCGGGTTGTTCGGGTTCTTTTTTTCATTCATACGTTGTATTGGATAAGTTTTTCAATTTATCTCAAAATTCAGAAAAAACCGCATTTCCTTTATGAATTCTTCCTCCGTTTCCGCACTTCGTTTGCTTAAGGCTACTTCTTTAAAATGGAACCCCCTTACCGTCCTGGCACTCGTCCTGATTGCAATGCCCGGCCTTAGGGGGCAGTATTCTATTTCGGCGACCCCGGTGGAGACCTGGATAAACCCTCAATTGCCATCTTCTGATTTTAACCTGAACAACGCATATCTGTACCTCCTCAACGGCCAGGCGATGCAGGCGGTATTCGAAGGAGAAGGGCTGCCGCCCAGGGAGAAAAAGGAGGTAGGCCTCCGCAGAGGCGATTATCCGCAGTATATGTACCTGGCCATTTCGATCAAAGACCCGGTCCAGGAAAATAATACGCTCACAATACCATTGATGATCAATGATATGCGTAATCCTAACACCAGCTCCAGGGTGATGGAATACGGAGGGCGTTTTTTGGAAAACATTCCCGACGAGATCCTCAAAAACGGGGATATTGTGGCAAAAGCCAAATTTGAGGCGATTAAGACGAATGCAGGAACAGAATTCTGGAAAAAAACCTCCGAGATTTCTGTAGAGCTGGGCAAAACCGCTACCAGTTTGCTCAAAACTTCCCTTGCAGGCCCATTTCTCGCCCTGACTGAGCAGATTATCCCACAAATTGATAAGGGCCTGCGCTCCCTGGAGCAGGTGGAAGACCCACAGAAAATGGTCAGCGAGTTTTATATCAAGCTTATCTCCAAGGAGCTGAGCGGTCTTTATCAGGAAAGGGTGGTGTCGGCCACGCTCTATCGCATGCACTGGGATATTGACGCGCCGCCCAAATCCCGGTATTTTGTCAATGCCCAGCCTAAACAAGTGGACGACCTGCGCAGGCTGGTCACCAATACTGCCTATCCGTATTTCCTCGTCGTCAATACCAAAGCAGAGTATAACACCGACCACTCCGAGCTGGTGTATAACCAATCCTATATTGACCGGAAAGCCAAGGATTTCAGAAAAATTCAGAACCCGGAAAAGCGCGAAGCAGAAAGGGCTTTCCTGGATGCCATCAAGCAAGCCGTCGAGCTACGCCGCCAGATTGATGCTTTTCAAAACAGCCTCAATACCCGATATGCCGACTGGCTGGCCTACTCCAGGGCTATTGACTTGTACCACGCGATCTGGAAGCTCAAAAATCAGGAAGTAGCTTCGTTGGCCAGGCAGGAAGCGGTTACGCGCGACAAATACGTCCGGCTCTATTCTAATGTGATGAACGATGTCAACCTCTGGTTTTCCGGGGATTTACTCACAAAGGCCCGGAGCATCACCAATTATTTGATTCAGAACCCGGGGTCGTTCGTTCAGGACAAAGCGGACGCCCGTAAATTGTACGAGGAGATTACCTTGCTCGATTTTTTCCGCGACCGGGTAAAGCAGACGGAAATTCAAGGCAAGTTGCCTAAAGAAATTGAAGGACTCGAGGCGTTTACACTAGCTACGCGCAAGCTGGAAGACCTGGAATCCGCCTTATTCGACCTTGAATTTCAACCTTCGGAGACGTTGGGGGTAGAGGAAAAGAAGGAATGGCTGCGCAACCGGGTATCCCGGACATATCCGCTTTGCCAGGCTTGTGGCCGGCTGGTTGGGGAAAAAATTGCCTCGATTGAAAATGCGACCTACGAGCAAAACCTTCGCCGCTTCCGACAACTTTCTTCCGATTATTACAACCAATTGGAGTGCCACGATGAGGTAGTCCTGCGGGTAGAGCAATATATAAAGGCACAATCGGACTCCATGACAGTCCCTTCACTGGTTTTGGAATCCCTTAGAAAAGACCGCGAGGAGCTGCTTCGGCTTTCCAATAGTTACATCTCCGTATTTTCAAGAGATGCGGCCACTGTCCCGCAAACTGAGCTGGCAGAGCTGATCCAGCGGGCGCAACTGAACCGCGAGAAGTTTCTTTTGATCATTCAGCGCATCCGAGGCAGGGTCATTCCGGAAGGAGAGGTCCCCTGCCTGCTGAAACCCTGAGTTTATGCGGCATTTTTATACGTTTATGACGCTATTTGCTGCCTTTTTGCTCCTTTATGACTTCGGTTTCGACCAAACCCAGGAGCAACAGCGCCTACTGCTCCGGGGATATTTTTTTATCACCGCGATTTTCAGCACTTTCGAGGTGTACCACCTTTTTGCCTCTAAAGTGCGCAGCACCCTGCTGAGCCTGGTGCGACTTTCCCTGCCTTTTGTAACCCTGATGATTATCTCCTTCGACTGGATCGGTCAAAAGGAGACCTTTTTGAACTCCGTGGTGCGGCATGAAGGACTGTTTACCGCGAATGTAGTGTTGCTGGCATTTTTCGAACTTGCCGTGTTTGTCCGTAGGCTTTATATCAAAGCCCTTTCTCCGGCAATAGTTTTTGCAGGTAGTTTTTTGCTGCTTATCCTGACGGGCGCTTTTTTACTGAAACTTCCCAATGCTACCGTTTCGGGAATTTCTTTTACCGATGCGGTGTTTACAGCTACCAGCGCAGTATGCGTGACTGGACTTTCCGTATTGGATGTAGGGCATGAATTGACCCGGATGGGACAAGTCATCCTCCTGGTACTGATTCAGTTAGGTGGCTTAGGCGTTTTGACACTGACCACTTTTTTTGCTTATTTTTTTACCGGAGGGGCGTCGTTCCAGGAACACCTGCATGTAAAAGATTTTCTCAGTTCAGATCGTCTGGGCGGTTTGGTCGAATTGGCGATCAAGATTGTCGGATTTACGCTAGGGATTGAACTGCTTGGGGCCCTGCTCATTTTTTTCTCCTTACCGGAGGATCATAAAATGGTTTTGGAGGAAAGGGCATTTTTTTCGCTTTTTCATTCAGTTTCAGCTTTTTGCAATGCCGGATTTTCTACCCTGACCAATGGCCTTTACGAAGGCAACTACCGTTTTGCCTATAACCTTCACTGGACGATTGCCTGGCTCATTATTTTTGGCGGATTGGGTTTTAATATCATCTTTAATATTTTCGGCTATTTTCCGGAAAAGATCGGCAATTTATTCCGGCGATATATTCTCGGATCAAAAAAATACCATACCACCGCCAGGCTGGTTACCCTCAACACCAAAATAGTTTTATACACTACACTCGTGCTACTGGTCCTGGGAACGGTAGCCTTCTTTTTTATGGAATACGGGAATACCCTTCGAGAGCACAAAAGTATGTGGGGGAAAATCTCGGTGGCTTTTTTCGGTAGTGTCACGCCGCGAACAGCAGGGTTCAATACAGTGAATATGACCGATCTTGCACTGCCAACCGTATTGTTGACGATTTTCCTGATGTGGGTGGGGGCATCTCCGGCTTCTACAGGAGGCGGTATCAAAACAAGTACCTTCGCTATTGCAATCCTAAATATCTTTAGTGTGGGGAGGTCGAAAAACCGGATTGAACTGGGCACTCGTGAGGTACCCTGGCATTCCGTTCACCGTGCCTTTGCGATCATTGTGCTTTCTTTGCTGATTATCGGGCTCGGGATCATGTTCCTTTCCCTTACCGATGTAAATTTGGGTTTCACGGCTATAGCCTTTGAGGCAGTTTCTGCATACAGCACGGTAGGATTGAGCCTTGGGGTCACGGCAAAATTCGGCGAGTCGGGCAGATGGGTGCTTATCGTGCTCATGTTTATTGGAAGAGTAGGTTCAATTAACCTTTTAGTGGGTATGCTGCGCCAATCGGGGCACCTCCTATACCGGTACCCGGAGGAATCGGTGCTGCTGAACTAAAGCGGCTCGGTGTGGCGTTAGCGGCCCGGCGATTTTTGATTCAAAAACGAACGACATGAAAATACTCGTATTTGGAATTGGCAATTTTGGCGCTTCCCTTGTCCTTCTCCTCACTGAAATGGGGCACGAGATAATAGCCGTAGATAAAAGCCAGGAGAAGGTAGATCTGATCAAAGACCAGGTCGTGCACGCCATCTGTCTGGATGCTACCAGCCTGCCTGCCTTACGCAGTCTTCCGCTTCGCGATGCGGATATCGCAATTGTGAGTATTGGAGAAAATGAGGGGGCCTCTATCCTGACTACGGCAAACCTGAAAACACTGGGGATGAACCGCGTCATCAGCCGTTCGATTTCGGCTACCCATGATACTGTATTGGAGGCGATGGGGATTACCGAAATCCTGCATCCTGAACAGGACGCTGCCGAGCGGTTGGCCAAAAAACTCAACCTGCGTACGGCCATAGAAACTTTTGACCTGGATCCCAACCACTCCGTTGTCGAGCTCAACCTGCCTGAATCCTTTATCGGCAAAACAGTTGCAGAGGTGGACCTCCGCAATCGGTATAATTTGAATATCGTGACCCTGATCCGCCAGCGGATGAAGCGCAATCTGCTGGGTATCAACAGAATTATCCGCGCTGCCGAAGGTGTCGTAAAACCGGATACCCGGTTTGAGGCCGGGGATATCCTCGTGGTTTTTGGCACCAACGACGATGTAGAAAACATGTGTAAGGAAGAGGCCGGCTCTTAAGGCTTTGGGTTGCGCAAAAAGTCTTTTCATGGCGCTTCACGCCAAATTTAAATTTGAAACCGACGTGTTTTTCATGATTTTGCGAAGCAAAATCATGAAAAACACGTCGGTTTCGAAAGAATATTCTGCCGCCGCAGGCGGCAAAACCATTTTACACAACTCCGAATCTGGGGTTGTGTAAAAAGGTTTTTTACGGCGCTTCGCGCCGAATTATGTTTTGAGA
>JBMOJO010000230.1:0-5859 GCA_049315745.1 Saprospiraceae bacterium | reverse complement strand
CGCGAAGCGAAATCGTGAAAATGACGTGTCTCTAAAAAGAATCTTCTGCCGCCGCAGGCGGCAAAGGACCTTTTTGCACAACCTCAGCAAAAAAACTTTCGCGGCGAAGCCGCGGACACTACTGTTAGATAGATACAAAAAACTTCAAAAATTCTCCCGGGTATCGGTATTGCGTTTAAAATTCTACATTTTATGTATTTTTCGCACCTGTAGAGAATAGACATGTTGCTGCCTTTCGGCTTGGCGGAAAATTTCAGGCCATGGCGATCCCGGCGCAAGCAATCCATCATTTCCTAAAATTCCAAAACGGATGAACAACATGAAGATGATTCAGACCATGATGCGGCACATGGCGCTCCTTGCCCTTATTAGCTCAATGGTCCCTGCAGCGCCCTTATACGCGCAGAAAAAAGGCACGCGGGCTAATGCTGCGGAGCCTGTGGCGATGGAAAAGAAAATCAATTTCGCCGAAGAACTCTATAATTCTGTGCAATGGCGTTCTATCGGCCCATTCCGCGGGGGGCGCTCCGCGGCGGTGACCGGCGTACCGGGGAAACCCAACCTGTTTTACTTCGGTTCGACAGGTGGAGGGGTATGGCGCACAAAAGATGGTGGGCAGACCTGGGAAAATATTTCGGACGGCTATTTCGGCGGCTCGATTGGCGCGGTAGCCGTGGCAGAATCCGACCATAACGTCATCTACGTCGGGGGCGGGGAGAAAACCGTTCGCGGGAACGTCTCCTACGGCCATGGAATGTGGAAAACCACCGATGCGGGCAAATCCTGGAAAGCGGTCGGAATGGAAAATTCCCGCCATATCCCGCGCATCCGTATTCATCCCAATAACCCCGACCTGGTCTATGCGGCCGTGCTCGGCGACCTGTTCAAACCCTCAGAAGAACGCGGGGTCTATCGCTCAAAAGACGGCGGCAAATCCTGGGAACGCATCTTGTTCGCCAATGCCGACGCCGGGGCCGTTGACCTTTGCTTCGAGCCGGGCAATCCCAGGATTCTTTATGCGTCCACCTGGCGGATCCGGCGCACACCGTACAGCCTGGAGAGCGGCGGGGAGGGTTCCGATATCTGGAAAAGTACCGACGGCGGCGATAACTGGACGAAAATCACCGGCAATAGCGGGCTGCCCAAAGGCCCCCTCGGCATCATCGGCCTCTCCGTATCCCCGGTCAACCCGGACCGCGTGTGGGCAATCATAGAAGCCAATGAAGGCGGCGTGTTCCGTTCGGACGACAGCGGCAAAACGTGGCGAAAAACCAATGACGACCGCTCGCTGCGCCAGCGTGCCTGGTACTATACGCGGATCTATGCCGATACAAAAGACGAAAATGCGGTCTATGTCCTTAATGTGAGTTATCATAAATCTACTGACGGCGGGCGCACCTTCGCCAGTTCCAATGCCCCCCACGGCGACCACCACGACCTCTGGATCGCACCGGAAGACAACCAACGCATGGTTATCGGCGACGACGGCGGCGCACAGGTGTCTTTCGACGGCGGCGAAAACTGGTCCACATACCACAACCAGCCTACGGCACAGTTCTACCGCGTCGTCACTGACAATCATTTTCCCTACCGGATTTACGGGGCGCAGCAGGACAATTCTACCCTCCGCATCGCCCACCGGACCGATGGGGGCTCGATCGGCGAAAGGGATTGGGAAGAAACGGCAGGCGGCGAAAGCGCCCATCTCGCGGTGGACCCCACCAACAACGATATCGTCTATGGGGGCAGCTATGGCGGTTATCTGGAACGCATCAACCATGCTACCAACCAAAGTCAGAACATCAATGTCTGGCCCGACAACCCCATGGGCTACGGAGCCGAAGGGATGAAATACCGCTTCCAGTGGAATTTTCCGATCTTCTTCTCCCCGCACGACCCCAAAAAGCTGTATGCCGCTTCCAACCACCTCCATGCAACCTTCGACGGGGGGCAGTCCTGGGAGCTCATCAGCCCCGACCTTACCCGGAACGACTCCGCCAAACTCGGTCCTTCCGGTGGCCCGATTACCAAGGATAATACTTCGGTAGAATACTATTGCACGATATTTGCCGCCTGCGAATCGCCCTACGAAAAAGATTTGATCTGGACAGGCTCCGACGACGGCCTCCTGCACCTGAGCCGGGACGGCGGCAAGACCTGGGCAAACGTGACCCCCGCAGGGATACCTGACTGGGTCATGTTCAATTCCATTGACCCGGACCCCTTCGTCAAGGGTGGCGCGTATGTGGCCGGCACGCGCTATAAGCTCGGCGATTACAAGCCCTACCTGTTCCATACTACCGATTATGGAAAGACCTGGACAGCCATTTCCAATGGCATCCCCGAGGGCGCCTTCACCCGCGTATTGAGGGCAGATCCTAAACGAAAAGGCCTGCTCTATGCCGGCACAGAAAAAGGCATGTACCTCTCCTTCGACGATGGCGCCTCCTGGCAGACTTTTCAACTCAACCTCCCGATTGTGCCCATTACCGACCTGGCAATCAAAAACGATAACCTGATCGCCGCTACCCAGGGCCGCAGCTTCTGGCTGATTGACGACCTCACCGTCCTGCACCAAGTCAGCGAGGAGATCGCGAAAGCCGGAATGCACCTCTACAAGCCAATGCCAAGTTATCGAATGGGGGCAGGCTATGGCTTCGGCAGGCCGTCCAAAACAGAAGGGCAGAACCACCCCGGAGGGGTCATGGTCCATTTTTACCTGAAAGAAAAACCCGCTGACTCGCTCGAGGTCAAAATGGACTTCCTCGAAAGCGATGGGACCCTCATCCGCAGCTTCTCCAGTAAATCAAAGGAAAATAACAGCAAATTGCCCGAGCTCAAAACCGGTGGCAACCTCTTCGTCTGGAATATGCGCTATCCCGATGCCAAAAACTTCGATGGGATGATCCTCTGGGCAGCAAGCCTGGCCGGCCCAAGGGCAGTACCGGGGACGTATAAAGTGCGCCTGAGCGTCGGTGCCCGCTCCTGGGAACAACCTTTCGAAATCCTCGCCGATCCCCGCTCCGATGCCTCACCGGAACAAATGCGCAGCCAATTCAGCTTCGTCCGGGACGTCCATGAAAAAATCAACGAAACCCATCAGACGATTATGGATATCCGAAGCATGCGCCAGCAGATGAACCACTTCCGCTCGTTCTGGCAAAATAATCCCGAAATGAAACCGTTACTGGATAAGGTGAACGATATAGACAAAAAAATCGGTGTCATCGAAAATGAACTCTACCAAACCAAAAACCGCAGCGGACAGGATCCCCTCAATTTCCCGATTAAACTCAATAACAAACTCGCCGGCGTAGCTTCCGGGGTCAGCCAGGGCAACTACGGTCCGACCCGCCAGGCTATACAGGTGAAGGAAGAACTCACCGGAAAAATTGACGCCGAACTCCAGAAATTCCGCGAGGTCATCGCCAAAGACCTGCCGGCACTCAACCAAATGATTAAAGACAAAGGGATTGATGCCGTCCAGTTGAAACAAGAGAAAAAGTCCTCTTGATTCAACAGAATATTCTCTTTATAGAGGTTGTGTAAAAAGTCTTTTATGGCGCTTTGCGCCAAATTTAAGTTTGAAACCGACGTGTTTTTCATGATTTTGCGAAGCAAAATCATGAAAAACACGTCGGTTTCAAAAGAATATTCTGCCGCCGCAGGCGGCAAAAACCTTTTTACGGCGCTTCGCGCCAAATAATATTTTGAGCGACGCCTCATTTTCGCGATTTCGCGAAGCGAAATCGCGAAAATGAGGCGTCGCTCAAAAGAATATTCTGCCGCCGCAGGCGGCAAAACACTTTTTACACAACCCCTAAAAAGATAATTTGGCGTGAAGCGCCGAATAGAACGCCTTTTAAGCCATCCCCGGTCAAGGGCTTATGGACAAACGCCGGGGCACAGGCCGAAAAACGAACAACCTGTTCATACCTTGTACTATGAAGAAAATTTCTATGCGCTCCGGATTCATCGGCTTTCTGCTCTGTTGTGTTTTTATTCCCCACGATTTGATCGCTCAGGACGAGCTGCAAGTCAGCCGGGCGAGGGCAGTGGATTTTCGCAGCAGGGTCATCCATATCGCGGTGGATGCCAACAATACGAAATGGATAAGTACGGATAAGGGACTTTTCGAGGTCAAAGCAAACGATATGGGCACCCCCGTCACCATTCCCGGCAGCGAAGCGGAACTGTACAGCTTCTCCGGCGGAAATGCAGCTTTGAGATGGAATCAGGAAAGCCTGCAAAAACAACTCGGTGGCGTCCTCGATGCGACCAATGTCATTACGGCAGCGACGTATGATGCACGAAAAGATATCCTCTGGATCGGCACCTCAGCGTCCGGGGCCTACTCCCTGAAAACCAAACCGGCCCTGCAGCTGATCTCCAGACTGAATACCTCTACCACAAAACTCGCCAGCAACACCGTCAATTGCCTGTTTCTCGATGCCCGCGGACAAATCTGGATCGGCACCGATGGCGGGGTACTCTATGGTGCCGATGGCCGCTGGTCTGTCGAACAAAAACTCTTCAGCATTCAAAGTATTGTCCAACAGGGCGGGGATATTTGGGTCCTGGCCGACGGCCTCCTCTGGAAGGTCGGCGCCGATAACAAATGGGTCCCCGCCGATATCCCCCAGGGCGCAACCGAAGGTGAGGCGCTGGCACTCGCCGCCGGCCCGGATGGCAGAATTTGGATCGCCTCCGAACGTATCGCAGTGTTTACCCCGGAACAAGATGACCTCAAGACTTTTGGCCCCGCAGATTACTACACGAGCCAGTTTCCGAATCATATCACCGTAGATCTCGATGGGGCAGTATGGATAGGTACAGCCGATAAGGGGGTGTACGTGATCGAAAAAGCTTCTGCCTGGAACCTCAATATCCTTGTTCAGGAAAATCCCGATTGCAATAATTCTCAGCCGGTTGCAGTGCTCGAAGCCAAAATTTCAGGCGGAAACCCGCCGTTCACTTTCGCATGGCAAAACGGCCAGACGACGGCCTTGCTGAAAGGGGTCGGCCCGGGTACGTACGAAGTTACGGCAACAGACAGTAAAGGAAAGCGCAAGACCGCCAAAGTAGAGCTTCCGGATCAAAGCGTAAGGGCAGAGGCGGTTATGCTCAGCCCCCAAAGTAAAGAAAATGCCCTGGACGGCAGGGCCGAGGTCAGGGTCGCCGGCGGTACGCCCCCTTATACGATCCGCTGGGACAATGGAGAATCCGGTACGCAGGCAACGCGGCTCTCCCAGGGCACCCACTATGTAGATGCTACGGATACAAGGGGCTGTAAAGCCCAGGCTAAAGTGGAAATCTCGCGCAAACCTGCCGACTTGATCCTTGCACTGGCATCCAAAAAAGAGGTCTCCTGCAATGCTGCCAAAGATGGCGCCCTCAGCCTCGAAGCCAGCGGAGGGGTTGGCCCATATACGTTTTCCTGGAACGTCCCCGGCGTGAATGGCCCCTCTGCGGCAAATTTGCCGGCGGGAACGTATATGGTTACGCTCACGGATAGCGAAAATAAAAAAGCTACCGGCACTTTTGTGCTGGAATCTCCTCCCGTGCTTTCGGTCACCGCGGCGGCGGAAAAACCGGCCAGCACAAATGGAAAGGATGGTGTCGCAACGGCGACAATCGCCGGCGGTACGCCGCCTTATGCGATCGAGTGGCAAAATGGAAGCAAGGAACTTCGCCTTCAGGGACTTCCAGCCGGAAATTATGTTGTCGCAGTTACCGATGCCAGGGGCTGCAAGGGAAATGCCACGGTAGAGATCACGGAAAATATCCTTCCCCTATCGGTGAAAATCACACAGACGGCGGAGATCCGCTGTGCGGGGAATGCGGAGGCCGCGCTGGAGA
>JBMOJO010000229.1:0-5956 GCA_049315745.1 Saprospiraceae bacterium | reverse complement strand
CTTTTTCTTCGCTATAGCCCGTCATCACACAGATTACTTGTATAGGGACACTGTGGCGCATCCCGGAAAGAACAGCTTCCCTTTTAGCAAGCTCACTGCCTTTTTCGAGCCCTTGTTCTATACCCTTTTCAAGACCTTGTTCTATACCCTTTTCAAGACCTTGTTCAAGTCCTTTTTCAAGACCTTGTTCAAGTCCTTTTTCAAGACCTTTTTCGAGTCCTTGTTCAAGTCCTTCCTCGCGGCCTTTTTCAAGACCTTCTTCCCGTCCTTTAGCGATGAGTTGATCGTATAAGGTGACCATAGCTTGTGGATTTGAATCTTTTGGCAGCGCATCAACCAGTTTTTGGTAATCGCTTATTTTGATTTTCAGGCTCCTTGTAAAATAAATGGTAAAAGCCATAAAAAAGTTCCCGTCCGTTGCGGCTTCGATGGAGCGCATGATGGGTGCCACCCTTTTTAACAATTCCTTTGGTTTGTGGCTGTATTTCTGGGTGAGGAGCGTTGCCCTCAGCCAGATCTGGCCGATCCTGGCGATATGCTCGTCCTTCATGTCGTAGAGGCTGGTGAAGATGGTTTCGAAGGCGGGGATATGTTGCAGTAACGGGGCGTGTGCGTCTTCGAAGAGCCCGTGCATACCGGGGAAATCCCATTTTTTTCCGCCCTGATAAAAGAGGAAGGGGATAATGGGCCGGAGGATTTGTGGTGGTTTGGTACCGTCAATATTTTTTTTGCGCAGGTTTCGTACCTGCCGGCGGTACCCTTCGGCGAGGTAGGCGAGCAACTGTACGGGGGTCCATTTGTCGGGCTGGCTTTTGTGCTCCAGCAGGATGCTGACCAGGACGGTCTGCTGTTCATCACCTTCTTTTAAGCGCACAGAAAAGAGGGCATCGGACAAAGAGTTTGTGAGGGCGGGGCTCACGAAGGAGATATTCTCCGGTGTGAGGGATTCCAGGTCGAGCCTTCGGACAAGGCGTTTTGGGAGCATACGGCGGAGGAAGTCCTTCGCCTTGCGGGTATCGTCGAGCAGGAACTTGAGAAAGTGGTCGTGAGGTTTAGGTTTTTTATTTTCCATGCGGCAAAGATAGGGCACGTATGCGCACAGGGTCAATACCGGAAAAACAGGGGCTGTACCCCCGGATAAAAGGGGTTTTTGGCGGATATTATAAGCGCAAAATATTTATAATCAATGATTTGAAAATTTACATTTCGTGGTTTTTCTGCCCAATTAAAAGATCTGTAGGGGTTGCGTAAAAAGTCTTTTGCCGCCTGCGGCGGCAGAATATTCTTCTGAGAGACACGTCGTTTTCACGATTTCGCGAAGCGAAATCGTTAAAATGACCTGTCTCTCAAAACATAATTCGGCGCGAAGCGCCGTAAAAAGCTTTTTACACAACTCCAAACTACGGTGCCCGGCGAAACCCCCGGCAGGTTGTTTTCGCACGCCGCCGCGTGGCGGTGCATTGCCCATGCCGGATTACCCCGACATTTTCGGGAAATAACGCCGGTGCGGATATTGCCGCAGTTTTCATCCCGTGGGTGGTGTTGCCGGGCATGGTTGGGGGAATGGCTATGCAGGATTTTTATAGCTTCTGCGGCTACGTAAAATCGGCTTTCAGTTATGTGTATTTTTTGTTTTAAATTTTTTTATATTTTTAATACTTTTTGTTGTTTATTTAATTTTGTTACCGTATTTTTGATTTGACAAATTTATGCGCGATACCACTGCGTTGCGGTCAACAAATTTGACGGGGTTTGGGGGAAATTCGGCGCCATTTTGGCATTATTCAGCCTTTTAACAACTAAAATATACTGAACCATGGGTACCTATTTATACATCGGCTTTATAGCACAAGCTAACACCGACATGCTGGACGACATCCCTACCGATGCGTTACTCAAAAAAATTAAAAAGTATTACCCTGCGGACACCTACGATATCGTTGAGGCAGACGGCAGTATTCATTTTTCGCTTAAACCCGATATTGTTCGGGAGGAATTGTCAGCTTTTGTCTGCCAGGTTTATAAAGATTATTATGGCAAAATCAGTGAAGGATGGCATAAAAATATCCATGATTTTATTCAATCGTGTGTGGAGGATTCAGATTGGCTCGAAAAAGCCAGGGAGGCAGAGCGGGACGATTTTTTACCTGACGACGATGCTTGCGGCGAAAGCTGGAAAGTTGGAGGGAAAATAATCTTCCTCAATACCACGGTGGTGATTCTTGGCTCAGAGGGCAAATTTTTAATGGAAGAATCGGAGAATACGCTCCGGTTTATGGAGAATTGCGCACGCCGGGCTTATCGCGGTTTCCGGCTCGGAAAGTCTTTTCGGGTATTTTTGGATTGATCCGCCTTTCCAACACCAAACCGGCAATGAACGGAGGCTGATAGCAGGATAAATGTCAGGACGATGAGGCCCGTGCCGGGGGCAGGGCATCGCTTCTGTACTTCAAGGGCACGCACTTTCAGGATAAGGGCTATAAGGACGAAATAACGATCAAACGTCTTTTGGCGCTTGCTCGCATTATGATTGCCGGGGCACGAAATACTGTTTATCAAGCAATGGCGTCCTAAAGCGGGAAGGCTATTCTTTATTGAAGAAGGCGAATACGATCTGCCCTACATAACCGCCTAACAAGGTTTCTACCATGGCCAAGGCTGAATTCATCTCTCCGAGATTCAGGTCTCCGACAATTTTGAGCTTGATCACAAAAATAATGGAGAGGATATAAGCGGGAAAAAGCCAGTAAGCGAGCTTTAATACCGGGGCGAGGACCATCCTGCGCTCGGGCCTGGGCGCTTCCTTTTGCGAACGGAGATAGTCGGCCAGCATGACAGAGATATATGCCCCGAAAGTGGGCCCCAATATGGCGAGGGTGGAAAAAAACTGCTCTTTGCTGAACCCCCCTAAGCTCCAATGGAAGGTGAGGTACCCAATGACGAGGAATTTGGAAAGGCAGAGAAAATAAAATACCTGGGTTTTGAATTTCCCCTCGTCCACCAGGCGCCTTTTGTGTGTTATAGGCGCGGGTACCGGCGGCAGGCGGTCGAGCCAACCGGCGAGTCCATGGGTCACCTGCGCATGCGCACGGGAGTATTCCTGGTATGTGATTTGTCCGGAATCCCAATTTTTTTTGAGCGCCTCAAGATTTGCAGCCACAACGGTGAGGCCGTTCAATACTTCGGCCTCCTGACAGCAGTCTGCATAGGAAAGGGCGGCCCGGGCAGCGCTTTCGAGTTCTCCTGCTGCGATCATTTTTCGGATTTCGCTTTTGGTGTATTGCATATCTCGTTTTTAGGGTAAAGGAAAGCCTGCCGATAAGGGTCACTTCTGTTTTTCCAGGTACTCGCGCAGCTTGGTTTGAAAGTCTTTGGCATAGGTCTCGAGGTAATCCATAAAGTCCGGGTCCATATCAATATAGCCACTCTGCCGGGGCTGATAAATACCGGAGCCAAATTTCCCCTGGATCCAACCGCTGAGGGCGTATCCGGGCTGTCCGTCGGAGGCTATGTAGGTGAATGAAAAAGAAAGGCGTTCCCGCTTTACGAAGCTTTTGTCCTTGGCGTAGAAGAGGTTCAGGATGGTTCCCCAGAGCGGCTCCTGCTCCTCGTTGAGCACCTCTTTGCACAGGTCGCTCACCGCGAACGATAAGCGGTTGCCTTTTCTGTCTATCCCTTCTATACGGGGCTGCCGGCCCTCGCAACGGGGATTGGTGAAGCTGTCCCTGGCATACCGCAGCACTTCATCGAAAACGGCATCAGGGCCATAGCGGGCATTGATGCGGCTGGTCTGTACAGCACCGGTATTGCGCAGGGCAATGGGCCTGACAATCAGGTCGAGTTCAAGTTGACTGGATCTACACTCGTTGAGCCGTTCTTCGGTTTGTATCCCGGACGTATCCTGCCAAATCCAGATATAAAAACAGGGGATATACTCGCCTTTTGTATCCTTGACGTATATCTGTACATTCCCCTGTCCGGGGGGGATTTCCATTTTATGTACAAAGACATGGAACAGCTTTTCGATGACGGGGTATCCTTCCCCGGCGAGGAAATCCTGCTGCAAGCGTTTCCATTTTCCAATCGCGGTATCCAGGTCGGTAGATTGGACGAGAAGGAGCAGCTCCAGTTTCGCGGAGTCCCGCACCCTTACCTGATCTACGCGCAGGGCCTCCCCGATCCCGGTTGCGTCCAGCCAGCGCTGATACTCGGTAGCCTGGGCCCTGAAGAAAGGAAGGTCCTTGTCAATATTCTGGCGCTGGGCCGTTACAGAAGCGGGGAAGAGGGCGATACCTATCCAGAGTAGCCAAAGGGCCGGGGTATTGGAGTTCATAACCTGTTTTTCACTTAAAAATAAGGCAAATTGTGGGGTTATTATGCAGATATGGAAAAAGTTCTTATTTTTTGGAGCATTTTTCGCATAAATATGGTTAAACGCCTGCAAAGGGAGCGGAATTGTGCTTAACGGCGCTCGTTAAACGGGCGTAATTGACTGCTTGTAGGGCGAGTATTAGACTTGTTGCGATGGGTTATCGCGGTGGAAAAAATGCGCTACTTTTCGTCCACGCGAAGGCTTTTTGAGGAAGCATAGCCCTGCTACGTGACCGAAAAAAGGCGCAGCGTGGGCGAAAAAGAGCCATTTTTGACCCGTGAGAATCCCATCGCAACAAGTCTGTTCATATCCCTGAAAAAACCCGTGGTATGTATCTAAGACTTCTCCTCTTAATGATTGCCGGCGTGCTGGCCGGCGGGCACTTGACGTCCCAGACTACAGGGCGGACAGGGAAAGACTATGCCGTATTTTTTTACATTTCGGCATACGACCAGGTAGGATGGGTGCAGCTTCCTGAAGCCAAGTCAGAATCCGAACGGATTGCCACCGAGCTTCGCGACCGCTACGGCTTCCAGACCAGGCTGGTCGCTAACCCCTCCAAACAACAAATCCTGGATACCATTGACGCGTACAACCGCCGCAATTTCGGTGCGGACGACCAGGTCTTGTTTTTCTTTTCCATGCATGGGCACTTCGATGCCGTTACTGAGCGGGGGTATCTCATTCCTAAAGAGGGGAAGGTCCAGGATTCCTATGGCAGTTCCTGGTTGAGCTACGACGAGCTGGGGACCTATCTGGCACGCAACCGATGTCGGCATATCCTGCTGATGCTGGACGCGTGCTATTCGGGTTCGTTTGGGATCCGGAACAGGAGCGGGGGCAAACCGGATGGGCCGGTTTACGATGAAATAGTAGGATGCGCCCAGAAAATTGACCGTGCGCTGAAGGAAACCTCCCGGAAATATTTTAGTTCGGGGAATAAGTCGAGCCGGACGCCGGCCCGTTCCGTATTTGCTTCCAGGATACTGGAAACGCTCCGAAAAGGAAGTGGGGAGGGGATATTATATACGAGGGATTTCGACTACGCGCTCTCCGGAATAGACAACCCCAAGCCGGAGTCGGGGTCGTTCAGGGGGCATGAGGAGAATGGGGATTTTGTTTTTGTGCTCAAAGGCGCCTGTGCCGGTGGGCCGGAAGACAAGGATGCGGTGGCTTTTAAAAGTGCACAGGGCCGTAACACGATAGAGGCCTATGACTACTACCTTTCTGCTTTTCCGCAAGGGCGGTTTAAAAAACAGGCAGAGGATGGGAGGGCCATGCTCCAGGAAGATCGTGCCTGGCAGACGGCCCAGCAGCTGAATACTCCGGATGCGTACCAGGGGTATTTGGATATCTATCCCTATGGGCGCTATGCCACGACCGCACAGGAGAGGGTCAAACCACCTCTGCCTCCAGACCGCGACGGGGACGGCGTGCCTGACAGCGAAGATGACTGCCCGTCGGCGGTAGGCCCTATGTCAAATGGCGGCTGCCCGGTACCGCTTGGTCTAAATTTTGAAATGGTATTGGTACGCGGCGGCACCTTCACGATGGGCTGCACGGGGGAGCAGGGTGGCGATTGTG
>JBMOJO010000228.1:0-5972 GCA_049315745.1 Saprospiraceae bacterium | reverse complement strand
CTTTTTACACAACCCCAAAATATAATTTAGCGCGAAGCGACACTAAAATGCTTTTTACATAACCCCTTAATAACTTGTGCGCGCGTAATCGTACCGGTTAAAAAGAAGGCAAAATTAGGTTTTAACCTTTAGCCATACCAAAAGACTTTTTCCGCCTGACGTGATGACCAAAAGCTTAAACACATCTTCAAGTAATTGGTTTATAATATTTTATTTTTAAAAAAATGTTCTGGTCAGGATACTTGCCCGCTGCTTTGAAGCCATAGGGCCGGGGCGGGAAAGCGATTATATTTTGCAGTGCCTGAAAAAATACAGATTTTACGGGTCAAAACCATAAGCGATGGAGAATCTGAGTTTGCGCAGGCAATTGGGGCTTGCCGGGCTGGTCGCGACCGGTGCCTGTTCCATGCTGGGGGCTTCGATCAATGTTGTGCCATTTATGATCCAGCGCAACGTACCCGGGATAGGGCCTTATGTGCTGCCGGCCTTTCTTTTCGCGGCCATCCCTGCCTTGCTGGCCGCACTTGCGTACAGTGCGCTTGCCACGGCCATGCCGCGGGCGGGGGGGAGTTACATCTACGCCAGCAGGGGGCTGAGCCCTTACCTGGGGTTCGTCGCGAGTTTTTCCCAGTGGTTCGGGTTGTCTATTGTAATCGGCGTGGTGGCCTACATTACCGTTCCCTTTTTCCGCGATATTGCCCTGGCCCTGGATTGGGCGGCCTTTGCCGGTATGCTGGACGACGGCATCGTCCGGGTGGGTATTGCCCTGTCAATGGTATGGTGCTTCGTATATGTCAATATCCGGGGCGCATCGTGGTATGAAAAAACCATCCTGCCGCTCATGGTCCTGATGTTCCTGATGGGCGGCATAGTCATTGTATCCGGTTTTTATTTTGACCAGGCAGATTTTGCACGGGCCATAGAAACAGAGCGTGGTGTGCCACTGGAGGTACCTTCTCCCCCACCCTTTTCCCTTTCCACTTTCCTGTCGGCAGCCGCCCTGCTCTTTTCCAGTTTCATTGGTTTTGACAGTATTGCCCAGGCAGGCGGCGAGGCAAAAGACCCCACCCGCAAGATCCCACTGGCTATTGGGTTGACAATTTTGATCGTTGGGGGTTACTATATGTTGTTTACAAGTGCGGTGTACCATGCCGTGCCCTGGTCATTTGTCGCGGCGGAAGCAGGGGAAAAAGATATTTCTGCGCCCGGGCTGCTCGGTTATTTGCTGTCGCCCGGCTGGACGGTTGCGATTGTGGCGGGCGCGGCAATTGCCCTCGTCAATGACTTGCCGGCTATGCTGCTGTCCGTGTCCAGGCTGGTCTTTGCCTGGGCCGAGGACGGGATTTTCCCCCGTGCGCTTGCGCGGATCCATCCCCGTTTCCACACCCCGCACCTGGCCATCGTACTAAGCGGGGCGATGGCGAGTATCGGCATTCTGGGCAGCCATTTTGCGGGGGATATTTTCCTGGGCATAGACATCATGGTCACCTCTATGATGGTCAATTTCCTGTTGATGTGTGCGACGTTGCTGACCATAGACCGCGTCAACCCCGAAATTTCGCAGCAACTCCGGATGTTCCGGGCACGGAAGCCGCGGCGCATCCTTGGATGGGCAGGCGTCGTCGTGCTGACCTGTTTCCTCGGCATACACACCTGGAAGGACCTCAGCAGTAACGCAGTTGCGTGGTACTTCCATTCCACGCCTGTCTGGCTGATCGTCATGACCTTCGCATCGGTAATTTACTACATAAACAAAACCAATGGAAAATAGTGCTGTGCAAACCACCGAGCTCGCACCGGGATTCGCGGTTTCGCGTATCCTCACCGGGCTTTGGCAGGTAGCGGATATGGAAAAGACGGGCGATATCCTCGACCCCAAAGCTGCTGCCGCTGCGATGGCCCCTTATGTGGAGGCCGGATTGACGACCTTTGATATGGCAGACCATTACGGATCTGCAGAAATCATTGCGGGCAGGTTTAGGAACACCCACCCGTCCGGCCCGCGGGCCCAGCTCCTCACCAAGTGGGTCCCGCCGCCAGGGAAGTGCGATAGGGACGCCACCCGGGCAGCTGTTTACCGGGCCCTGGAGCGCATACAAACCGGGCAGCTCGACCTTTTGCAGTTCCATGCCTGGCAATATCCCGATCCGGTCTGGTTAGACCAGTTGACCTGGCTTGCCGAGCTACAGGAAGCGGGCCTGATCCGGCACCTTGGCCTTACCAATTTTGATGCCGCGCACCTGCGCATGGCCTGTGCGACAGGCATCCCCATCGTATCCAACCAGGTATGCCATTCGCTGATTGACCGTCGGGCTTCCGGGGAGATGGCCCAGGTTTGCCGGCAGTACGGGGTCAGGCTATTGGCCTTCGGAACCCTGGCCGGTGGCTTTCTATCCGATACCTGGGCCGGAAAGCCCGAGCCTGACCTTGGCACCGGCGCTACCTGGTCGCAGATGAAATACAAGCGTTTCATTGATACTGCCGGTGGCTGGCAGAAATTCCAGCAGCTCCTGCGCGTCCTGGGGCAGGTGGCGCAACGCCACGGCGTTTCGATTGCCAATATTGCCACGCGATACATCCTGGAGCAGCCCTATGTAGCCGGTGTCATTATCGGTGCACGCCTGGGACAAAGCGCGCATATCGAAGACAGCACCAGGGTGTTTTCCTTCGCCCTCGACGAGGCCGATACCGCAGCCATCCTTGCGGCACAAGCTGCCCTTGACCCCATCCCCGGCGATTGCGGCGATGAATACCGGACCCCCCCTTTCCTGACCGCCTCCGGCGACCTCAGCCATCACCTCGATCAGATCCCTGCACCTTTTGCGGCCGTAGAAGGCCCGGCGGGAACGGTCAAAGTGTTCAGCGGAACGCCCTGGGAAGGTATGGCCGGCTATTGTAGGGCGGTACGCAAAGGCAACAGGATTTCCGTATCCGGTACGACGGCCACCCACGGGGACAGGATTATTGGCGGCAGCGACCCGGCGGCACAGGCGCATTTTGTGATAGATAAAATCGAGGCTGCCCTGATTTCCCTCGGCGCAACGCTGGAAAACGTCGTGCGGACGAGGGTCTTTGTCAACCATATCGGTGATTGGGAGCCCGTTGCCCGGGCGCACGGATACCGCTTTCGCAACATCCAGCCCGCCAATACCCTGGTAGAGGCCAAACTCGTCGGCAGGGGCTATCTGGTCGAGATCGAAGCAGATGCCGAAGTGTAATTGCACCGATTTTGCAATATCGGCGCAGGTCTGGGGCGGGAAAAGAAGGCCGGAACACTAACTTTGTCGGGCAAGGTGCCTGCGCTTCACCAGGCCCGATAAACCCCGGCGTATTATGTGCTATCCAAACATCCGGCCTTTGTGCAAAAAAGCCGGCATCCTCATCTGCGGTCTTTTCACCGCCTTCGCCCCCGCTGCACAACCCGACAGCCTGTCCGATGGCGACGAGCCGGAATATATCGAAGACCTGCTTGGACGATCTCCCGAGGCATTTGACTTTCCCGATATTTTTGAAAATCCGGGACGGAACCGCGCAAAACCCCTCAAGCTCAACGATGCCACAGAAAGCGAGCTTAGGGCGCTCGGCCTGCTCAGCGAGCCGCAAATCCTCAATTTCCTTGCCTATCGGGAAAAGGCGGGAGCACTTATCTCGGTCTATGAGCTGCAAGCTGTTCCCGGATTTGATACCGGCAGCATCCGGCGCATCCTGCCATATATACAGGTTGGAGGTACGCCCGATGATTTCCAGGTTGGCCTTGGGGATATGCTGCGCAACGGCCGCAACGAAGCCCAGGTCCGATGGGGGCGTTTCCTGGAAGTTCAGGAAGGCTATATCGCCGGATCGGGAGGAAAAGGCTATCTTGGCGACCCCAACCAGCTCTTCTTCCGCTACCGAAAAACGTATTACAATCGCTTTAGCTGGGGGATCGTAGGCGATAAGGACCGGGGCGAGCCTTACACTAAAGCCGGGCTGAGCTTTTACAGTGCCCATCTGTTTTTAAGCCGCTATAATGCCTGGCTCAGGGCCCTCGCCATTGGGGATTACCGGCTCAGTGCAGGGCAGGGGTTAATCGCTACCCCGGGATTTGGCTACGGAAAGAGCGCCTACGCTACCACAATCCGGCGGGGCGCGCCACCGCTCCGTCCGCATGCCTCCGCCGGCGAATCGGGCTTCCTGCGCGGTATCGCGGCCACGCTCGCTGTCACCGGCCGATTGACTTGTACCCCCTTCCTGTCGTGGCGCAAGCGCGACGGAAGCCTGGCAGGCAACGATAGTGCCGGCACCTGGTCCGACGGCGAAACCGGATGGACTTCCTCCCTGTCCGATGCCGGGCTGCACCGCACCGCCGCCGAGATTGCGGGCAAAGGAAGCCTCCGCCATGGCGTGGCCGGTATTTTGCTGCAGTACCGCCACAACAGCGTGCAGCTCGGCTTGAACGCCCTGTACCACCGCCTGAATCCCGGTTTTTCCCCCCAATACCGCGTATATAACCGTTTCTTTTTTCGCGGCGAACAACTGACCAACCTCAGTATCGAATATGCCTTTCCGATCGGGGCCGCCCATTTTTTCGGAGAAACGGCGCACAGCAGCAACGGGGCCATCGCCACCGTACACGGCGTGCGCTTCAGCCCGGACAAGGTGGCAGATATTGCACTGCACGTCCGGCACTTCCCCAGGGATTATCAAGCGATTGATGCCGCCCCCTTCGCCGACGGGAGCGGGGCACGTAACGAGACCGGAATTTACACAGGCATCGCGTTGTACCCTGTCCAAGGCCTTTCCATCAATGCCTATACCGATCTGTGGCAGCATCCCTGGCTGCGCTACGCTGCCGACCGACCGGTTAGGGGGCAGGAGTACCGTTTTCGCCTGAGCTTTGAAAAACGCAAAGGCTTCCTCGTCTATGCCGAAGCGCGCCATCGTACCACGGAAGAAAATATCAGACTGACAGGGGCAGCCTACAACCAACCCCTCCCCGAAAAAATCCTGCAATGCCGACTCCACCTCCGCAACCCTGTCGGCAGGCATATCGAGTTGCGCACCCGCATTGACTGGGGCAGCGTTGAATCACCGGACGGAAACCGGCAACAAGGGGCAATGCTCCTCCAGGACATCCTCTACCGGCCCATTCAATCCCCTGTTTCATTCACCGCCCGCTACGCTATTTTTAGTACCCCCGGCTACGACCTCCGGTTCTACCATTATGAAAATGACCTGCTGAACACCTTTTCCATACCGGCCTATTTTGGCCACGGCAGCAGGGTTTACTTCAATATCCGGGTACGTCCCCTACGGGGTTTGAGCTGGGAATTCCGCTTTGCCCAAACCTTCAGGCACGATGGCGTCATTATCGGAACCGGGCCGGAGGCTTTTCAGGGCAACCGGCGTACCCAGATTGGCAGTCAAATAAAGTGGATATTTTAATCCATCGCTTTAACTTTGCACCCAAACCCGAACCAACTGCTATGGAAATTTTCAAGGATTTCAGTTTCGATGCTGCCCACTTCCTGCCCAACGTGCCGCCGGATCACAAGTGTGCACGTATGCACGGGCACACCTACCGCGTGCGCATTGCACTGGAAGGCCCTGTCCACCCCGTTCTTGGATGGGTACGCGACTTTGCCGAAATCAAACAAGCATGGAAAACGATTGAAGACCAGCTCGACCACCGCGTCCTCAACGACCTGCCCGGCCTTGAAAACCCAACGGCGGAGTGGATCGCCGTCTGGATATGGGACAAGCTCAAACCACAAATCGAGGAACTCTGCAGGATAGAAGTATTTGAAACCCCCAGCTCAGGTGTCGTTTATCATGGGCGATGAAGAGCATAGATTGCTGAAGCGCTTGTGTAAAAAGGTTTTTTACGGCGCTTCGCACCAAATAATAATTTGAAACCACGCTTGATTCATTGATTTTACTTCGCAAAATCAATGAATCAAGCGTGGTTTCAATATAAAATTCTGCCGCCGAAG
>JBMOJO010000227.1:0-5990 GCA_049315745.1 Saprospiraceae bacterium | reverse complement strand
CATGATTACACAAAATTAAGAGATTTTTGTGTCCGGAAAAATTAGACCATCTCACTAATGGGATTTGGTGAAAAAGCCGGATCTGGAAGTACAAGGATTTTATCCGCCTGGGAAGGATTGCACTGGCGTAAACCTTACATCCAGGTAAGCCATCAACCATCCCGATTTGATTTGTTCCTGCGCATGGAAAGCCTTATCTCTCCCAAGTCTATGAATGCATTAGTTGCCCTTTTTGGAGAGGAGATCAGGCAACTTTTTGGCAGTCCATTGATTGCACTTACCACCGCCCAAATTGAAGGTTCCATTACCAATACGCGCTTACAACAACTGATAGGGGATCACACTTCCGAAATATCTAAGCTGTTGAAAGAACTTTGCACAAGTGGATACCTCACACTCTCAGGAAAAGGAAGAGGAACCGTTTATCAGTTGAATACCCATTATATTTCTGAAAACCAGGAAAATATATCTGGTGTAGCTATTGGCGTCCAGGGTAAGCTTTTTAAAGATGAAAGCACTAAGATGGAGACCTCCGGCACTAAGATGGAGACCTCCGGCACTAAGATGGAGACCTCCGGCACTAAGATGGAGACCTCCAGCGCTAAGATGGAGACCTCCAGCGCTAAGATGGAGACCTCAATTAAAGGCACCAAAAAGAGGATGAAACCGGATAAATTGTATCAATCAATAGTCGCATATTGTTGTGATGAATACAAATCTGTCGATGAGATCAGCACACATTTGAATTTGACCACTAAGTACCTACAAAATAAGGCAATTCCGCATTTGCTTGCATCAGGTAAATTGGAGCGACTTTATCCGCACAACCCAAACCATCCCCAGCAAAAATATAAAGTTAAGGTATGAAGCTCAAATTTGACAGCAATCAAACCTTCCAGATAGCTGCCGTTGAAAGTATTACCAACCTGTTTGACGGGCAAGCGTTGAACCCGGGCGATTTTTCGGTAGAGATTGATACCGCCGGAACGTCGGGACAGGGAAGCATTTTTCAGTCCGAACTTGGTATTGGAAACAACCTCATTTTAGACCATGAAACCATTCTAAAAAACCTGAACAGACTTCAGGAGATAAACGAACTTGACCTTACGTCAGAAAAAGAGTTTGGTAAAAACGGGCTGAATTTTTCCGTAGAAATGGAAACAGGTACCGGAAAAACCTATGTATATCTGCGTACCATTTTTGAATTAAGCCAGAAATACGGGTTTAAAAAATTCATCATCGTAGTTCCAAGCGTAGCCATCCGGGAAGGCGCACTTAAAAATATCGAAATCACCCACGAGCATTTTAAGGCGCTGTACAACAATATGGAGTTTGAGCATTTTGTGTACGACAGTAAAAAGGCCAACCGTTTGCGCCAGTTTGCTACCAGCAACCATTTGCAGATTATGGTCATCAATATTGATGCTTTCCGAAAAGACTTTTCTGACAGCGAGGACGATAAAAAGAGTAACGTAATTTTTAAAGAGAGCGATAAACTCTCAGGACGGCGCCCTATCAAGATTATGCGGAACAAAGAGCAACTGCTTTCGCCTGAGGAACCACTGAAATTTATCTTCTCCCACTCTGCCCTCCGAGAAGGTTGGGACAACCCAAATGTATTTCAGATATGCACATTGAATGAAACCAACTCCGTTATGAAGAAGCGCCAGGAAATAGGACGCGGATTGCGCTTACCCGTTAATCAGAATGGGGAACGGGTGTTCGATGATAACATTAACAAACTGACCATTATTGCCAATGAGCGCTATGATGACTTTGCACGCAAACTCCAAACGGAGTATGAAGAGGATTGCGGTGTAACCTTCGGCAAAGTGCCGAAAATCGGCTTTGCCAGAATTGTTCAAATCGTGAATGAGGAAGAGATAACGCTTGGTCGCGGTCAATCCGAGAAGGTCTGGGAGGAGTTGGTGAACAAAGGATTTTTAGATGAAAATGGAAAGATCAAACCATCATTCAACCCACAACAACCTGGTTTTATCCTGGGACTTTCCGGCGAACTAAAAGAAATAGAAGCTGAGGTAGTTGCTGTTTTGCAGTCGTACCAGATAGAGCGCCATATCAAAAGAGATGAAGCGTCAAAGATGCTGTTTATCAATAAACAGGTCTTTCTTGATCCAGCATTTGAAGAACTTTGGAACCGTATAAAGTTCAAAACTACTTACGAGGTAAACTACTCAACCGAGGATTTGATTACTGCTTCGGTGAAGGCCATCAGGCAGATGGATAAAATTGAACCGATACAAATTTCCTATAAAGAAGCCCAGTTGGATGTGGGGCAAAAAGGAGTGACGACACAGGAAACCCGCTCGAACTACCTACGTTTGAAATATTCCGGCGTTTTGCCGGACATTATTGCGTACCTTCAAAAAGAAACGGAGCTAACCCGACGCACCCTGGTGAATATTTTGACAAAGAGTGGGCGTCTGGAAGAATTTGCGATAAACCCGCAAAAATTTATGGATGCAGTAGGGAGCATCATTAGCCGTGAACTTCATCGGATAATGATTGACGGTATAAAATATGAACGCATTGCGGAACAGGAATGGAGTATGCGTTTATTTGAGGATGAAGAAATTTTGAGCTACCTGAGCACTCGCCTCGAAGTGAAAAAGTCAGTGTATGATGCGGTAGTTTATGACAGTGAAGTCGAACGTAAATTTGCTGAAGATTTGGATAGACGAGAAGACATTAAACTTTTTGTAAAACTACCGCGCTGGTTTGTTATTGAAACACCCATCGGCAGTTACAACCCTGATTGGGCAGTCGTCAAAAAAGACGATGCGACCGTTTATCTGGTGCGCGAAACAAAGGGCACCAAAGATTTTGAAAAACTCCGCAATGCCGAAGCAGACCGCATTCGCTGCGGACGCAAACATTTTAATTCACTGAAAGTAGATTTTGCTGTGGCCGTAAGCTCAGGAGACGTCTAAAGGGCTATATCTCCAGCTTAGCCGCATAAGGCTGATGATAGAATCGTTTGCCCGTCGCCCGGTAGAGGGCATTGGCCAGCGCAGCGAATACTGGCGGGAAGAAAGGTTCTCCCAGACCGGTAGGCGCCTCCTCATTTTCCACAAAATGTATCTCGATACTTTTGGGGGCTTCCCGCATTCGGATCATGCGATAAGTATCAAAATTTGTTTTGTCCGGCACCCCGTCTTTAAAGGTGAGCTCTCCAAAAAAGGCATTTCCGATCCCGTCCACAATCGCGCCTTCGCCCATGTTCCGGGCGGCATCCGGGTTCACTACGATCCCGCAATCTACAGCAGCATATACTTTTTCGACTACAGGTTGGTTGTCCTTCATTACGAGGTCCACCACTTCTGCAACATAGGAATTATGGCAAAAATAGGCTGCTACGCCCCGGTACACGCCTGCAGGTGGATTATCCCAGTTTGATTTCTCGCGTACAAGCTCCAGCACACCGGCATAGCGTTTGGGGTCATAGTCGTTGTTCTTTCCTACCGGATTGGTTTCTGCCCGTTTGAGCAGTTCGAGCCGAAATGCGATCGGATCCTTCCCCATTTCTTCAGCCAACTCATCCAGAAAACTCTGTTCCGCCGCTGCGATAAAGTTGGAACGGGGTGCGCGAAAAGCCCCTATGGTAATATTGGATTCAATTTGCCAACCCTCTGCCAGATAATGGTCGAGTGCACCCGCGGGAAAGCGGTTGGCATGGAGCGGTGTCTCGGGTATCCCTCCTGCCTTCACCTGCAAGGCCAGCAAATGATTGTCTTTGTCCAGGGCAGCGCGGTAGGTAGCAGAATAAGTAGGCCGATAAATGCCATAGGTCATTTCGTCCTCCCGCGTATAGACCAGCTTGACCGGTGCGCCGATTTTTTGGGAAATCACCGCAGCCTCCACTATATGATGGCTGTAAGCACGCAGCCCAAATCCCCCGCCCATTCGGGCAAGGCGGATATGGATTTTATCTTTTGGCAAACCCAACGTCGCCGAGAGCGTGCCCATGATAAACTCCGGCGCCTGGGTCGGCCCATAGATATCGGCACGGTCAGCCGTAACATGTGCAAAACAATTGACAGGCTCCATGGTATTATGGGCAAGATATGGGGCCGTATAGGTTTTCTCCAGAACTTTTGCCGCCTGCTTAAAGGCCGCTTCCGGATCACCATCCTTGCGCGCAACGTTGCCCGGTTTTTTAGCGAACGCTGCCATTTTAGCCTTATGGCCCTTGGTACTCTCCAGACCGGCAGGGACTTTCACCGGAACTGCTTTCCCTTGTGCGTTCATAGAGAAAGTGGACTCCGGGGCATTTTCCCATTCCACCTGCAGGGCTTTTTTTGCCTGAAATACCTCCCAGGTCGAACGGCCTACTATCGCCACCATCTCGGGGAAGGTAGCCGTATCGAAAAAATTCCGCGCATAGCCTTCTGCGAAAATATTGATGGAAAACACCTCCTGAATTCCCGGCATGGCAAGCGCTTTCGAGGCATTGAAAGACTTCAGTTGCATGCCAAAAGCGGGTGGATGGACGATTGCCGCGTACCGCATCCCTTCTGATTGATGATCAATCCCAAAGAGCGGTTTACCGGATACAATCTTCTCAAGATCCACATTTTTCTTTGATTCCCCAATAATTGTAAAATCTTTGGGTTTTTTGAGACTGACCTTTTCAGGAACAGGCAATGTGGCGGCTATTGAAGCCATAGCACCGTATCCTGCAGTCTTCCCGCTGGCTTTATGCTCTAAAACCCCGGCATTCGCAGTGATTTCCGAGGCCGGCACCTTCCAGGTCTGTGCCGCTGCCTGAATCAACATTTGGCGCGCGGTAGCCCCTGCAGTGCGCAGAGGGGTCCAACCCTGACGGATACCCTGACTGCCCCCGGTAAATTGCCGCTGATAGCGCTCCGGCCAGAAATTGGCCTGCTCCACCAGCACCATTTTCCAGTCCACATCCAGTTCTTCGGCCAGGATCATCGGCATCGAGGTCTTGACGTTGGAGCCAAATTCCGGATTTGGGGAATAGAGCATAATCGCCCCATTACTCCCAATTTTGATATAGCTGTTCAATTCCACCCACGCTTCCTCCATTTCCTGAACATCTTCAGGGGAAGGATTAAAGCCGGCGAGCCAGTTAAAACTGATCATCATGCCGCCCCCGGCAAGGGAGGATACCTTGAGAAAAGATCTACGGTCGAGGGTATTTTTCATGGTTGTCATGGTCTGGATGGATTAAAGGTTTTGGGCTGCTGATTTGACCGCCGCCTTAATGCGGATGTAGGTGCCGCAACGGCAGAGGTTGCCGTTCATGGCATATTCGATTTCCTCGTCCCCTGGATTGGGATTTCTTTCTAAAAAAGCTGCCGCCGTCATGATCTGGCCTGCCTGACAGTACCCACACTGTGGCACATCGTGTTCCTCCCATGCCCGAAGTACCGGATGAGCAGGGTTCTCCTCAAAGAATCCCTCAATCGTCGTAATTTTTGAATTGCCCACACCAGATACCGGCAGGATACAGGAGCGCGTTGCGTTTCCGTCCACATGAATAGTACAGGCACCACATTGGGCTATTCCGCATCCATACTTCGTACCCACAAGGCCCAGGTGGTCGCGCAAAACCCATAATAATGGCGTAGCAGGATCTACTTCTGCCTGAACGACTTTTCCGTTTACGTGGAGGTTGAAAACAGCCATATCGGTAACATTTTGATTGAAAGTTGGATTTCCAGCATACAAAGTCAACGAGCCAAGATCCAGGAACCCAAAAAAATCTCGGGAAACTACTCTGGACAAAGCACCTAATATTTCACAAATATACGCTAACAGGTGCCTACTATTTGTATATAGATTACGGACGAAAATACCAAAATTCCTGATAGATAAATGCCCCACAGCCCCACGGTTGAAACCGTGGGCTATATATATTCCTCGATGGGGTTGTGTGAAAAGGTTTTTTCGGCGCTTCGCGCCGAATGATGTTTTGAGAGACGCGTCATTTTCACGATTTCGCT
>JBMOJO010000032.1:0-25547 GCA_049315745.1 Saprospiraceae bacterium | reverse complement strand
ATCATGAAAAACACGTCGGTTTCAAAAGAAAATTCTGCTGCCGCAGGCGGCAAAAGACTTTTGACACAACCCCAAAATGGATATCAGTACATAATTACCATTTTTTTTAGGTGCAAAAAGGATTTTTGAAGAATATTATTTTTCGGGAATAATCTCCTTTTTGTAATCCCGGGATAAAGTATCTTCAAGGTAGCGCTTGATGCCCATAAAGATTTGTACGGCAAGTTGCTGACGAAATTCCGGATTGGCAAGTTTTTCTTCGTCTTCGGCATGGGAAAGAAAAGCCAGTTCGACCAGTATGCTCGGCTGGCTGCTCATGCGGGTGACGTGATAGTTGAAAGCGCCAACCATGCCAAATTCCCTGAGCGGCAAACGGCGCAATTCCTCATAAACACTCCTGGCAAAGGGCTCCCAGAGGGGATTGTGATAATAGGTGCTCACGCCATTGGCCCCCAGATAACCACCTCCCCCGGAATTGGAATGGATACTGAGGTGCAGGTGGGGCCGGTAACGCTCGGCCATGCTGCGCTTTTCTTCGAGGGTCATATAAGTATCGGACGGCCGGATTTGCAAGACCTCCATACCTGCTTCCCTGCACAAGGCCTCCAGGCGAAGGGAAACGTCCAGGTTGACATCTTTTTCCAGCAAACCGGATAAGCCCTCGGCGCCCGTATTCCATCCCCCGTGCCCGGCTTCTATGGACACCTTGAGCCCTTTCCAGGGTTGGGTATTATCCGCCTGGGGCAGGGTAGGGGGGTGGTTGACCTGTAATACCAGGCTTTTACCATCCGGCACCAGCGTATAACCCCATTGAACTGGGGATTTCAACTGCACCTGCAAGGTATAGGTTTCAGGGGTTTCCTGCTCCCAGGTCACCAGCTCGATTGCCCGCAGTCCTTCCCGATGGGTCATCCAGGTGCTGCTGCTTTGTACCCCGAACAAACGAATCCTGAGTGCTTTACTGCCGGGTAGAGCTTCTATGGTATAGGGTACCGGCTCCGGATATGGGATTCGCAGGATATCAACTCCGTTTCCCGGGGCCACACTCACCGATTGCAGAAAGTATGTTGGCCGGGGCGTACCGGGGGGTAATATTTCTACTGCGCGCTCCGGCAACATACCCTCCCGTAGGGCATCCAGGCGGACGCGGTAATGGCTGCCCATTTTTCCGGAGGTCTGGAAAATCATACCTTTGGGGAGTTCTCCCAACAGTGGGGCCCCGAGGCGGATAGGGCCGAGATTGAGGGAAACAGGCGTTTTGTCCTGCAGGCTGCGCACCAGCGGATAGGTTCCGGGCAGGTCAGTGCGAATAAGTGCAGGTATGGGTGTACGCAGGGATTTTCCCCCGCCTTCCAGCTGTACTTCTGCCCGATAGGTTTTTCCTGTTTTGATCTGATCCATGCCAACCGAGGTCTGGTACATACTGTAATCGCCAAAATCCTTGCGCGCCATTTTCTTTTTGTACCCGCCAGGGCGAAGCAGGAGGAAGGCCTCCTGGCCTTTGCTCCCCTGAAAAGAAAAATGCAGCACATCCGCAGGCGTGCCGCTCCAGTCCTGCTTTGGGGTTAGGGAGGCGGTATCTGTCCAAAGGGGAAAAGCAGGACGGCTTTGGGTACGCCTTATATAAAAGATATCGCGGGTATACGACGAAATACTCCCATCCGGAAAAATGGCTTCGACGGAAACGCGGTTCATTCCTTCCGAAAACTGCAGGTCTTTGAAAAACACCCCCGTTTGGTACTGTTTTACCTCCTGTCCTTGGATACGCGTCTTTGCCGGGTAGGCCGTCTTGGCAAGCAGGGCAAAACCAGGTGTATAAACGGTATCTGCCGGAAAATTGCGCAGCAGGATGCGCCCGTCGGCAGAAGCGGTATCGTTGGGCTTGCGCACGGTGGACGAAACAGGTGTTCCCGCTGCAGGGGAAGAAGAGGCGCAGGAGAAAAATAATCCTTGCGCAGCGAAGCATAGCGCCAGAATGAGGATGAGGTTGGCATATCGCTTTTGTTCGGCCCGCAGCTCCTGAATTGTTGAATATTGTTCCCTGGCCGCTTTCATCTGATTGTATTTTTGAAGGGGAAAGTTACCTTTTTTTGTGCGGTAAAAAGTGTTTATTTTTTCCTATAATTAATATTATGTTAAGTATGGTTGTTGTAATTTGCGAGGGACAACTTTTTCCTGGTTTCGCAAAGCGAAACCAGGAAAAAGTTGTCCCTCGCAAAAAAGAATCTGCTGCCGCCGAAGGCGGCATTTATATTTTCACCATGCGAACATTTTCCCTGTTTTGGCTCTTGGTATCCCTTACTTCTACAAAATATAATCCTGCAGGCAATCCGTTCAGGTTACATTCAATAAAATCAACCCCTATGGTCGTCTCAGAGTTCAGAACCTGTCCGATTTGGTTGCGCACCGTCACTTCCAGGTTTTCCGGCAAAATTCCTGAGGAGATTTCTATGAAACACTTTTCGTTTGCAGGATTTGGATACACGCCTTTTACAAGATATTGATTTTCAGATTCTTTATCTTTTGTTGCGGTTACAAAACAGTCGCCTCGACGGATGGTATAAGTGTCTGATACCTCGCGATTTTTGCGTGTAGTTGTTTCATTTGCAGGTTTATAAGCCCTTACATAGTCCACTTTTACAGCATCAGGGCTCACATTCACCCGAAGATGGCCCGCATTGGGGATTATTTTTCCTTTGATATATCCATATTGCTGCGCTTGGTTAGCGCTTAGGAACTGTGGGTGACTTGGTTGTGGAACAAGCTGATAACCAATGCAATCAAGTTGCTGATTGGCATAAAAGTGGTCGTGGCCATGAAAGAAAATAGTGACGTTATTCTCTTTTAAGAGTTGATGGATGGGTTTATACCACCCGGGGCGTCTGGTTTGAAACCCAGGGGTACCATCGGCATTTTGTCCGCCCCACTCATACAGGTTGGCAAATTCTATTCCTCCCCTTGCAGCGTCAGAACCTCCGATCAGGGTATGGGAAAAAACGAATTTAAAAGTTGCCTTGCTGGTTTCGAGCGTCCTCTTTAACCAATCGTACTGAGATTTGCCAAGTGTCCAGTTCCAGCCATCATTATTTGGCTTTATGGTTGTATTCCAGTAGGGGTCCAGAATAATGAACAGGGCATCGCCCCATTCCCAGGAACAGTAGCTTTCTCTCTGGCCAATAAAGGGATATGAGATCGTATCGCCGGTGTAAAAGGCATTGGGAAAAGGGTTAGGAAAGAATTTTTTCCTGGCGAGCGTATTCCAGACGGCAACGTTTTCAGAATTCCCGTTCAGGGTCCATCCTGCTTCACCTTCGTGGTTGCCGAGCGTGATAATACCCGGAACTGAATGGCCGCTGATTTCATAATAGCGGCGCATAAGGAAGCTCCTATCTTCAATTTTGGAATAGTTTACCGAGGGGATTTTGTCCGACATCAGAAAATCGCCGAGGTCCACCATGAAATCAGGCTGGTCTGCCAGTTGGTTCTGTAGGCATATTCGGTATATCGCAGTATCCGATTGCTCATCGAGGTGCGGATCGGCCTGAACCACGAAAGTAAACGGACTTCCTTTAGTGCGCTGGGTCTGGAAAACATGCTCTGTTCGCGGGGTAAAGGCCGCCTCCCCTACCCTTCTGGCTTGTACCCTGTAAAAATATCGGGTATTGGCATCGAGGCCGGAAATTTCCAGGTCAAAAGGCTGGCCTCCAGGAAAAGTAGAGGTTGGCGTCCGGGAAGTATAATTTTTTGAAACTTTTCCATATTCTACATAAATTTCTGCTGCCGCAACAGGCATCATACTCAGGGTAACGGAACGGTCTGTTGGCCTTCCGAGCAACTCTTCACACCGGAAAAGGGTATCCGTAGTGGGAACTACCGGAGGCTGCTCGGTATTGTCGTATAGCACGGTCATAGCAGCAGAGTCGAGGACCAGGTTTTTGATTTTGGCCAAAACTTCCAGTCTGGTTTTGGGCGTGGTCGTAAAGCTGAGGGTATCTTTCAGCGCATATAAAGTAAGGAAATAGCTTTTTAGCCCACCGCCTTGGGAGCATGGAGGCGAATAAGCCGCAAGGTTGTTCTGCGTATTTCCGCCCCACTTTCCCAGGGAAGTCTCATTTTCCTTAATACCGGTTGCGGAGGGCGGAATATTGTAGAGGATCATATAGGTTTTTTCAATCTGATCCTTGTCGAAATGGTGCATCAGCGCGAGGTAGCTTTTTGTTCCGGAAGGTGCACCTTTCCATTCCAAAGGAGGGTTGATACTGCTCCCCCAACAGGTATATTTTTTCGGGAGCAGGGAATCGGGCCCTACTACCGGGCTTGTCAAGACAAAATTGGTATCAACAGGCGTTTCCGGCAATTTGCAGATGGGGTTGCCGGTGTAGGATTGAGTAGTAGTAGTTCCGGCTGGATTGGTAAAGTTAAACTGGTATTTGCCAGCGTCGGTCCAGGAATAATTGATTTTATAGTTTTGCCCGCTAATTTGGTAGGTCAATTCATATCCCTGAGGGCCTGTTGCACTGAATCCGGTAATCTGGGCGCCGTTGAGGCCGGTAAGTGCAGGCCGGATGGCTTTAGCGAAGGCCTGGGGGATAATCTGGTCTTCCGGTGCCGGCGTGTTGGGATCGAGGGTAACTTTCCCCACCATTTTTCCGACAGAGTACGGATAATTCGTGGTTCCGTGATAATGATACACACCATCGGTGCCAAAATGCCCGTGATTGGCATCCAATGGGCGCATAGGCGAACCATCAGGCTCTTTACTGCCATACAGCGCATAGCCATCCAGCGCGAATCCAATAGGTAATAATCCTCCGTTTAGGGCCTCAAGGTGCAGAGGTGCGGTATGGTAGTGGTAATCATCTGCCCGACCGCAGTGTCCGCCAAAGTTGTCCAGCTCTCCGGCGAGATAGGAATCCAGGCCGGTATTATTCCGGGCATTGAAAATTGGAATTCCATTCGCTGCAATGGCCACCGCGCCTTTCATGAAATGCTCTTCTATGGCGAGCGGCTGTGCAGCAAGAACCGGATTCAAGGGTATCGGCCAGGAGTTTGTACCGATATAGCACTGCGGAATCGGAACCTGTTGCTGCCACTTGGTAATCCCTACCATCATGTTATGGGATGGAAGCCCCAGGGAAGCGACATAAAAGTACTTGTCGTCCCAGGAAGTAGCCACCTTTGGTTTGAACGGGCGAAACGCCGATTCGATGAACAAAGGATCGGTCATGGAAACGGTTTCTATGGGTTCACTAAAACTGAAAAATGTAAAAAGTGCGATTTGCCCACCAATGGCGACCGTTAACAGGTGCCAGATCCTTAGTCGTTTTTGAAAAAATAAAAAGATGGGTATTGTGCCGGAAAACCCAAGAATTGCCAAAATCGCGAGGGGAAACGCTGGATTAGCGGCAGAAGGCACATAATTGTTAGCGACAATGGCCTGGTGGTTGATTTTTTGAATCCGCGCAGTTCTTTGCCCTGCCAACGCTGCATCTGCTTTTGAGAGGGATTTTATGGGTATCCTGGTTACTTGTCCATTTGGGGACTGGACGGCGATTTTTTTGCTGTCGCCAAATAAAAAATACCCGCTTGCCAGCAGATTTCCCTCCTTTGACCTCCACTCCCTGGAGTGGTTGGCAGATCCTAAATTACCTGGATGCGCACTGATCCGGATAAAGGCCCCCAATATCAAGCACAAAATGAGCACATTTTTCATCTGATTAGTGGTTTTGGTGTTTTTGAAGCGAAATAGTTTGAGTTGTACCTGAACTTGCCCGGACATACAGAAAGTAATTTCCCGCTGGCAGGGTTCCTGTCGATAGGAGAATAGACGGGCCTGCTTGGGCAGTATAACGCAATACGGCCTTTCCGGAGAGATCGCTTAGCACGACATCCAATTTTTCATTTTGGAAAGGGGGCAAAACCGCAATAGATAGGGCTTCGTTGAAGGGGTTCTGAATGATTCTAAAGATTTCGCTTGCAACCGGCTGCCGCACCACGGTACTGGTAGTGCCCTGAGGACGATAGGGATCGGTCGCCAATTTCCATTCGTCCAGATTGGAAAACCCGTCTTTATCGGGGTCATCGGAAGCGCCCATGCGATCGGTAAGCAATTCGCGAAATTCCCAGGAATCGGGCAATTTGTCATTGTCCAAATCTTCTGCCGGACCGGAAAATCCCGTAAATTCAGGGTTTAGGGTGACCATGCGGGCCTGAATAGTCTTAAGATAATCCCTTAGACGGATGGTCATCGCCCGGGAAGTTTCTGCTTGCTGAGTAGAAAGGTCTTTTGTCTCACCAATATCGTTGTCCAGGTTGTACAAAGCGATGGTGCCGGCATCATAATCCACCAGGAGTTTTAAGGCTCCATCTACCAGCGCTGATTGGGGAAAGGTATTTTCATTGTAGTGAGGGCAATGGAAATACAGCCCCTGGGGCCGGTTGATGGGAGTACCTCCAGAAGGTTTAATCACCGAAAGTAAGCTGATTCCATCAATTCCGGAAGGAAGGGTAACAGGGCTACCTTGAGCTGCCAGGGCGGCAATAGTGGGGAATAGGTCATAACCTGACACGGCAAACGGGTTATAGACGCCTTTTGCTATTCCCGGTCCGGCAATAATGAATGGCACCCGGATACCACCTTCTTCACATGCCGCCTTCCCTCCATTGAGCGGGAAGTTATTGCCGCCTGCGCCATTATCGGCTACGTAGATAATGTAGGTGCTGGCATCAAGTCCAAGCGCCTTGATACTGTCAAAAAGGATTCCTAATCCTGCATCCATATCACTCATCATTGCCGCATATTCCGGGTCTTTATGCCGTTGTCCCGGTGGGTGCAAGACAGGATTAGACCATTCCGTCAGGGATGCCTGGCGGGTTTCAATGGGTTTTCGGGGGGCATGGTGGGAAAGCTGTACAAAAAACGGTTTGCCCTGTCGGACGGCATCTGCCATGAATGCACAGGCGGAATCTGTAATGCTGAAAATTTTTCTTGGATTGACCTGAACCAGTCCGCCCTGGTTTCCGTCTGGGTTTCCCGTATCTCCGTCGCTCCGGTCAAAACCATTACGTGCAGGCCCTCCCCCACTCAAGTGCCATTTGCCAAAATGGGCCGTTGAATATCCCCAATTTCGACTTTTTAACCATTCTGCAATAGTGGTCAACGAATCAGGTATGGCCAATTCGGTAAGGGGTTCGCGTAAACGAGTGCCGGCATCCTTGATATTATCCGTGAAAGTGAAATGCAGACGTGCCGTTGTTTTTCCAGTAAGAATACTTATTCTCGAAGGTGCACATTTGGGGGCCGGTGCATACCCCTGACTAAAAACCATACCCGTTTTGGCGAAATTTTCGAGGCGGGGAGTGAGGTAGAAATCACTCTTCGATTCCGGACGCTGAGGATCCATTCTAACGGAGGTACCATTCCAACTCTGATCGTCCGCAAGTATGAAAACGAAATTGGGCCGGGTCTGGCCAAAACCTTGAACGATTCCCGCGAACAAGGACAAGGTAAGAATCCACTTTGTTTGAGACATCGGCAAATTTATAGTATCAGATTCCTTTTGGATCGAAAGGTTTAATCTGATTAAAAATATTTGCCTTTTTATAGATTGGGGTTGTGCAAAAAGGTTTTTGCCGCCTGCGGCGGCAAAATTTTATTTTGAGGGACACGTCATTTTCGCGATTTCGCTTCGCGAAATCGCGAAAATGACGTGTCCCTCAAAACATAATTTGGCGCGAAGCGCCAATGAAAGACTTTTCACACAACCCCGCGTATCTCAAAATATTATTTTGTGCTCCGCGCCAATTACAAACTCTTTAAAAGGGGCATCCGCTGCTCGACGGCGGCTTTGTTGAGGCGGTCCACGCCCTCTTTGAGGAGTGGCTGCAACTGGTTCAGATGGCCCTGTAATTCGTTGGACAACTCGTTAAACACGGCCTTAGCCTGGTCGGTGGGCGGAAAATCGCCGAGCTGCTGATCGGCCATCAGGAAAGCGAGCCGGTTATTGACCTTGATACCATAGTTAAGGGGATCCTGCTGGCTTTGGTTTTTTACCTGGTGGATCTGGCCTTCCACTTTGGAGAGTTCTTTTTCGAGCGCATCGGCCTGACGGATGAGTTCCTGATATTGCGGGTTGCCGCCTGCTTTTTCCTTTAAGTAGCCGATATCTTTCTTTACGGCGCGGATATCCGAAATGGCCTGATGGGCTTCGCTGACGCGGTCACGCACCATCATGAGGAAGTCAAACTGTTCCTGGTAAGCAGCTGGATTATTGGGCAGTCGTGGATCTTTCAGGATTTCAAAGGGTTGCTCTACACTTGAGCCGTTTATAGTGAGCCTGGCCTTATATATGCCTGGTACAGCCTTAGGTCCGCGGTTCGGAGAGGAATACAGCACCATACCGGGAAAATCTTTGAAACCGGGATAGCGCATATCCCAAACAAAGCGGTTGCCACCACTTTTGACCGTCAGCATAGATCGGCGGTCTTTGGAGGTATTGCTGTAAGAGCGGATGAGGTCGCCGTCGGGTTCCAGCAAATCGAGTTTTACCTGCGTACTGTCAGTGACGGATTTAAGGTAAAAATGAAACATCACGCCATTGGGATGATTTTCCCCCTGGGTGCGCAAGGCAGCCTTATTCCCGCCTTCCTCCTGGGCCATGCGGTAAGAAGCCTTGGGCTGGAAAAGATAAAAGTCTTTGGCTGCAATATCTGCACTTAATTGGTGCAGGGGGGTGAGGTCGTCAATCATCCAGAAACTGCGGCCATGGGTAGCGGCGATGAGGGCATTGTCCCGGATATGCAGGTCAGCGATGGAGGTGACGGGAAGGTTGAGCTGGAAAGGATGCCAGCTTGCCCCGTCGTCAAAAGAGAGGTACATGCCCCACTCCGTGCCGGCATAGAGGAGCCCCTGCCGCTTTGGGTCAGCGCGGATTACCCGGGTGTAGAATTGAGGGTCAATGCCAGAGGTGATGAGGGTCCAGGTCTTTCCGTAATCGGTTGTTTTGTACAAATAAGGCGTGTAATCGCCGAATTTATAGCTTGTTGCAGCTACGTAGGCCCCCCCTTTGACGAAGGGGTTTACTTCAATGCTGTTCATCATATTGTATTTCGGGGAGCCGGGCGGGGTCACATTGGTCCACGTTTTGCCGCCGTCGCGGGTCAGGTGGAGAAGACCATCATCGCTGCCTGCCCAGATGACCCCGGGTTCCAGGGCGGATTCGGTGACGGCGAAAATATTGGCGTAGTATTCCACCCCGGTATTGTCCTGCGTAATGGGCCCTCCGGAAGACTTCAGGGTTTCCGGCTCACCACGCGTGAGGTCGGGGCTGATGATTTCCCAGGATTGCCCTTCGTTATAGCTGACATGCAGGTAATTGGAGCCGGCATAGAGTTTGTTGCCGTCGTGGGGGCTGAAGAAGATAGGGTAATTCCAGTTGAAGCGGTATTTCATGACCTCTACGCCGGAGCCTGCGGGGTTGTCCGGCCAGACGTTGGTACTGCGTTCCTGACCGGTCTTGTGGTCCAGGCGGCTCATGTATCCTTTGTAGGTTCCAGCATACACAATATCCGGATCATCGGGGTCTGGCGCGAGGTGGGCGCTTTCGCCCCCGGCGGAAATGTCCCAGTCTTTTTCGGTGATATAGCCGCCGGCGCTCCGATGGAGGATCCGCACGGTGGTATTGTCCTGTTGGGCGCCGAGTATGCGGTAGGGAAAATGGTTATCGGTGGTGACGCGGTAGAATTGGGCGGTGGGCTGGTTGTGGTAGGTCGTCCAGTTTTCGCCTGCGTCGTAGCTGATCTGGGCACCGCCATCGTCGGCTACAGCCATACGCTGATTATTATCCGGGTCAATCCAGAGGTCGTGGTGGTCGCCGTGGGGCGTTTCGATGCCGGTCCAGTTTTTGCCGCCGTCGTCCGAGCGCCAGAAGTCCACGTTGGCGACATAGACTTTATTTTCATCCTTGGTGTCGGCATAAATCCTGGAGTAGTACCAGGCACGCTGCCGAAGTTCGCGAAAATCGCTCGTGCGCGTCCAGGTCTCTCCCCCATCGTCGGAGCGGAACACGCCACCGTCGAGGTGTTCCACGCAGGCCCAAAGGCGGTTGGAATTGACTGGGGAAACGGCGATGCCGATGATGCCGATGGTCCCTTTCGGCATACCCGGCTGATGGGTGAGTTTAGACCAGGTATCTCCCCCGTCCGTGCTTTTCCAGAGGTGGGAGCCGGGGCCACCGCTATCCATGCGGTAGCCGTTGCGGCTGATTTCCCAGGTACTTGCGTATATGATGCGCGGGTTGTTGGGGTCGAGGATCAAGTCAACGGCACCGGCTTTTTCGCTTTCAAAAAGGATGCGTTCCCAGGTATTGCCACCGTCTTTGGAGCGATAGACCCCACGTTCCTGGCTGGGTTTCCAGAGATTGCCCATAGCCGCTACATAGACCAGGTCGGGGTTTTTCGGATGGACCCGGATTCTGCCAATGTGCTCGGAAGCCTTCAGTCCAATGGATTTCCAGGTCTTACCGGCATCTGTGGAGCGCCAGAGCCCCCAGCCGGAGGAAACATTGCCGCGCACAGTCTGCTCCCCTTCCCCAACATAGAGGACATTCGGGTCACTTTCTGCTACAGCAACGGCGCCTATGGACCCTCCAAAGAACCCGTCGGAGATACAGTGCCACGTCTGCCCACCATCAAGGGTACGCCACACGCCACCGCCTGCCGTGCCCTGGTAGTAGAGATTAGGCTGGTTGCGTACGCCGGTCACTGTACAGGAGCGCCCCCCGCGAAAGGGGCCTACGAGCCGCCATTTCATGCCTTCGTAGAGGCGCTGGTCAAATTGGAGGGTTGCCGGGCGCTCTGCAGCGGGCGTGGGCACGGTCTTCCCTCTTTTTTGCCCGCTTACTTGAATTCCTACAAGCAAACAGGCCAGAAAAAGAATAAATCTTACATGCATAGCCGAAGTGGATTTTAGGTGAATGAGATACTTTTTAATAGCGCTACGCGCCGAATTATGTTTTGAGCGACACGTCATTTTCACGATTTCGCTTCGCGAAATCGTGAAAATGACGTGTCGCTCAGAAGAATATTCTGCTGCCGAAGGCGGCAAATTCCTCCACCGTCACAACTTTTTCAAAAATTCTGTATAAAGCCGGTCTTCTATTTCTAATATTCCAGTTTCTATGGCCAGTTTTTCTTGCAGGTCGCCGCGTTCACCGGGCAGGAAGAGGCGATCTACGCCTTCCAGTTTTTCGGCGTTTCTTACCCTTTCGGCAAGCTGAGTGGTCTGGTCTGCGAAATCTTGAGGGTCGGAGAGCAGCGCGGGGTCCATCGCGAAGAGCAGGTTGCCCCAATCCCCATTGCCAATGCCGCAAAAGGCGGCTCCAACGAGGGGCCCTGTGAGGATTTCGACCATTAGGGAAAGTCCAAAGCCCTTATGTCCTGCATAATCGCCTCCAAAAGGGCGGATCGCACCTTGTAGGGCTTCTTCGGGTATGGTGGTTGGCTGGCCTAACTTATTAAGGGCAACATGGTCAGGAATTTCTTTCCCTGCTACCTGAGCTTCCTTAATGCCAAACCAGGCCATTGCAGAGGTGGACATATCGAGCACGATCGGTGCAGGGCGGGCTGGAATTCCAATGGCGATGGGGTTGGTACCGAATAAAGGCTCGCTCGAACCCCAGGGAGCTACCATGGGGTAAGAACCAGAAAATACCCAACCAATGAACCCTTGCCGGGCAATTTCGCGTGCGAAATAACCAATGGCCCCACTGGGAGATGCGGTGTTCCGAGTACCAAGTATGGCAAAACCGGTTTTGCCGGCTTTTTCGATAATCTGCTGCATCCCCTGATGTACGACTACCATCCCCAAATTATGATTCCCATCCAGGAGAAGGGATAAGGGCGTTTCTTTCAATGTTCCGATGGGGCCGGCGCGGTGGTCCTTTGGCATCCCTTTGCCCGTTAGTTTCACAATTCCCTGGTTGTTTCCGCGCAATTGGGCATACAGGAGGATTTCGGCAATGACCGGTATTTCGGATGCGTCATAGCCATTATTGACTAAAACCTTTTCAACTTGCCAGCGCAATTCGGTAAGGGCAACCTTCATAGGTTCTATTTTGAAACATCGCCACCTTCGGCAGCAGAATTTAATTTTGGGGTTGTGTGAAAAGTATTTTGCCGCCTGCAGCGGCAAAATTTTCTTTGGATGGGGGTTGTGTAAAAAGGTTTTTGCCGCCTTCGGCAGCAGAATATTCTTCTGAGCGACACGTCATTTTCACGATTTCGCTTCGCGAAATCGTGAAAATGACGTGTCGCTCAGAACATAATTCGGCGCGAAGCGCCGTAAAAAACCTTTTTACACAACCCCCATCCAAATTTAATTTGGCGCGAAGCGCCGGTTCACCAGACCTATTCCTGACCCCCGGCTTGCAGCACGGGCGTAAATTCATAGTCTTTGAAATTCACGGGAGTCACCCCGGATACGCCCTGTTCGGCCATATAGACCCCATAAATTGTATTGACGGCAGCCATGGTCAGTTTGTTATGGGTGATGATGATAAACTGCGAATCTTTCGAGAATTTCTGGATAATCCGGTTGAACTTGGAGATATTGGCATCGTCGAGGGGTGCATCTACCTCGTCAAAAATGCAGAAGGGAGCAGGTTTGAGGAGATAAAGGGCAAAGAGCAGGGCGATGGCGGTGAGGGTCTTCTCCCCGCCGGAAAGCTGGCTGATCGTCTGGGGGCGCTTCCCTTTGGGCTTGGCGACGATTTCGATTTTAGACTCCAGGGGGTTTTCGGGGTTCAGGAGGATCAGGTCGCAGTTATCGCTATCGGTGAAGAGGCTGCGGAAAACATCAATAAAATAGATCCTGGCCTGGTCGAAGGCGTTCAGAAACTGGGCGGTGGCCGTTTCCTCGATTTCCTGCATCGTTTTTTCCAGGGAAGCCTTGGCCTGCAGGATATCGTCGCGCTGGCCGGATATGGAATCAAAGCGGATTTTCATTTCGTCGTAGGCTTCTACCGCCATCGGGTTGATTTCGCCGTACTGGTCCAGTTTTTTCTTCATCCCGTCCACTTCGGCTTGTAGCTGCTCAGCGGGGAGGTCTGTCTCGGGTTCCTGCTGGAGGATATCGTTGATCCCCACCTCGAATTCGATCCGGAGGCGTTGGGCGATGCTGCTGATTTCAAATTTCACATCGTTAAATTGATCTTTGAGACCATTGACCGCCGTCTGCAGCTCCTGGGCCTGGCGGTTATTTTTGCGGAGCCGGTCTTCCATTTCGGCAATACCGCTCCTCGCCTGGAAATAGATTTGCTCTGTTGAGGAAAGTGCGCTTTCTTTTACTTTTCTGTCGGCATACCCGACCTGCAGTTTTTTTTCCAGGGCTTCTATTTCATCGAAAATACGCCCCAACTCCTGGTTATTCGACTCAATACTTTTTTGCCCGGTCTCCAGAGTGGCCTTTGCTTCCGTATGCTGTCTTTCGCGAAACACCAGTTCCCGCTGCAAGGCGGCGACCTTATTTTGCTGGCGGATAAACTGAATATTCTTCTCGTTAAAGGCCGAGGATGCCTGGCTTAGGGTCTCGGCGATCTCCCGGAAGCGCTCGTCGGTCTGATTGATCTTCGCTTTGGCCACTTCGAGGGCTTCCAGGCGGGCGTTCAGCCCCTCTTCGATATCGGATACGCCGGACTGGAGCAGTCCAATTGATTGTTGGAGGGCTTTGCGTTTTTCTGCTACCTCGGCGATTAGGTTTTCAAAATTTTTATAACTGGTTTCCAGTGCGACTTTTTCTTTGACGAATTTGTTCAGGCGCTCCCTTTCCTGTTGGATAAGGGGGGCTTTTGCCTGGTGCTTGAGCGCTTTGATGCGCTCAAGTGCCTGGGCAGCCAGCTTTGAGTCATTTTGCTCTGCTTTCACGAGGCGCTGGATATTTTTTTCCAACACTTCGAGGTGCTTCTTTCGCCCGATTTTTTTTCCTTCAAAAAGCCCTACAGAGCCTCCGTAGAGTGTGTATTGGCTTTTGACCATGGCGCCGCTGCGGGAGATAATTCTGTAATCCCCATCGGGAAGGCCCTTACCTGCATCTTCGGAATCGCTGATGAGCACATTTTGCAGGAGAAAATTGCACAAGTTGACGTAGGCAGGATCCGTCTGGACGAGGTCAATGGCCCGGAGGGCACCGGGGAGCAGGGTCATCGGCGGGCGATAATCCCGGAAAGCCTCCAGGATGAAGAAATTGGCCTTTCCCTGCTGGCTGCGGCTGAGCAACTGAACGGCCTGGTAAGCGTCTTCGAGGCGTTCGACGACATAGTAGTTCAGATAGGGCTCCAGGAAATTCTCGATGGCCACGCGATAGGCCTGATCCACGTAGATCAGGTCTGAAAAAAGGAACGCCCGTTTCTTCCACTCCTTCTGATTGCTGAGGAATCGGATACTTTCCGGGAAGCCTTCCAGGTTTTCGACAAGGCCCTTGGTCAGTTTGAATTCGTTTTGCTGTGCATCGAGCTGCCTGCGGGTCCCGGAGAGTTGTTTTTCGAGGTTTTCATATTCTGCCTCGGAGAGCCGCAGCAGATCGAGGCGTTGTTGTTCTTCAGCTTCCAGCCCTTCGATCGCTCTGAGTACCTCGCTTTCTTTTTCTGCCCAGGTATCCATTTGGGTTTTGATGTGGGCAACGGCGCTGCGGCGTTGATCGAGCTCGTGTTCGCGTTGTTCGAGCTCCTTTTGGAGGTTGGCGATCTGGTTGCTATCCACCGCCTTTTGTTTTTCGAGTTCGAACAATGCCTTTTCTGCACGTTGTTGTTCCTGGGCCACGGCATCGAGGGAGGATTTCACCGCCCCATGGGATTCCCTTACCTTGGCGAGCGCTGCTTCGGCATCCAGAAGTTCTTGTTCGAGGCGGGCCTCGATACGTTTTTCTAGATTCGACTCCCCGCGGTAGTGTTCGATTTCTTCCTGCAGTTGCTGGAGCCTTGCCGCGGCATTTTTTCGCTCTTCTCCAATCCTTACGAGGGCTTGCTCAATGAATTGTTGTTTTTGCCGCAGGATATTGCGGTCATTTTCCATACCCCGGATCTGGCCGGTGAGCGTATTCAGTTCGCGTTGTTGCCCGGACAGGTCCTTTTCCTTGTCCAGGTGTTGTTTTTGCTCTTGCTGAATTTGAGACTCCAGTTGCCTGGACTGGACATCCATCTGGCGGTACCTGTCTTGTTCCTGTTCGATATTTTGCTGCAGGGCTTTGTGGCGATCTTTGAGGGAGGCTACCTTGAGCAGGGCGAGATCAATACTCAACTTTTTGTACTGGGCGCGGAGTTCGAAATATCTTCTTGCCCTTTTCGCCTGTTTTTCGAGCGTTTTAAGATTGTTGCCGATTTCATGCAGGAGGTCTTGAATCCTTTCCAGGTCTTCCGTAGCGCTTTTGAGCTTGCTCAGGGTTTCGCGTTTGCGCAATTTGTATTTGGCGACGCCGGCGGCCTGTTCGAACATCCGTCTTCTGGCGTCCTCTTTGTCTTCGAGGATATCGTCCACCATGCCCAGGGCGATGATGGCGTAGGAGTTAGAGCCAATCCCGGTGTCGAGGAACAGTGAGGTGATATCGCGCAACCTGCAGGGCACACCGTTAAGGCGGTATTCGCTCTCTCCGCTGCGGTAAAGGAGCCGGCTGATCGTAACAGCGTTGAAATCGGTGGGCAGGAGGTTCCTGGTATTCTCGAAAGTCAGTGAAACCTGGGCAAGGCCGGCTGCCTTGCGTTTTCGGGCGCCGTTAAAAATCACGCTCAGCATCTGGTCCAGTCTCAGCTCCCGGCTGCTTTGCTCGCCGAGCACCCAGCGGATGGCGTCCACGATGTTGGATTTACCGGAACCATTAGGCCCAACAATGCCAATGACATCCTCATTGAAGTGGATGACCGTCTGGTCGGCAAAACTTTTGAAGCCCTTAATTTCGATGCTTTTCAACCTCATAGCCTGCAAATGTAAAAATAAACACTATCTTTACCAAGGAGGCGGCCATCCATTTTGGGACAAGGTCCGCTTCCTCATAAGGCTGATTCAATTGCTTCGAATTTAGGCGCGTCATGAAAAGGTCGGAACAACTCCGTGCGTTGACCGAAACACCGGTTTGGGACCTGGTGATCATTGGAGGCGGGGCCACAGGGCTCGGTGCGGCCCTTGACGCGGCAGTACGTGGCTACAAAACCCTGCTCCTCGAACGTGCCGATTTCGGGCAAGGCACCTCCAGCCGCTCGACAAAACTCATCCACGGGGGAGTCCGTTATCTGGAACAAGGCAATCTGAAGCTGGTGATCTCCGCCTTGCAGGAGAGATGGTTCTTTTTAAAAAACGCCCCTACCCTATCCCGGCGCCTCCCCTTCATCCTGCCGGTTTATCAAAGATGGAAACTCTGGTACTACTGGGCCGGACTTAAACTCTACGAGTTCCTTTCGGGAAAAAGGCGGCTGGGGGAAACGGCCCTCCTCAGCCGCGAAGATGTGATCCGGCAGCTGCCTGCCATCAACAGCAAAAACCTCGTTGGCGGTGTCGTCTATCTCGACGGTCAATTCGACGACAGCGGCGTTTGCATGGCGTTGGCGGCTACCGCTGCCGGGCATGGCGCCACGCTGCTCAATTATGTAGCTGTACAGGCTTTTTTATACGAACAAGGCAAAATTTGCGGGCTGGAGGCACTCGACAACCACAGCGGCGAGGCCCTCCGAATCCGCACCAGGGGAATCATCAATGCTACGGGGGTATTTGCCGACCACCTGATGAAGCTGGACGACCCTGCCCACCGCTCCGTCATTACCGCTTCCCAAGGCACACATCTCGTGGCCGGTGCGGAATTTTTTCCAGGCAATCATGCGATGATTATACCAAAGACCAGTGACGGAAGGGTACTCTTCGTCGTCCCCTGGATGGGCAAAGCCCTGATCGGCACCACCGACGCCGCCGTAGAACAACCGCTCGAAGCGCCAACGCCCACCGCGGAGGAAATCGCATTTATTCTTCAGAATTTCAACCACTACGCCATCAAACCCCTCCGGGTCGGGGACGTGCAGGCGTCCTTCGCCGGCATGCGCCCGCTGATTCGCCGGCGAGGGACGGCTTCGAGCGCTAACCTGCTAAGGGACCACGCCATCCTCTGCTCCCCTTCCGGCCTGGTGACGATCACCGGGGGAAAATGGACGACGTACCGAAAAATGGCCGAAGATGCCGTGAATAAAGCGGTAAAAATTGCCGGCCTGCCACCAAAGAAGTCCCGGACAAAAGACCTGGCCGTCCGGCGGCTTCCGGTCCCTGAAGATTTATGCGCGGCAGCCACTACCCTACTGCATCCGGACTACCCATTTTCCGAAGCCGACGTCCGACATGCCGTTCGCAATGAAATGGCGCTGACCTTGGAGGATGTCCTCGCCCGCCGTACCCGACTACTCTACCTCGATACCGCAGCAGCATGCTTGGTCGCAGCGCGTGTCGCAGAAATTATGCGCGAAGAATTGGGCGCACCCGCAGACTGGATAAATGAGGCGGTAAGTCAGTTTTTGGTACAGCAAGCCCGGGAGGAAGTTTCCCCGGACAGTACCGGTGCAGACAACCCGGATCATCATCAAGTAACACCAAAACCATAATATCATGATGCCATTTACTGCCGAACTGATCGGCACTGCAATTCTTATCCTGCTCGGCAATGGGGTCGTTGCCAATGTCGCATTAAAAAATACCAACGGGAACAATGGGGGCTGGATCGTGATTACGGCCGGTTGGGCGATGGCCGTTTTCGCAGGTGTTTTTATCACGGCCGCTGCGAGCGGCGCCCATCTCAACCCTGCGGTGACCCTGGCGCTTGCCCTGAGCGGAAAGTTCGACTGGGCGGCAGTACCCGCTTATATGGCTGCCCAGCTACTGGGGGCAATGGCGGGTGCCGGTCTGGTATGGATAGCCTATAAAAAGCAATATGATGCGACCGATGATGCCTCTGCTGTAAAGGGTACTTTCTGTACAGCACCGGCAATCTCTGACCCACTCTACAATTTGGCGACAGAAGTCATCGCCACATTCGTACTGGTGTTTGGGGTGTTGCAAATCGCCGCGCCCGATTCCAGCCTCGGCGCACTGGATGCCCTGCCCGTAGGCCTGCTTGTACTGGGTATAGGGCTTAGCCTGGGGGGACCTACAGGATATGCGATCAACCCGGCGAGGGACCTTGGGCCCCGGATCATGCATGCCCTGCTCCCTATCCGCAGCAAGGGCAGCAGCGACTGGCCCTACGCCTGGATACCGGTCGCCGGGTCTTTTGGAGGGGCAGCGCTGGCAGCGATGGTTTATAATATCCTGAACGCTTAGCCGGGTTTCCCTCCCCTACAACAAGTCTGACCTTTTCCGAATGTGCCGCCGGCAACAATTTCTGGACTGCAGATCTTGTTGCCGGTGGTCGTTCAGCGTATTATTCCCTACCTTGTCCTGCGATAGCATTCTTATACAACCCAAGCATTCATGTTTTGAAAATGCGTAAACTCAAAATCGTCTTCATGGGGACACCGGAATTTGCTGTCCCTTCCCTCAAGATCTTACTCGACCACGATTATGATATCGCAGCAGTTGTCACGACAACCGATAAACCCGGCGGGCGGGGCAGGACCGCAATGACCCTTTCCCCGGTCAAACGCATTGCGGTAGAAAAGGGACTGACCGTCCTGCAACCCGAAAAACTCCGCGACCCGGAATTTCAAGATACACTGCGTGCCCTGGATGCCAACCTTTTCGTGGTAGTCGCCTTCCGGATGCTCCCCAAGTCCGTTTGGCAAATGCCCGCGTATGGCACATTTAACCTCCACGGCTCCCTGCTGCCACAGTACCGGGGCGCAGCACCCATCAACTGGGCCATTATCCGCGGCGAAACCCAAACCGGGGTCACCTCTTTTTTCCTCGACGAAACCATTGATACCGGCCGTATTATCTTTCAGGAAAGGATGGATATCCTGCCCGACGAAACTGCGGGCGAGCTCCACGACCGGATGATGCACCTGGGGGCAAGCGTCGTCCTGAAAACTGTCCGAGCTATCGAAAACGGCACTCCCGAAACCCTTCCCCAGGAAGACAGGGCCGCTACCCATGCCCCCAAAATCTTTCACGACACTTGCCGTATTGATTTTGCAAAAACTGCTGCAGAAGTGCATAATTTAATCCGCGGGCTGAGCCCGTACCCTGGGGCCTTCGCCCAACTTCAGGGACATACCCTCAAGATCACGCGCAGCTCCGTGGAAATCACCCCCCACTCCTACCCGCCGGGAGCATATTTTACCGACAAAAGAAATTTCCTCAAAGTCAGCACCCCGGACGGCTTTGTGCACTTGACTGAACTCCAGATGGAAGGCAGGCGCCGCATGGGGGTAAAAGATTTTTTGAATGGGTTTTCTTTTTAAAAATTTATTGATGTGAAAATTTTATCTGAGTAAAAAATAATTACAAATAAGTAACAATATTGCGGGGATTAATTCCATAACTTGCCCAAAATTTAAGACAATGGCAGAACAATACGCCAGCATGCGCAATCTGCGCTTCCTGCTCTATGAAGTTTTCGGTGCAGACCGGCTCCATAATACCCCATATTACGAGGGTTATGATCGGGAAGCCTTTGATTTGGCGCTCGATGCGGCAAAGCAAATCAGTGACCGATACCTGTTTCCCAGTTTCCGCGTCATGGACAAGGAAAAGGCACGCTATGAAAATGGCAAAGTCCTCACCCATCCTTCTATGCGTCCTGCCATTAAAGCAATAGGGGAAAGCGGGCTGATCTCGGCCCATCACTCGTACGCGCAAGGGGGGCAGCAAATGCCGGTAACCCTGCTAAACGCCTCTTCTTTTCTGTTTTACTGCGCCAACGCCAACCTGGCAAGTCATCCTTTCCTGACCTCCGGCGCCGCGAATCTCATTATGGCGTTTGGCAGCGATGAACTCAAAGCGACCTACCTCCCGCAAATGTTCGCCGGCGACTGGCAGGGCACGATGGCCCTGACAGAGCCACAGGCCGGGAGCTCGCTTTCAGATATCACCACTACCGCAATGCCCTCAGGGGATGGCGCCTATTCCGTAAAAGGGCAAAAAATCTATATTTCCGGTGGCGACCACAGCGCTGCGGAGAACTTCATTCACCTTCTGCTCGCCCGCATCCAGGGCGCACCGGCCGGAACGAAGGGCATTTCACTATTCGTTGTGCCAAAATTCCGCCCGGAAAATGGCACCCTGGTGGACAATCACGTCACTACGGCAGGTATCTATGGCAAGATGGGACAAAAAGGCTACGTCGCCGCACATCTGATGCTCGGAGAGCAGGGAGAAACCAAAGCCTACCTCGTAGGCGAAGCCAACCGCGGCCTGGCCTATATGTTCCAAATGATGAACGAAGCCCGGATCAGTACGGGTTTGATGGCAGCAGGTACCGCTACGGCAGCATACTATGCCTCGCTAAAATATGCCAACGAGCGCACCCAAGGCCGCCATCCCTCCAACAAAGACCTCACCCAGCCGCCGGTGCGGATTATCGAGCACGCCGACGTGCGCAGGATGCTGCTCTTTCAAAAAGCGGTCGTCGAAGGGAGTATCAGCTTGCTCATGCAGTGCAGCTATTATGCCGACCTGATCAAATCCAGCGATACGGAAAAAGCCAAAGACTACCACCTGCTGCTCGAACTGCTCACGCCTGTTGCAAAAACGTTTCCTGCAGAAATGGGCACTCAGGCCGTCAGCCAGGGCATGCAGGTATTGGGCGGCGCGGGTTATACCGATGATTTTCCACTTGAACAGTATTACCGGGATATCCGCATCAACTGTATCTACGAAGGTACGACGGGCATACATGGCCTCGACCTCCTCGGCAGGAAAGTGCTTATGGAAAACGGCAAAGCGATGACCCTCCTGATGCAGGAAATAAAATCCGATATTGAAAAAGCGATGGCGCGGGAAGACCTGCGGCAATATGCGGAGGCATTCTCACAGCGTATGGCCGCTTTACACCAGACGACCATGCACCTGGTCCAACTGGCCATGGCCCATCCCGCAGAAGTTTTCCTCGCCGATGCCACCCTTTATCTGGAATTCTTCGGCACGGCAGTTATTGCCTGGCAATGGCTCAAGCAGGGATGCAGCGTCCCGGAACAGCTGCAGCGCTTACCCGAAGGCCCGGAAAAGGATTTCTACCTGGGCAAGCTGAGTGCAATGGGTTACTTCTTCGAATACGAGCTGCCCAAGACCCTTGCGCTGGAAATCCGCCTCAAAAGTACGAACCGCATTACCTTGGATACTTCGCCACAATCTATCAATTGAGCTATGGTACATATCCTGGATTTGAACTTCATGCAGCTCCCGCATACGATCGCAGCCTTCCTGCTCTTTACCGACGAAGGCCCTGCACTGGTCGAAACGGGGCCTCATGCCACCTTCCCTGCGCTCACCCGTCAGCTCGCCCTGCATGGGCTAGAGCCGGCGGATATCCGGCATGTGTTCCTCAGCCACATCCACCTCGACCATGCCGGCGCGGCGTGGGCGCTGGCAAAAACAGGTGCGACGGTGTACGTCCACCCGTTCGGCGCCAAGCACCTCATGCAGCCAGAACGCTTGCTGAACTCGGCACGCCGGATCTACCAGGAACGAATGGACGAACTCTGGGGCGATATGCAGCCAATCCCCGCTGACCGAATCCAAACTACCGGGCACGCAGCTTGTATTGACCTGGGAAATATCCAACTCCAATCCTGGCATACCCCGGGGCATGCCGTCCACCATATTGTCTGGCAGCTCGGCGATATCGCATTTACCGGGGACGTCGCCGGGGTCCAAATCGGCAATGGCATTATCGCACCGCCGTGCCCCCCGCCCGATATCCATATCGAAGACTGGCAGCAGTCGCTTGGCCTGATCCGACGGCTTCAGCTCAGCAAGCTGTACCTCACGCATTTTGGGGAAATTACCAACGTCCCCGCTCACCTCGACCAGCTCGAAGAGCGGTTGTTGTCATGGGCAGAATGGATGCTGCCCTATTTTGAGAAAGGAACCACAGCAGAGGAAATTACGCCCCTGTTTCAGGAATTTGTCCAGCAACAACTCAAAGACGCAGGAGCGGACGAGACAGTGCTCCTGCAGTATGAAGCCGCCAACCCTTCCTGGATGAGCGTCGAAGGATTGTTGCGGTATTGGGCGAAAAAGAAGGCCGCGACACAATAGGCAGGATGCCGCAAAAGGATCGGAACGACTCCGGCAAGCTTAATTTACCGGGATAAGGTGCCTGGCTGCCTCGAAGAGCCGCTCCAGAAGGTGCAGTTCGGGAAGCAAATGCTCCCTGTTGGACTCTTCGACGTGCTTGAGGGAACCCACCTGGTCAATGTTGGCAGGCAATCCGATCGCTACGCGGGCGGGGTGGTTAAGGTATCCGCAGGCAGTAAGGCTCACGACAAACGCAGCTAAAAGGATAAAAAAGCGGGAGGAAATCTTTTTTTTCATTTACTTAAGATTTTCACAAAGGTAAACAATTTCAGCGTAGGAATCAACCGGGGCCCCCTTGCTGCACAAGCAGGACAACGATACGCCGGCGCCCGTAATGCAAGTATGTTCAAAAGGACAAGGTGAAAATTCAAAGGTTGCATATCAGGTCGCCAAAAAACCTCCGGGTACCGCTTTCAGCAATTCGCGGGTGTAGGGTTGTACGGGATGGACGAGGGTATTCCGGGTACTTCCCGATTCGATAATTTTTCCGTTTTTCATCACCATGATCCGCTGGCTCATAAACGCTACGGTAGCCAGATCGTGGGAGATGAAGAGATAGGCAAGCCCCAGCTCCTGCTGTAAGCTTTTAAGCAGATCGAGCACCATCGCCTGCACAGAAACGTCCAGTGCGGTAACGGGTTCATCGCAAACCAGCACCCTGGGACGTAATGCCAGCGCGCGCGCAATCCCCACACGCTGCCGCTGCCCGCCGGAGAGCTCGTGGGGGTAGCGGTCTAAATATTTATCCGAAAGGCCGACTTTTTTCATCAAATCGAACACCATTTCTTCATGGATATGCCGATCAACATCGCGTTGATGTACCCGCAGGGGTTCGATCAACGCCTCCCCTACCCTTTGTCGCGGGTTAAGCGCCGTAAAGGGGTCCTGAAAAACCAACTGAAGCCCTTTTCGCAACTGCTGCCATTCTGCGGGGCCTACACCGGTCATTTCCTTTCCTTCGAAAGTAATTTTGCCGGTTTGTGCGGGGACCAAACCGAGCAAAACCCTTGCCAGGGTACTCTTCCCCGAGCCGGACTCCCCCACAACCCCGAGGGTTTCGCCCGCGTGCAAGTCAAAAGATACGCCATCCACCGCCTGCAGCCAGTCTGCCTTCCCAAAAATACTGCGGGGGCGAACACGGAAACCGGCGGAAAGCCCCTCCGCCTGCAGTAATGTGGAACCGACCGCTGTTTGACGGCCTGCTTCGCTGTCTATGAGGGACGGCAACGCCTCCAGCACTTTCGGGAGCGATGGCCTACAGGCAAGCAAAGCGCGGGTATAGGGATGTTCGGGCGCATAAAACAATTGGCGCACCGGCTTTTGCTCCACGACGCTTCCCTCCTGCATCACCAGGACCCTGTCTGCCATCTCCCCGATAATCCCGAGATCATGAGAAATAAACAGGGCAGAAAGACCAAGTGCCCGCTTCAGGTCCTTGAGCAGGTCGAGGATATGCCGCTGTACGGTCGTATCCAGGGAGGTGGTAGGTTCATCGGCGATCAGCAGGCGCGGCCCGGCACAGAGTGCGGAAGCGATCATCACCCGTTGTTTTTGTCCTCCTGATACTTCGTGCGGGTAAGCCCGGAAGATCCGCTCCGGTTCGGGCAGGCCTACCCTGTCCAGCCACTCCAATGCCATTTTGCGGGCGGCCTTTCCCCTGCATCCTGCGTGATGGGCCAGCGTTTCTTCGATCTGCGCACCGCATGTCAGGACGGGGTTCAATGCGGCGCCGGGATCCTGAAAAATATACGCAAGTTCATTGCCCCGCAGCCGGGCAAAGGATTCCTGCCGGAAATTTTTCAAATCCAAAGCGCCTGTTTCGAGCTGCCAGGAAAACGACTGGCAGGATACCCCGGCCGCTGGGGGCAACAAGCCGCCGAGCGCAAGCGCGGTAAGGGTTTTTCCGCACCCGGATTCCCCAACGATCCCGAGGGTCTCCCCGGGATATATCGCGAGATCTATTCCCCGCAAGACTTCATCGCGGCTGCCCGCACCCTGAAAAAACACCCGTAGCCCTTGTACGGCGATCAGCGGTTTTATGTCGGTCGGTAAAGATGCCAATGCCGGTCGGATTTAGGGCGCTTTGTGCAGTCTGAGCGCGATCTGCTCTGGTTCGAGATGTATATTCAAATGGCGGAATTTTTCCAGCCACAAGGTGAATTGCTCCCCGAAAAGGGATTTCCGCCAACCCTGCCCAAAGAGCGTACGGGCATAAACGGGATCTTCCTGAATCTTCCTCAGGGCATTCCGCGGAAAAGCGAGGTGCACGGAGACCCCATTGGCCAGGCAATGATGTTTTACGATGAGGTACAACAGCTCGATGAGCAGTTCTTCCTGTACATCTTCGGCTTCTTCCTTTTGTATTCTTTGCAGAACGGCTTTTTCCTCCGGGGTAATTTCCTTTCCCGAAAATTCCTTGAACTTTGCCCAATGGTCGTAAATGATTTTTGCCGGCACCCGGCGGTTGTCCAGCAATGCCTCTTTCCCCCCCTTTACCCCTTTCACGATATAGCCGATGTACTTGGCCGGCAGTACCATTTCCCTGGAATAGTTCTTTCGCTCTGCCTCCCGGCCCCGCCACTCGAGCAGTCTGAGCATAAAAAGCTGCTCCGATTTGTTCAGGGACCGGATCATCTGGTTGCTGAGGACCTCATGATGGGGGTCTTTCGCGTAGTATGATTCCTGCTCCAACGCACGACACTCCTCCCTGACCCAGTCTCCGCGCCCAAGACGTTGCAATTTGTCCTGCATCAGCTCCCAAAGCGGATGAAGGGGGAGAATGTCATAGACCGCATACTCCAACTGTTGCGGCTTAAACGGCCTGGCTTCCCAGTCTGCGACCGTATAACCCTTTTTCAAGGGCATGCGCAGCTCCGTTTCCACCAGCCGCTTGAATGCCAAAGGATATTTGTAATGTATAAAACCTGCCGCAATTTGAGTGTCGAAAACATTGCGCGGCAAGATACCGAAGTGGGCATAGAGCAGGCGATAATCATTTTCACCGGCGTGGGTAATCTTAAGGACGGACGGGTCCTGGATCATTTCCAGCACCGGGTCAATATTCTTGAGCGCGAGGGGGTCAATGAGAAAGGTCCCCATCCGGGTGGCGACCTGTATCAGGCAAAGGCTCGTTAAAAAACGCTTTTCCCCCATGAACTCCGTATCGAAGCCCATCCACTCGACATTTTTATTCGCCTGCCAGAAAAGGTCCAGGCTTTCGGGGGTCTCGACCAAGGTAAAATGGGTAGGATCCATATCCTTCATCTTGGATGTCTGCGGCATTTATACTT
>JBMOJO010000226.1:0-5999 GCA_049315745.1 Saprospiraceae bacterium | reverse complement strand
TTCAAACTTAAATTTGGCGCGAAGCGCCATGAAAAGACTTTTTACACAACCCCAAATTATAATTCGGCGCTTCGCGCCAAAGAATATTTCGGCGCCGCAGGCGGCAAAAGACTTTTTGCACAACCCAATATAACATTCTGCCGCCTTCTGCGGCAGAATGTTATAATTACAAAAACCTATGCAAAATAAGAAAACCCTCGTCTTGGGAGCCTCAACCAACCCGGAAAGGGTATCCGGAGAGGCAGTCCAACGCCTTCTGCGAGCAGGACACCAGGTGGTGGCTGTTGGCATTCGGGAAGGGGAAATATACGGAACACCGATCTTTACGGGTACACCGGAGGTGGAAGATGTCCACACGGTCACCTTATACCTCAACCCTGACCGGCAGAAGGAATACTACCCCTATATTCTTTCGCTGCGCCCACAACGGATTATCTTTAACCCGGGCACAGAAAACCACGAACTTGCCAGGATAGCGAAGGAAGCAGGAATTGAATCTGAATTTGCCTGTACCCTCGTTATGCTCTCGCTCAAAGTTTACTAGCACCCAGGGAGATCGCAAAGTTGTTGAATCAGGCTTTGACCTCCGGCATTTTACACTCCTCGTCGGCTTTACGCCCGCAGACGGAGCATTCCCCAAACTGATCCTTCAGCATGGGGTTGTTGGTAGCACAACTCCCCCGAAATTCCTTTCCGGTAAAGAGATACCTGATATTGATCAGTAGTACTGACCCTCCTACTACGGCAAAAATGATGCCGATCGTGCTTAAAATTTCCATATCTTACCGTGTCATTTGTATTTTTTCAGAGATCAACTCCTTGTTGCGAGCTGTCTCTGGTGATGATTACACCTATTTATATTTATTCAGAAGTCATCACCTCTGGAAATAGCTATTGGTGTACGTGCGTTGAGGCTGTTTCACAGCTAAAATGCCGCCTACGGCGGCAAAATATTATTTTGAGAGACACATCATTTTCGAAATTTCGCGTCGCGAAATTTCGAAAATGATGTGTCTCTCAAAAGATAATTTGGCGCGAAGCGCCTTAAAAAACCTTTTTACACAACCTCCCGAAAAAAAACATTCTGCCGCCAGAGGAGGCAGGAGACTTTTTATGGCGCTTCGCGCCAAATTATATTTGGATGGAGACATCTTTTTCTTGATTTTGCGAAGCAAAATCAAGAAAAAGATGTCTCCATCCAAAGAATGTTTCGCCGCTGCAGGCGGCGAAATACTTTTTACACAACTTTTACACCAATAAACAGACACCTTCTTTTACGAAAACCATTTTTACGCCCTTTTAGTTTCCAGCGAACAAGGGAACCGCCGTTAAAGATAATATTTCATGAAAAAACCGATCGAGATAAAGTTGGAAGCATTTGGTCGCCTGCTCACGATCATGGACGAGCTGCGCGAAAAATGCCCCTGGGACCGCAAACAGACCATGCAAAGCCTGCGCAACCTCACCATAGAGGAAACGTATGAGCTCGCCGATGCAATTCTTGACGAAGACCTGGATGGAGTTAAGGAAGAAATTGGCGATCTCCTCCTCCACATGGTTTTCTATGCCCGGATCGCAGAGGAGCAACAAGCGTTTGACATTGCAGATGCCCTCAACGGCATTTGTGATAAGCTAATCAAGCGGCATCCACATATTTATGGCGATGTGCAAGTAAATGGAGCAGAGGATGTGAAAAAAAACTGGGAGCAACTCAAGCTCCAGGAGGGCAAACGCTCTGTACTCGCCGGCGTACCCCGCTCCCTCCCCGCCATGATCAAAGCCTACCGGATGCAGGAAAAAACCAAGCAGGTCGGCTTTGAATGGGAGAATGCCGATCAGGTCTGGGACAAAGTCGAGGAAGAAATCCGGGAATTCCGCGAATGCGAACTCAACGAAATGAGCCTCGAACGGCAGGAGGAGGAGTTTGGCGATATCCTCTTCTCCCTCATCAACTACGCGCGGTTCAGGGGAATTGACCCCGAATCTGCCTTGGAACGCGTCAACCTCAAGTTTAAACGGCGTTTCGAATATATCGAAGCCAACGCACCAAAGACCCTGGAAGAAATGACCCTTCAGGAAATGGATGCCCTCTGGGATGCCGCAAAAGCCACTGAAAACAAATAAACGGGGGTTGTAAAAAAGCATCTTTTGCCGCCAATGGCGGCAAAAGATGCTTTTTTGAGGATTTGTGCAAAAAGTATTTTGGGGTTGTGTAAAGAGTATGAGGTTGTGTAAAAAGGTTTTTTACGGCGCTTCGCGCCGAATTATGTTTTGAGAGACACGTCATTTTAACGATTTCGCTTCGCGAAATCGTTAAAATGACGTGTCTCTCAAAATAATATTTTGCCGCCGCAGGCGGCAAAAGACTTTTTACAAAACCTTATGTTTTTTGGATAGCGAAGCACCATAAAAAGAATTTTTGCACAGCACCAGACTTTTCATGGCGCTATGCGCCAAATTAAGTTTTAAACCGATGTGTTTTTCGTGATTTTGCTCTGCAAAATCACGAAAAACACATCGGTTTAAAAATAATATTCTGCCGCCGCAGGCGGCAAAAGACTTTTCACATAGCCCCGGACTTTTATGGCGCTTCGCGCCAAATTCTCTTCTAAGAGACAGATCGTTTTCGAGATTTCGCTTCGCGAAATCTCGAAAACGATCTGTCTCAAAAGAGAATAGCCTGCCGCCGCAGGCGGCAAAAGCTTTTTACACAGCCCCGAAATATAGTTTGGCACGAAGCTCTAAATAGTAATTTGAAACCGCGGTTTCAAATTACGATTTGGCATAAAACCACCTATTAATATTGATTATGAAACCAATCTGGCTCACTTTTTTCTTGCTCAGCGCCACCTTATCCGGCAAGGCGCAGCAGCCCGGCGCCTACAAAGCGCCCGAATTTAATCCATCAGACCGCCTGGAGCGGCTCCGCACTGCCCTACCCGAAGTGGAAAAGCTATTCCGCGATTTCGCTCAAAATAACCAGATACCCGGGTATGCTTTCGGTATTGTCCTGGACGGACAACTAGCCTTCAAAGGTGCCGGTGGAGAAATTAACCTTATCAAAAAACATAAAGCCGCTCCGAGCTCCCTGTTCCGCATCGCCTCCATGACCAAGAGCATCACCGCAATGGCTATTCTGCAACTGCGCGATGCCGGAAAACTTTCGCTTGGCGACCCCGTCTCCAGGTTTCTGCCGGAGATGGCCCTGGTTGCCCCGCTCTCCACGGATGCTCCGCCCCCTACGATTTTTAACCTCCTGACCATGACCGCAGGCTTTCCGGAAGATAACCCCTGGGGCGACCGGCAGCTCGAGGACAGCGAACAGGAGTTTAAGGAGTTCCTGCGTTCCGGTATTTCTTTTTCCACGATCCCTTCCTCCGGTTATGAATACAGCAACCTGGGTTATGCCATGCTCGGTAGTATCATCTCCCGCGTTTCGGGAATGCCGTATCAAAAATATATCGAAGAAACTATCTTTAATCCACTGGGTATGGACGATACCCATTGGGAATACGAGGGGCTCCCGGAAAAAACCCTTGCCCTGGGCTACAGGTGGGAAGATGCCCAGTGGAAACCGGAGCCCATGCTCCACGATGGCGTATATGGCGCAATGGGCGGGCTGATTACTTCTATCGAGGATTATGGAAAGTATCTGGCTTTTCATCTCTCCGCCTGGCCTGCCCGAAATGCTCCGGAATCCGGTCCTGTCCGCCGCGCTTCCGTCCGGGAAATGCACAAAATGACCGAGCCCCGGCTCAATGCCGATGCCCGGGACCGCGAAGGTAAACCCTGCCCCATGATGATTGCCTATGGCTACGGCTTGCGCATCCAAAAAGACTGTAAAGGGGTGTTGCAGGTAGCCCATAGCGGCGGCCTGCCCGGTTTTGGCAGCAATTTCACCTTCCTGCCGGAATATGGTATCGGGGTAATCCTCTTCGCCAACCGCACCTACGCACCGGCCACCGCAGCCAATAACCTGGTCCTGCAAGCCATCCAGCGGATTGCTGCACTGGAACCCCGCCAATTGCCCGTGTCCGATATCCTGGCACTCCGAAAAGAACAGGTATTCCGCCTCATTCAATCCTGGGAAGTACGCCCCGGCGAAGATTTCCTCGCCGAGAATTTTTTTCTCGACTCCGACCTCGAACACCGGCGCGTGGAGGCCGAGAATATTTTTGCAACTGCAGGAAAACCTATCGAAGCAGGCCCCCTTGTACCGGAAAACCAGCTCAGGGGCACCTTCCGTATCCGCTGTGAAAAACGCTCGGTGGAAGTCTTTTTCTCCCTCTCGCCCGAAAAAGAGCCGAAGGTCCAGGCCCTCACGCTGCGAACGGTACAATAGGGTTGCAGCGTTCCGACCTGTATGTTACTAATGTTTTTTGTAACTTTATATTCCCCAAATAAAAATTCATGTTATGGCCAAAGATAAAAATAATACCCAACCATTAGCAGAAGTATTTGGCTTTCCAATTGACGACTTTTCGGAAAGAGCAATCAGGTACCGTGACAACAAGTTGTGCCCGTTCAATAATATTGTATCCAACTGCACTAAAAATAGCATAGAATACCCGTTAGGGGTATGTAGTCTCAACAATAAAGGAAAACCTGTGATTATCTGTCCTGTACGCTTTAGGGAAGACTGGAAAATCGTCAGTGATGCAGCAAGTTTTATTTTTAATGAAAAGACTTCTTGGACTCACATTGGGGAAGTTAGGCTGAATGACAGGTTTGGGAAATCTGCAGGAAATATTGATTATGTATTGGTTGCTTACGATAGCAAAGGAAGAATCCTTGATTTTGGCTCTTTAGAGGTTCAGGCTGTTTACATTTCAGGAACCTGACAGGACCATTTTCGGCCTATTTAGAAAATCCCAACCCTGGTTTTAGCTGGTCCCAAGCATTTAAATATCCAAAACCGGACTATCTTTCTTCCTCAAGGAAAAGACTAGTTCCACAAATAATTGCAAAAGGATCTATACTTAAACAATGGGGCAAAAAACAAGTAGTTGCTTTACAGTCTTCATTTTACGAAACATTACCAGAATTAGCTGAAGTGAAAAAATCTGATTCAGATTTTGCCTTTTTTCTTTACGATTTAGTTCCTATTGACGAGGAAAAAAGATTAGAGCTAAGACTTTCGAGGATAATTTACACTCAATTTGCAGTAGCATTGGAGCAAATTGCCAAATTTGAAGCTGGCTCACTATCTGTATTTACTCAATCCTTACAAAAAAGGCTTGATGCCAGGCGTTCCCCTAAATCCGATCTTGAAAACCTGGAAAATATTGTTGCAGAATGAAAAACCAAATGATTCTGTTTGAATTTGACGATAAAATTGAGGGGTCACCAGTAGTAAATGTAGCCTCTGTACCGAAACGTAGCCCATTTCGATACCCTGGAGGTAAAACATGGTTAGTACCTATAATTAGACTCTGGCTAAAGCAAGGGCAAAAACCTATATTAAAATTAATTGAACCATTTGCAGGAGGGGGTATTGTGAGTCTAACCGCTGCATTTGAGCAATTAGCCGACCAAATAACAATGGTGGAACTCGATGAAGAAATTGCAGCTGTTTGGGAAGTTATTTTTAACAAGAGTAACAATAAATGGTTAGCTGACAAAATTTTATCTTTTAATCTTACAATTGACAATATACAATTAGAATTAAATAACCCTTCTAAAGAACTTCGCGACATTGCCTTTTGCACAATTCTGAAAAATAGGGTTTTTCATGGCGGTATCCTCGCAAAAGGTTCTGGTATGATCAAAAATGGAGAAAACGGAAAAGGTATTTCTTCGCGGTGGTATGCTAAAACCTTGTACGATAGAATTGTAGCAATAAGTTATATAAGTGACAAAATTGACTTTATAACCGGCGACGCATTCGAAGTTATAGCGCAAAATGTTGACAACTATGAAGCCTACTTCTTTATTGATCCACCCTATACAGTTGCTGGAAAACGATTATATAATTATTATGATATAGATCACGAAAGACT
>JBMOJO010000225.1:0-6031 GCA_049315745.1 Saprospiraceae bacterium | reverse complement strand
AAAGAATATTTCGCCGCCGCAGGCGGCGAAAACCTTTTTACACAACCCCCATCCAAAGATAATTTGATGGCGCACAGCGCCATCAAAGGACTTTTTACACAACTCCGCCAAATAAAATCCTTCGCGGCGAAGCCGCGGATGCCACTGGTAAATAGATACATGTTAATAGCCTTTGTTTTGGACCAGTGCGGGGTTCAGGTCAATTTCCGTTTGGGGAATGGGGAAAACTTCGTGTTTACCTGCCTGAAAGCCCTGCAAAACAGTAGGTGCAATGCCCCACCGTACCAGGTCGAAAAAGCGATGAAATTCAAAACCGAGTTCCACCATCCGTTCTTGTCGGATGGCCTGGCGCATAGTCGCCTGGTTGGTGGTGACCACCCGGGGCAGGGTAGTGGCAGGTGCAGCGGATTGCGCACGCGCGCGGGCCCGCACCTGCTCCAGCGGGGCTTGTGCATCTGCGACCCGGCCCAGTTCGTTGAGGGCTTCGGCTTCCCAGAGCAGTAATTCTGCAAAGCGGATGGCGGTGTAGTTGATATCGCCATCCGCAGGCTGGGTAACGGCCTTGATATCCTGTAAATATTTCCTGGGGCTAAAGGTGGTAGAGGAGAACGAATTTTTAAAAACAGAACCGAAATAGGGCTCGTCCCTGCCGGCTACGGTGAACCTTCTTCTCGGGTCTCCTGCTTCAAAGGCATTGACAAAGCCCGGCGTCACCTCTGCAAACCCATAGCCCAAAAGTTTCCTGGACATCAGCCATTGGTTGAGGAAGTTGCCCACCCCAAGCTCGAGGTTGGTATGCTGAATTTCCCACACACTTTCAGCATTGTTCTCGGTTTCCTTTTTGAAATTGTCCTGGTAATCCGCCATGAGCCGGTAAACGTTGAGGGCCTTTATTTTTCCCACGTTATCCAGAACTTTTTGCCATTTTTGTCCATAAAGAGCGGCTTTTGCGGCGAGGGCCAATGCGGAGCCCCTGGTGGGTCGGCCCGCCTCGGCAGCAGGGCGCTGTACGGGCAGGAACTCAGCGGCACGTTCGCAGTCGGTCTCGATGCGGGCCAGGAGGTCCGCTTTTGCAGTTTTAGGTATTTTATGCTGTTCAGGTGGGGTAATGTTCGTAAACAAGGGTACGTCCCCGAATACTTGTACCAAAAGGAAATAATAATACGAGCGCAGGAAAAGCGCTTCCCCTGCAATCTGGTTGCGGCGGATTTCGGTCATATCTGCCTTGGGCAAATTGTCCAGCACGAGGTTGCACTGCATGATGCCCGTGTACTGCAGTTTCCAGAAAGTATTGAATTCTTCCGTCCTGGGGGTGTAAGTAAAGGCCTCCAACTCCACCAGGCCTGCCCGGGAACCGTCTCCTCCGGTTACGGATTCATCGGAAGTGATAGAGGCAAAGGCCCAGTAAAAATTATTGTTTTCGTTGTTGAACAAGAGTGAGCGGTACGCAGCATTAATCGCCTGTACGGCATCCTGTTCGGTTTGAAAGAACGACCCCGCATCGAGGGTGGCGATGGGGTCTTTTTCGAGAATGCCCTGGCAGGAGAACAACATGCTGCCAATGAGAAGCAAACAAAGGATTTGTTTCATACCTGAAGCAATATATAGTTGGTTCAAATAGTGGTCAAACGTTTATTATTACAGTATCAGAATTGCATCTGAACGCCGAGCGTCCATATCCTCGGGGCGGGTATGGTGCCCCAGTCTATCCCTACGGCAAGGTCCGAGGACAGCCCAAGGCCCCTGGTATCATTGGCATTTGCCTGGATTTCGGGGTCCATTCCCGGATATTTGGTGAGGGTAAGGGCATTTTGTACGGTAGCAAACAGGCGGAAACTGCTGATACCTTTCCATCCGATCATATCCTTCAGGTTGTATCCCAGGGTAATATTCCGGATGCGGAGGTAGGAACCATCCTCCAGGAAGCGTGTGGAGATACGCCGGTTGCCGTTGCGGTCATCAACGCTCACTTTCGGGATGTCGGTGTCGGTATTGTCGGGTGTCCACCGTCCAAGCAGTTCGCGATAGGAATTGAAGCCCCGCAAGGGGGTTTCGTAGGCGAAATTGCCATACAGGAAGTAAACGTCATTTCCCTGTACGCCCTGGATGAGGGTTGAGAAATCGAGGTTCCCCCAGTTAAAGCCTGCCGTGATGCCGTAGGTGAAATCCGGGAAGGGGTTGCCCACGTGCCGGCGGTCTTTATCGTCAATGATTTTGTCGCCGTTAAGGTCGGCAAACCTTACATCGCCGGGGCTGGTAAACCTGGACTGGAAGGGGCTGGCTTCGATTTCCTGGCGCGATTGGAAAATACCGGTCATTTCCCATAAGAAGAAGGAACCGATGGGATAGCCCGGTTCTGTTTTGGTGATAGCCCCATCCGAAAGGCCAAAGCCTCCGAGGATGGGTTCGCTGTTGGCAATGGAAAGGACTTTATTGCGGATGATCGCGATATTGCCGCCGATGTTATAGCTGAACTTTCCGAGTTTGTTCCGGTGGTTGATCCCGAGTTCGATCCCTTTGTTCTCTACCGAAGCGGCATTGACAAATGGGGGCCTCGTTCCGCCCACCGTCTGGGGCACCGGCACGCGCACGAGGATATCGTCCGTGCGTTTTCTGAACAAATCAGCGGTGAAGGAAATGCGGTCCTGGAACAAGCTCATGTCCAAACCGAGGTTGGCCTGGGTGCTGGTTTCCCATTTGATATTGCTGTTGCCGCTTTCTACAATCGAAGCGCCGGTGGCAATGCTACCTCCGAAAGTATAGACATAGTCACCGGTACTGACGAGGGAACTGTATGGATAAATCCCGATTTCCTGGTTGCCCAACTGCCCCCAGCTACCTCTGATTTTGAGGCTGGATATTGCCCGGATATTTTTGAAAAAGGGCTCGTTGGAGACGTTCCAGGCAAAAGATACAGAGGGGAAGGTACCCCAGCGGTTGTTTGGTCCGAAACGGCTGGACCCATCCCTGCGCACTGCAGCGCTCAGGACATAGCGGTTTTTGAAGGAATAACCAAGTTGCCCAAACCAGGAGAGCAGGGCCCACTCTGTCGCGATACCGGAGGCGCTGACGTTTTTGATGTCCTGGGCGATGCTGGCATCAATATAGCGGAAAAGGGGGTCCGTACGCCGGAAGTTGTTGACGGCAGCGCCAAGATAGTCGGTGTGGTTGTCTATTGCTTCCATACCGGCGAGAAGAGAAATGCGGTGCCCGCCGATAGCGTGGCGGAAATCCAGGGTGTTGTTCCACACCAGCGTCTGGTCAAAAACCCTCCCTTCGGTGAGGGAGGTTGGGTCGTAAATCGCTACCGACAAGCGCTCCTTGAACCGCTTTTCGAGGTCAAAGCGGAAATCGCCGCCCAGGGTTGTCCGCAGCTTCAGCTTATCCTGCCAAAGGGATATTTGGGCAAACGCATTCCCGAAAATGCGGTAACGCCGCTGGTTCCAGTCCGTATTGCGCACGAATACCACCGGGTTTGCATTCCCATCGCCAAACAGGATAGGATCCCCCAGCTCGGAGCTTACGTTCACAAAGCTTCCGTCGGGATGGCGTACGGGAAATACGGGAGCAGCAATCAGGGCATAACGGATTCCGCTCAATTCATTCCCCGGGCCGAAACCATCACCGGACCCATTGATCACATCGCGGTCGGTGTGGGAGAAAGAGAGGTTGACCCCGGTTTTGAACCAGCTTTTCCCGATATCCCCGTTCATGCGCAATTGGTACCTGTCGAAACCCTGGCCCATGAAAATTCCGCCCTGGTTGAAGTATTCGCCGGAAATGTAAAAGCTGCCTTGATCACTCCCGCCGGAAGCGGACAGTGCATAGCGCTGAATCCCTGCAGGGGAAAAAACTTCGTCGAGCCAGTTGACATCCGGCAGGGTATCCAGGATGGAAGGATTGTAGGACGGAATCTGGTTAAAAGGGCTACGGTGGACGTTGGCATTGGCAATCCCCTCGTTGCGCAGGAGCAGATATTCTTCTGCATTGAGGAGTTCCGGCAGGTTTACCGGCTCCTGTATCCCTCTGAATGCCTCAAAATTAAAGGTCTGTACCCCCGCTTTACCGCGTTTGGTTGTAATCAGCACGACCCCATTGGCCGCCCGGGCGCCATATACGGCTGCCGCTGCTGCATCCTTGAGCACTTCAATAGATTCGATATCGGAAAGGGAAAACATATTCAGGCCACCGGTAGTGGGTATCCCGTCTATCACAAACAGCGGATTGTTGTTGCCCAGGGTACCCACCCCGCGGATCCTGACAGCGATATCATCACCTGGAGAGCCGGTAACCTGGGTAACCATTACCCCGGGCGCCTGCCCTTGTAAAGCCTGATCAATCCCACTTACGACCAGTTTACCGATTTCTTTGCCCTTTATGGTGGTTATGGCGGAAGAAATGTCGCCCCGGATTTCACTCCTGTACCCGGTGACGATAATTTCTTCGATGAGGTTCGATTCCGGGGAAAGTTTTATCTCGAGTTCTTTTTTACCCGCTACGGGCACAACCAATCGCTCGAACCCGACATAACTGATTTCCAGCACTGCAGAACCTGAAGAGAGCTGCAGACTGAACTTTCCGTCCAGGTCTGTAGTGGTGCCATTGGCAGTGCCTTGTTCAACCACAGTAGCCCCGATCAGAGGGGAGTTATCCTCTTCGGAAAGGACCGTGCCTTTAACCGTAAAGGTTTGGGCATTAATGCCTTGAATAGATGCACATAGAAAAAAAGCGAGGATAGACTTAAAACGCATGGGCACTTTGGTTTTATTCTGTTGGCAAATTTGCGGATTAGGGCAATATCATTATGGTATAATTATGCGAAAGAATAGTATTTTTGTGAATGGCAATGGTCAAGATTTCCGGCAAAGCGCGGAATACCCATACGCGATGCGCCATTTAGGGGAATTCAAAAAATAATATTTCAGGTATGAATATTTTTCGCGAACTGACACCGCTAAAGCAGCAGGATGTATTCGTCGTATTAGACTCGGTAAAAAATGGATTTGATTACCCCATCCACAACCATGCGGAGTATGAGCTGAACCTGGTCATGGGTATGTCGGGCAGTCGCATCGCCGGAGATTCAGCAGAGCGGTACAACGACTATGACCTGGTTTTACTTGGTCCGTATTTGTACCATAAATGGGATGGGGACCAGCACCTGCAGGATAGCGGACAAAATTATCGTGTCGTGACTATTCAATTTGCGATGGACTTGTTCAGCGGGCAGATGTTTCAAAAGGAGCGCTTTTTCAAAATCCGGCAATTGCTTCAAGAAAGCAGCAGGGGGATAAAATTTCATGGCAAGACCTTTGAAACTGCGATGCACTTGATGGTTGGCCTTACCGAAGATAAAGGCTTTGCTAATATTATCGAATTTTTTCAATTGCTGGATTTGTTGTCGAATTCCAGTGAAAAGACCCTGCTGGCCAGTGGCGCCTTCAGCCCCCAGGCCATCCGGTCGGAGAGCAACCGGATACAGGTGGCGTATGCGTATATTTTGAAGTACCTCACCAATCCCGACCTCAAAATCGGGGATGTGGCCGCGCAGGTGCACATGAGCGAATCGGCGTTCAGCCACTTTTTCAAAAAATATGCCTTCCGGAGCTTTACCCAGTTTTTGGTTGACCTCCGTATCGGGCACGCCTGTAAGTTGTTGCTGGATACCGATGATACGATTGCTCAGATCAGCGTGAAGTCCGGCTTCAATAATCTCGCCAATTTCAACCGCCTGTTCAGAAAATACCGCTCCTGTACCCCGGTGGAATACCGCAAGCGCTATCTGGAGAAAAATGATTTCGATTGGGTAAAACAGGTTACCCCCTGGCAGTTTATGCCCTCCAGGACGGATACGCGCAAGCTTATCCCTCCTGCTTCTTATGCTACGAGATTATTGCATTTTTGATGCTGAGATATTCTTTGTATGGGGGTTGTGTAAAAAGGTTTTTGCCGCCTGCGGCGGCAGAACATTATTTTGAGAGACACATCATTTTCGAAATTTCGCGAAGCGAAATTTCGAAAATGATGTGTC
>JBMOJO010000031.1:0-25690 GCA_049315745.1 Saprospiraceae bacterium | reverse complement strand
CGTCATTTTCACGATTTCGCGAAGCGAAATCGTGAAAATGACGCGTCTCTCAAAACATAATTCGGCGCGAAGCGCCACTAAAAGGCTTTTCACGCAACCCCCGGGCATAGAAAACGTTCCTTTTGTACGACCCTGGCGAGTTTCATCAACACTTACTAACCATAATATATATGCAGGGAATAGATATCGAAGCAATCAACCAACAGGTTTACATTGACAGTGCCTTTATCGAAAAACTGAGCGCTCAGACTGCAGGCGTCATCGTTGGCCAGGAGTATATGATCGAGCGTCTGATGCTGGGCTTGCTCACCAAGGGGCACATTTTACTGGAAGGCCTTCCGGGACTGGCAAAGACATTGGCTATAAAAACCCTGGCGAAGGCCATTGACGCAAAGTTCAGCAGAATACAGTTTACCCCCGATTTACTTCCTGCCGATGTTGTGGGCACCATGATTTATAACCCCAGCAAACAGGAATTTGCGGTGCGGCGGGGGCCGGTTTTTGCCAATTTCATCCTGGCCGATGAAATCAACCGCGCTCCGGCAAAGGTACAGAGCGCTTTGCTGGAGGCTATGCAAGAGCGCCAGGTAACGATTGGCACCGAAACATTCCATTTAGAGGAACCTTTTCTGGTGTTGGCGACGCAAAACCCGATCGAGCAGGAAGGTACTTATCCCCTTCCCGAAGCGCAGATGGACCGGTTTATGCTCAAGGTTAAAATCGGATATCCTACAAAGGAAGAAGAAAGGGAAATCATTCGCCGGAATATCCAGGACGAGGCGTTCGGTATGGAGATGCCGCCTGTCGTACATCCCCAGGAAATCCTGCGTGCCCGCAAATCGGTGCGCAAGGTGTATATGGATGAAAAAATAGAGCGATATATCGTTGACATCGTATTTGCGACCAGAAAACCGGCGGACTTTGGCCTGTCGGCGCTCCAACCGCTGATCAGCTATGGGGCTTCCCCCAGGGCGAGTATAAACCTGGCCTTGGCGAGCAAAGCTTACGCTTTCCTGGGGAGAAGGGGCTATGTCATCCCCGAAGATGTGCGCCACGTCTGCGAGGATGTGCTCCGGCACCGGATCGGCCTCACGTATGAAGCAGAAGCAGAAAGTATTAACCAGGAGGATATCGTCCACCGCATCCTGAATGCTGTAGAGGTGCCTTGAATTCATCCTTTGCTATGGAAACTGGCGAACTCCTGAAACGCGTCAGGAAAATAGAAATCAAGATCAAGGGATTGAGCCGGAATATGTTCTCCGGGGAATACCACAGCGCATTCAAGGGCAGGGGCATGTCCTTTAGCGAAGTGCGCACGTACCAGTTTGGCGATGATGTCCGAAATATTGACTGGAACGTGACCGCACGTACGGGGGAGCCCCATGTCAAAATTTATGAAGAAGAACGGGAGCTTACCGTAATGCTGTTGGTAGATGCCAGCCGCTCTTCTCTATTTGGCGCCGTGGGGCAGTTTAAATCGGAAATTATCGCGGAGATCTGTGCGTTGCTGGCTTTTTCGGCCATTTCGAACAACGACAAGGTGGGGCTTGCGCTATTTACGGATCGGGTCGAATTATATATCCCGCCCCAGAAAGGCAGCCGGCATATTTTGCGGATCATCCGGGAGCTGATTCACTTTCAGCCATCCGGCAAGGGTACAGAACTTGGAAAAGCCCTCGAGTTCTTCTGTCATGTGATTAAAAAGCGCAGTATATGTTTCGTCATCGGCGATTTCTTTGCAGAGGGGTATGAAGATGCGCTGCGCGTCGCAGCACGGAGCCATGATGTGATCGGGGTAAGGGTCACCGACCGCAGAGAGGAATCCCTGCCGGATATTGGGCTCGTACGTACACAGGATGCCGAGACCGGTGCTACCGGTTGGCTGGATACGGGTGCGCCATGGGTTCGTGCTGCCTATGCGCGGCGCTATGTGGAATCTAGCCAGTATTTTCGCACGACCTTTCTGAAGACAGGGGCGGATGTGGTGGATCTTAAGACGGACGAATCCTATATTCAGGCTTTTTTGCAATTTTTTCAAAAGAGGTCCGGCAGATGAACACACGTGCAAAAAGGTTTTTATTTCCCCTGATGCTTTTCATCTACCTGCCGCTCGCCGCATACTGCCAGGTGCAGGCCAGCCTCGACAGTGCCCAAATCCTGATTGGAGACGAAACGCATTTGCGTATCAAAATATCCTTACCCAAAGGCGATCAACTCATCCTTATCGGCACGGATACGCTGGGCACGGTGAAAGGTCTGGAACGTCGGCGGGCAAATCCACTGGATTCAACAGAATATGTACAGGGCATGACCTACTCCCGCGCCTTTGTGCTGTCGGCATTTGATTCCGGGTATTACCGGCTTCCGCCGATTCCGGTGGATATCCGGACTTCAGAAGGTCTTGAGCGCCTGTACAGCAATAGCCTGGTCCTTCAGGTGCGCCCGATTCCCGTAGAAGCCGATACGGCGCGCCTTCAACCAATAAAGGGAATATGGAAGGAACCCGTCCGGGTAACGGATTTCTGGCCCCTGCTCCTCGCCGTTTTGGCTGTACCGCTTATCGTATTTTTAGTTAAGCGCCTGAGAAACCGGAAAGCGGCCGTGGCGCCGGCAGCACCGGCTCCGCCCCCGCCCCCGGCGCACGAAGTTGCCATGGAACAACTTCATGCGCTCTGGAACAGCGGGATATTGGAAAAAGGACAATTCAAACAGTATCAGTCCGAGCTTACGCATATTTTGAAGGAATACGTTTCCCGTCGTTATGCGGTACAAGCCCTGGAATCCGTAACCGAAGAGGTCAGGGAAATGCTGGAGGATGCCGGGGTAGAAAAGCGATGGTCAGAAGACGTGATCCAGGTACTCCGGGATGCTGACAGGGTTAAATTTGCGAAAGCGGAGTTGCCGGCGGAGCAGCATCAAGTAGCTTGGCAGGTTATATTCGATTTTGTTCAAGCCACAAAACCGGAGGAGTATGATGGGCGTATGGAGTGATCTGCGTTTCGTAAACCCGGAGTTGCTGTTGCTTGCACCTTTGGCGATAGCCATTTTTTTCTGGTGGCGCCGAAGATCTGGCCAACGAGGCGTAACCCTGCGCGTTTCTTCCATGGAGGGAATTGAAGCCGGCTGGATATCCTGGCGCGTCCGCTTGCGGCTTGCCCTGCCCTACTTTCGCCTGCTGGCTTTAGTGCTGTTATCTGTAGCGATGGCCCGCCCCCAGCGCATGCTGAAAGAAGAGCGCATCCGCGCGGATGGCATAGATATTATGATGGTGATGGACCTTTCCAGCAGTATGCTTGCACAGGATTTTCAGCCCAACCGCCTGGAGGTCAGCAAGCGGGTTGCCATAGAATTTGTAGGACGCCGCCCGTACGACCGCATCGGCCTTGCGGTATTCTCCGGAGAAGCCTTTACGCAATGCCCTTTGACGACAGACCATGCCGTGGTGAAGCAATTCCTTGCCAGCCTTCAGTGCGGGTTTCTTGAAGACGGCACCGCTATCGGCATGGGCCTGGCTACCGGGGTGAACAGGATCAAAGACAGTGAGGTCAAAAGTAAGGTAATCATCCTGCTCACCGACGGGGTCAACAATGCCGGTTACATTAAGCCGGCTACCGCAGCGGAAATTGCTGGGCAGTACGGCATCAAGGTTTATACGATTGGCGTGGGAAGTATGGGGGATGCATTGACCCCGGTAAGCCGGCGCGGTGACGGCCAGTATATTTTTGGCCTCGCCCGGGTAGAAATTGATGAAACGCTCATGCAGCAAATCGCAGAAATGACGGGAGGAAAATACTTTCGTGCAACCAGCGCACAAAGCCTGGAAAAAATTTATGCCGAAATTGACGCGCTGGAGAAAACAAAGATCGAGGTTAAGGCTGTAAAGCGTTACAGCGAAGCCTATCGTTTCTGGCTACTTGCCGGATTATTGATGCTGGTGCTGGAATTTGCTTTTAGGCATAGTATTGTGAAAAGTATTACAGACTGAGCCGGGCTTTTATCGGGGTATTCAGGCCTTAGTGGCCTAACACGGGCCGGGCCCGGCAAAAGGAGAAAAATATGTTCCGTTTCGAACAACCAGAGCTGTTGTACTTTCTGGCATTGTCGCCAGTACCCATCATCGTATCCTGGTGGAGCGGAGTGCTGCGCCGCCGGAATATGCGCTTGTTTGGGCAGGAGCGGCATATTGCCCGATTATTGGAAGGGTGGCAGGAAAACCACCTGAGACGTCGGGCCGTCGTATGGACGGCTGTATTCGCCCTGCTTGTCGTCGCCTGGGCAAATCCCCAATGGGGTACGAAGCGGGAGGCAGTGCAAACTAAAGGGATCGAAATATTCATCGCCCTGGACCTTTCGCAAAGTATGCTGGCGGAAGATATTGCCCCCAGCAGACTGGAACGCGCCAGGCGTTTTGCAGCGGATTTGGCGCTTCGGCTCAGGGGCAATAAAATAGGGCTTATCCTCTTTGCCGGGAATGCCTACCTCCAGGTACCCCTGACGACCGATTATGCTGCCGTGGCCCTTTTCGCCAACAGCGTAAGCCCTGAAAATATTCCCGACCAGGGAACAGCGATCGCCGCAGCGATCCAGGTAGCAAAACGCTATTTTTCCCAAAGTCAGCAGGGTGGAAAGGCCCTCGTCGTCATCAGCGATGGGGAAGACCACGAAGCGGCAGTCCCGGAAGCACTCGAAGGCCTCCGCGATCAGGGGGCCGTTGTGTTTGCCCTCGGGGTAGGTACAGCAGAAGGCAGCTTTATCCCCGTACAAATGGACGGACAGGAAGACTATAAAAGGGATGCACAAGGCGCCCCGGTCCGCTCCAGGCTCAACGCGCAGATGCTCCGTGAACTTGCAGAAAAGGGCGGGGGGCGCTATTTCAACCTGGTATCCGGCAATGGAGCTCCAATGGAACAGCTGCTTGCCCAGATTGACCGGATCGAAAAACGCGGGATGGAACAGCGCGTGTTCAGCGAATATGAAAGCTATTTCCAGCCTTTCCTCTTTTTGGCATTATGCCTATTATTATTCGAGTGGCGCCGGTTCTCCACAATCACCCAATAGATCCGTTAAGCCGGGATTCCCTTGAGGGATAACTCGACGCTTTTTTACCCGCACTACGCCTTTTTTCGCTCGTATCCAATGGGCTATGCTCCCTTAAACGTCTATCGTCTGGACGCAAACGGGCGTTGTTTTACCCGCGCGATAGCCCGTTTCAAAAAGTCCGATGATTTTTGGTTGTTACCGTTTTTCACACGAAGTGAAATAAAACTTGCATGGCATAACAAAAAAAGTTAGATTTGGCTAATAATTTTTGTTATGCACATTACCAAAGCAGAAGAAGATTACCTTAAAGCGTTGTTTCATCTGAGTATCGGGCAGGAGCTGGAGCGTGCGGGCACCAACCGCCTGGCTGATTATCTGGGTGTTGCCCCGGCGTCGGTCAATAACATGTTGAAGAAATTGAAGTCCAAGTCGTTGGTGGACTATGAAAAATATGGCAAGCTATCCCTTACGGAAGAGGGGAAGGCAGTTGCGGTGCGCTTGATCCGCCGGCATCGGCTTTGGGAGACGTTTTTGTTCAATTACCTTAATTTTTCCTGGGATGAGGTACACGAAGTTGCAGAGCAGCTCGAGCATATCCATTCCCCAAAACTGATGGCGGAATTAGACCGGTTTATGGGTTTTCCGCAGACGGATCCGCACGGAGAGGCCATCCCCAATGAATTTGGCGAAATTGACTTAAGGCCCAGGACCGCCCTTTCCTCGCTGCAGACCGGGGATATCTGCCGTATGGTTGCCGTCAGCGACGAATCCATTGCATTTCTCAAGTACGTTACAAAGATTGGGTTGGCTTTAAACATCAGGATTGAAGTTGGGGAGACGCGGGAATTTGACCGCTCCATGGATATTCTGGTCGAGGGGATTATGCACAGCGTCTCCGGAAAGTTTGCGGAGCATATTTTCGTCGAGATATTAGATCGGGAATAAAATTACATTGCATGGAGATTCAGCCGGTATTTGCCCTGTTTTGGGGGATTTTGTTCCTCTTCCTCGTCCTGGTGGTATTTTGGCCACAGAAAGGGCTTTTTGCACGCATAACCAACAACCACCTCAATGCCCGGCGCATCCTTCTTGAAGACGCGTTGAAATATTTATTTGATTGCGAATACAAGGGGCTTTCCTGCCGGCTGAATGCCCTGGCCGGCAACCTGCACATCTCTGCCGACAGAACGGCCCGTTTGCTCGAGAGTCTTCGTCACATCGGCCTGATTGTAATGGATCGGGACACGATTAAATTGACCGAATTAGGCCGGTCTTATGCGTTGCGGATTATTCGGGTACACCGGATATGGGAGCGTTATCTGGCAGACGAAACGGGCACGCATCATTTGGATTGGCATGGCCAGGCAGACCTGAAAGAACACGAGATTACCCTTGCGGCGGCAGACCTTTTGGCTGCCCAGATCGGCAATCCGGTATTTGATCCACATGGCGACCCCATTCCCTCGAGCGCGGGCGAGCTTCCCGACTATAGCGGTAAGCCGATGAGCGAAATGCAGGAGGGGGAACTGGCCCGGATTGTACATATCGAAGACGAGCCCAAAGCGATATACTCCCAGATCGTAGCTTTGGGCTTGTACCCGGGCATGCAGGTATATATGATGGATGTGTCGCAGGAACGCCTGCAATTTGCCGCAAACGGGGAGGAATGTATCCTTAGTCCGCTGCTCGCAGTCAATATTACGGTAGAGGCAATCGTGGACCGGGAGCCGCCCAGGGAAAAATATGCGCCGCTTTCTTCCCTCAAGGCCGGGGAAAGGGCGCAAATCAAAGGCATTGCCCCGGCCTTGAGGGGCCAACAGCGCAGGCGGTTAATGGATTTGGGGATTGTGCCCGGGGCAGTGGTCGAGTACGCTTTTCCAAGCCCCGGTAATGACCCTATAGCATATCTCGTGATGGGGGCGCTGGTCGCTATCCGGAAATCGCAGTCGGATTTCATCTTTATTGAACCTTTAAACCAGCAAGTGGAATGAGTAACCAGCAATGTGAAAACTGCCCCGTACATCATGTCGAACACCTGGTACGCCTCGGGATCGCGATGGATCGGGTGGACTATGTCGTCGCCCTCGCGGGGAACCCCAATACGGGCAAGAGCACGGTGTTCAATAATCTGACGGGGTTGAGGCAGCATACCGGCAACTGGCCCGGAAAAACCGTTCTCCGGGCAGAGGGGGGTTTTTCTTTCAACGACAAGCGCTACAAAGTAGTGGATTTGCCCGGCACCTATTCCCTGCTCTCGACGAGCGCCGACGAAGAAGTTGCCCGTGACTTTATTCTCTTTGCCCGCCCGGACGTCACGGTAATCGTTGCGGATGCTACCCGTCTGGAGCGCAACCTCAACCTTGCGCTTCAGATCCTGGAAATTACCGACCGTGCGGTTTTTTGCCTCAATCTGATGGACGAAGCGCGCCGGCACCATATCGAGATTGATACGCGTACCCTGAGCAGGGAGTTGGGCATTCCGGTTATTGCGGCTGCAGCACGCCAAAAAGAAGGGATGGACGAGCTCATCCGCATGATCGAGCAAGTGGCTTCGGGAAGTTATACCTGCAAGCCCCACCGGATCAAGCCGCGTTCCGCGCCCCTGCAGCATGCGATAGAGGCGCTGGCCAAAAAGCTGGGCGAATCTTTTCCAGGCTTGCCGAACCTCAACTGGGTCGCACTGCGCCTACTGGAGGGGGACCAGAGCATTATGGAAGCGGTGAAGCGCGGCGAGCTGGGCCAACTTGGCCAGGGGATGCTCGACCTGAATCATTAACGGGCCTGTTGCGACGGGAAGACCACAGCAGGAAATCTATTTATTATGGAAAATAACAACGAGCGGGCCGGCCAGGAGCTACTTTCCCTGGCCAACAAACTTCGCTGGGATCTGGGCGTGGATTTTCACGATACAATTATTGCCTCCGTATATGAAGATGCCTCGCGAATTGCCCGGAAAGCCGTACGCCAGGAAGGCGACCGCGCTTCTTATCACCTGGAGCGTCGGATTGATGCGTTGGTGACAAGCCGGACCTGGGGCTTTCCGATCATGCTCCTGCTGCTGGCACTGGTGTTTTGGCTAACGATTGCCGGTGCCAATGTACCTTCCGGGATGCTGGCATCTCTGCTGGTGGACACGGCCCAACCCTGGCTGCGGCAGCTTGCAGATGGTATAGGCGTGCCCGCCTTCCTGAGTGGATTGCTGATTGACGGGGCCTACCTGGCGATGGCCTGGGTAGTTTCGGTAATGTTACCGCCCATGGCGATATTCTTCCCGCTTTTCACCTTGCTCGAAGACCTGGGATACCTGCCACGGGTTGCCTTTAATATGGACCGCCTCTTCAGGAAGGCGGGGGCGCACGGGAAGCAGGCGCTCACGATGAGTATGGGCTTCGGATGTAATGCTGCCGGGGTCATCGCCGCCCGCGTCATTGATAGCCCCAGGGAACGGCTGATTGCGATTATTACGAATAATTTTTCGCTCTGCAATGGCAGATGGCCGACCCAAATCCTGATTGCAACAATTTTCATTGGGGGATCGGTGCCGGCGTATCTTGCGGGGATTGTTTCCTCAGCCGCTGTTGTAGGCATTGCGGTACTAGGTATTGGGTTTAGCCTGATGGTTTCCTGGGCGCTCAGCAAAACCCTGCTGAAAGGGGAAGCATCGGCATTCAGCCTGGAATTGCCTCCATACCGGCCACCGCAAATTTGGCAAACGCTATACACTTCGCTCATAGACCGTACGGTCTTCGTCCTCTGGCGGGCAGTGGTATTTGCAATTCCAGCCGGAATGGTCATTTGGATAGTTGGCAACGTACAGATTAATGACACTAGTCTTGCCGCGCATTTTATTGATTATACTACACCTTTCGCCCTAATTTTTGGGCTGAATGGGGTAATATTGCTGGCATACATCATTGCCATCCCCGCCAACGAAATCGTTATCCCTACCGTCCTTATGCTGACGGTATTGAGTACAGGTCTGGGGGGTGTTGGCGAAGGCCAGGGCGTTTTGTTCGAACTCGATGCTATTGAGGACACCGAGCAGGTGCTCCGGGCGGGGGGCTGGACCTTGCTCACCGGGATCAACCTGATGTTGTTCAGTTTGCTGCACAATCCTTGTTCTACGACGATTTATACGATCTATAAGGAAACGGGCAGCTTAAAATGGACGTTGGTCGCTACTTTTCTGCCTATTGGCTTAGGATTGACCGTGTGTTTTTTTGTCACGCAAATCTGGAATTTGTTTTATACTTTAGCCTGAACCGAGAGGGCGCTTTTGAGGTTCCTTATTTGCCATGCCGGCAAAATAACCCGATTTGACCCGCGACTCTCCTGTCGCCATAGGTCTGTGATATCTAATATTACCCGAATGCACTACCTTATTGCATTACTCCTGACAACAGCAGGGATCGTGGTATCCCTGAACGGGCAAGATGCCCACAGATTACTGCGTGACGGTGATCAGCGCTATCAAAAAGGCGGGTATGCGGAAGCGGAGGAATATTACCGCAAATCCCTCGCCCGGTCCAACAGCGCCAACGGGCACTTTAACCTGGGCAATTCCGTCTATCGTCAGGGGCGCTTTCCCGAAGCAGTGGGTCAGTTTGAACAAGCGGCAAGACAGGCGCCTTCTGACGCAAAAAAGGCAGAAGCGTACTTCAACCTGGGCAATGCACATTTTGAGGCGGGGAACCTGGAAAAAAGTATTGAAGCATATAAAAATGCCTTGCGCAACGACCCCTCGGATATCGCGGCAAAATACAACCTGACCCTGGCGCAGAAAAAGCTTCTTCAGCAAACACCTCCCCCCCCACAACCCCAGCAATCGCCAAAGAACGAACCCTCCAAGCAGCAGACGCCTTCCCAGGCAGGTCAGCAACCCCGGCAGCAAAATGGGGAAGCGTCGCAATCTGCTGAATCGCCCCCCGGGAATCCCGGGGAAGGCGGGCAAAATCTGAGCCGTGAAGAAGCCGAGGCCTTGTTGCGTATCGCAGGGCAGGAAGAAAAAAAAGTACAGGCACGGATGCGTAAAGATCCCGGTCAGGGGGCAAAAAGCAAAAAAGACTGGTAGGCGCCGGCTGCTTTTTTCCCGCCGCGGTAAACCAGCGCAACAAGTCTATAAAACAGCTATCGTTATGAAAAAAAATTTCTTCTCAACAGGGCTTTTTGTATTGCTGTGCAGTATTGCCCTTGCACAGAAACCCGTCCGTTTTGTTGCGGAGGCGAGCAGTGATTCCGTACTGATGGGGCACTATTTTGAGGTTTCTTTCCTTTTGGAAAATGCAAATGCACGAAATTTTTCGATGCCAACCCTGGACCCGTCGCTCGAATTGCTTTCAGGGCCCAACACTTCCTCTTCTTTTTCAATGGTCAATGGAGAAAGTACGCAGAAGGTGCGTTACAGCTTTGTGGTTCGTCCTGCACGGGAAGGCTTTTTCACGATCCCACCGGCTTCCATTGAAGCGGATGGAAAGCGCATCGAAACGGAGTCTGTGGAAATCTACGTTGGGCCTAACCCAGAGGGGTTGCCTCAGCCGGAAGTGGAGAAAGCCCCTAGTCCTTTTCGTATGGACTTCGGTGATTTTTTTGGGCGCAAAGCACCGTCTTTTCCGTCTTTGCCCAAAGAAACCCAGGAAAAAAAGCGTAAAACAGTTAAAATATAAATGGTGGAACGGCTCATTCATCCGGTTATTTTCTTTTTTGCGTCTTTACTCTTTTTTCCGGCTGTCGCCCGGCCTCAGTCGGGGAGTCCTGCTTTCGAAGCATCTGCCGATGCGGAAGAAATTTTTAAGGATGGTTATTTTCAGGTTACTTTCACCCTGCGGAATGCCGAAGGGAGTGGTTTCCGCCCCCCGGATTTCAAAGACTTCATCGTCATTTCCGGGCCTTCGAGAGGGATGAGCACCACAATTATCAACGGGCGGGTCCGTATGGAAGCATCTTATTCTTACGTCCTGCAGCCCCGCCGAACCGGAAAACTGCAGATTGGGAGCGCCTCGATCAGGGGCGTCGTGGACCGCATTGAGCGCAGCTTCCGTTCCCAGCCCCTGGTGATTACAGTGCTTGAGCAAAGCCCCGGCAAACCGGGAGATACACCTGACTACTTCGTCCGCGCATCGCTTAATGTCAAGGAGGCCTACGTCGGTCAGCAAGTGCGGTTGGACTATACGCTCTTCACGACTGTCGAGGTTCAGCACTACAATATGGTCGAGGAATCCCCTTACCTGAATTTTTATGCGGAAGATCTTTCCGGTACAGATCAAACGTTGAAACGGGAAATCGTAAATGGCCGCGAATATTATAGCCAGGTGTTAAAAAGCTTGTCCTTGTATCCCCAAAAGGCGGGGACACTGACGATACAGCCGGCATCGCTTCAACTTGGGATCGTAACAGATGCCGGGGCGGAGCACTTTTTTTTTGGCGCAGATGTCAAAAGGGTTGGGGTCAGTACGGCACCGGTGACCTTGCAAGTTAAGCCACTGCCCCCCGATCCTCCGGAGTCTTTTAGCGGAGCGGTAGGGGATTTTTCCTTTGAGGCTTCCCTTGACCGTAACGTCGCAACTACCGACGACGCATTCAGCCTGGTGCTCACGATTACCGGGGATGGTGATTTGAAGCGGGTAGAGGCACCGGTTTTACAGGGTATGGACGCGTTTGATGTATATGAACCCCGGGTAAAGGAAGAAATATATGGGGAGTCTGCCAGGAAAAGGGTTGGCAAAAAAGTATTTGAATATCTGCTTGCGCCCAAGGCAGCAGGAAAATATACGATAGCGCCGATATTCAGTTATTTCTCCCCGGCAACCGGGACATATTCCACGGTGGCATCCCAGGCTTTCGGGGTTGAGGTTTTGCAGGGAAAGCAATCCGGGGCGCGGCCACAGGTAAACCGGGATATGCAGGATGGAAGCTATCCGGGGCTTATGGAAGCAGGAGACCTTTCCCAGGGTAAAAAACGATGGGTAGAGCGCCCCTTATTTTGGGCTGCATTGATCCTGCCTTTTCTTGCCTTCGGCAGTATTTTGGGCGCCAGGCGTTACCGGCAGTATTTTGGCGCCGCAGTAAGGCCGAATCGGTCAAAAGATATCGGGAAGGTCGCTGAAAAGTGGATGGAGACCGCTGCCCGGCACTTGCAAAAAGGAGAGAGCAGGCATTTTTATGAGGCAGTTTCCAACGCCCTTCTACAATACCTGTCCCAACGCCTTCAAGTTCCTTTATCAGAGCAGTCCCAGGCGCGCTTAGAAGAAGCGCTCGAGCGTCAGGGGCTGGAGCGTTCGTTGGTAGATACTTTTCGGCAGGTCCTGAAGAATTGCGAGCTTGCCCTTTATGCCGGTATGGACAATTCCGCGGCTATGGAAGACACTTACCGGAAAGCCATTGACGTATTAGAGGCGTTGGAGGATTTTTTTCAGAAAAAAAAGAAGGCGGTCTCATAAGCCGCTTTATGGGGCTTCGCAGCAAATAATTTTTTTAGGGGTTGTGTAAACAGTCTTTTGCCGCCTACGGCGGCAGAATATTCTTTTGAGAGACAACTCATTTTCGCGATTTCGCGAAGCGAAATCGCGAAAATGAGTTGTCTCTCAAAGCATTATTTGGCGCGAAGCGCCAAGAAAATATTTTTTACACAACGCATAGAAAAAATTCTTAACACAACCCCATAACGGAGAGCGATCTGCGATCAACGTATAATTTAGCATTATCGGCTTGGCACGAAATACGAGAGGATGTCTTCTACCGTTGAGCGGGAGTTGGAAAGGCGCGGGACTTTATGTTGCCCGCCGAGTTTTCCGCGTGCTTTCATCCATTGGAGGAAGGCGCCGGGCGGCAGCGCCTTTATTTTCAGCGGGGCGAGGGCTATGCTGCGATATCGCTTGGCTTCGTAATCCGAATTGATATCCTGGAGGTTCTGATCCAGCTGTTGTGCGAAGGCGCTGAGGTCTGCAGGTGGTTTTTCAAATTCTATGAGCCATTCGTGTCCTCCTCTGGTATTCCCGGAAAGGAAAACGGGCGCGACCGTATAGTCCCGCACGATAGCACAATGCCGGGTACAAGTTAAGGCGAGCGCTTGGTCGGTATTATCCACGATGACTTCTTCTCCGAACGTATTGATGTATTGTTTTGTCCTTCCGGTGACTTTTATGCGGTAGGGACGAAGGGAGACAAAAGTGATGGTATCCCCTGGCAGATAGCGCCATAGCCCGGAATTGGTACTGATTACGATGGCATATTGTTTTCCGGTTTCTACTTCCTGGATTGCGAGGGTATGGGGCTGGGGCTTTCCCCATTCTTCCATTGGGATGAATTCGTAGAAGATACCATGGTTGAGCAGGAGGAGCATACCTTCGTGTTGGAGGTCGTCCTGTACGGCGAAGAAGCCTTCGGAAGCATTATAGACTTCCTGGTAGCATACTCCTGCACCGGGGAAGAGCAGGTCGAACTGGGTGCGGTAAGGGGTAAAGCTGACCCCTCCGTGGGAATAGACCTGGAAGTGTGGCCAGACCTCGTGCATATTGGATTTGCCGGTAATTTCGAGGATTCTGCGAAACAGGACGACAGTCCAGGTAGGTACCCCGCCGATCATGACCACTTTTTTTTCCTTTGCCCCTGCCTGGGCGAGCAATTCCAGTTTGAGTTCCCAGTCGGCCATGAGGGCAGTTTCCAGGTCGGGGATAAAGAACGGTCTGCCGATCCGGGGCATATTACTGATCATGATTGCGGATACGTCGCCGACAAGCGTTTTGGGGTAGGGCTCAAAGCGGCTGAGGCTTCCGCCCATGAGCATGGACTTATCGGCGAAATTTCGGGCGTCGGGACGTGCGCGGTAGATTAAGGCCATTGCATCCCAGGCGCCGCGGATGTGTGTCTGGCGGAGGTTTTGCGGGGTTACGGGGATGAATTTGCTTTTTGAGCCGGTAGTGCCGGAGGACTTGGAGAAGCGGGTTACTTTTCCTGGCCAGAGGACATCGGGCTCCCCGTGCATCATACGTTCGATAAAGGGCTTGAGGTCTTCATATTCCGAGAGGGGGATTGCTTTTTTGTAATCTTCGGTATTTCGGATTTGGGGCATACCCCAATTTTTGCCCCAGGTGGTCAGGCGGGCTTTCTGCAGTAGCTGGTACCACTGGTTTTGCTGTACGGCAGAGGGTTGCAGCGTACTTTTCCACAGCTGGCGGTACCGCAGTTTCAAGTAAGCCCGCATGAAATAATTGATCCCGTCCCTGGTCATAAAAAATGCCCTTTAAACATCAGCCTGAGGCGGAGATCGGCGACGAAAACCATTTCCCGGCACCAGGCTTTTGATGGCTGCGAAAGATATGCGATCAAGATAAAGATAATTAAAGTTATTGAGACTTGCGCTGAAATAACGGATAGTGCCCTCTGTCGTCCCTGCTAAAATAGGGAAGAATAAATTAATGTGCGGGTTTTTTTCCGGGGAGTTCGGAGGCCAGGAATTTTCCCGTGTAGCTTTCGGGGCATTGTACGACAGTTTCCGGGCTACCGGCACAAAGGATATAGCCCCCTTTGCGGCCCCCTTCCGGGCCGATATCAATAATGTGGTCGGCAACTTTGATGACGTCCATATTGTGCTCAATCACGAGCACGGTATTCCCATGGGCTACGAGGCGGTTGAGGACGGCGATGAGGTGCCGGATATCCTCGAAATGGAGGCCGGTGGTGGGTTCATCCAGGATATAGAGGGTTTTTCCGGTATCTTTTTTGGAGAGTTCTTCGGCGAGTTTTACCCGTTGGGCTTCGCCACCGGAGAGTGTGGTCGCCTGTTGTCCGAGGGTAATATACCCGAGGCCGACTTCTTCCAGGGTTTTGAGTTTGCGGTAAATTTTCGGTATGTTTTCGAAGAAAGCTGTGGCCTCGGAGACGGGCATTTCCAGGATATCGGAGATGGATTTCCCTTTATACAGGACTTCCAGGGTTTCGCGGTTGTAGCGACGGCCCAGGCATTTTTCGCAATCTACATAGACATCCGGGAGGAAATTCATTTCAATGACGCGCATACCGCCGCCTTCGCATTCTTCGCATCGCCCGCCTTTTACGTTAAAGGAGAAACGGCCCGGTTTATATCCCCGGATTTTTGCTTCGGGCAATCCGGTATAGATATTCCGGATTTCTGTGAATACTCCGGTATAGGTAGCGGGGTTGGAGCGGGGTGTCCGGCCGATGGGCGCCTGGTCAATTTCGATTACTTTATCCAGGAATTCCAGTCCTTCGATGCGGGAATAAGGCAAGGGCTCCTGCAAGCTGTTGTAGAAATGACTGCGCAGGATGGGATAGAGGGTTTCGTTGATAAGGGAAGATTTTCCGCTGCCGGAAACTCCGGTGACACAGACGAAGAGGCCAAGTGGGATTTCGAGGTCCAGGTTTTTCAGGTTATTGCCCCTTGCACCGTAAAGCCGCAGGTATTTTCCGTTAGATGTGCGGCGAATGGCGGGTATTTCAATGCCAACGGCATCGCAGAGATAGTTGGCCGTAAGGGAGCCTGATTTAAGGAAATTTTCCGGTGTGCCTTCGCCGACGATCGTCCCGCCGTGTTTGCCTGCGCCCGGGCCGAGGTCAATGAGATAATCTGAGGCGCGCATGATGTCTTTGTCGTGTTCGACGACGAGGACGGTATTGCCGATATCGGTGAGCTGCCGCAGGGCAGAAATCAGGCGCTGGTTATCGCGTTGATGCAGGCCAATACTGGGTTCATCCAGGATATAGGTAATCCCGGTGAGCTGGGAGCCGATTTGAGTGGCGAGGCGTATCCTTTGGGATTCCCCGCCTGAGAGGGTCCTCGCGGGCCGGGAGAGGGTAAGGTAGTCAAGGCCGACATTGAGGAGAAAACCCAGTCGGAGGCGGATTTCCTTGAGGATTTCGCGGGCGATAGACAAGCTGCGCTGGGGGAGGTAGCCTTCCGCCTGTTGTATCCAACCGGCGAGCTCGGCGATGTCCATTTCCGATAATTCGCCGATATTTTTGTCGTGTACCTTGAAATGAAGCGATTCTTTTTTCAGGCGCAGGCCCTTACATTCGGCGCAGTCGCTGATGGACATAAACTCCTCTGCCCAACGGCGGATTTTTTCGGAAGAAGTATCGTTGAACCAGCGTTCCAGCATCTTCATGAGGCCTTCGTATGCGAGGTTATAGGAAGTATCGCTGCTGTTGGATTGGATTTCGAGGGCGGGCCCTCCGCCGTGCAGGATAATATCCATTGCCGGTTTGGGGATATCCCGGATTGGTGTTGAAAAAGAGAAGTGGAATTTTTTGCTCAGCGCCCGCAGTTGTTTGAAAGACAGATTATCGCGCACTTCTCCCAGGGGGACGATACCACTGTCGTTGATGGATTTGGTATCATCGGGAATAATTTTGCCTAAGTCGGCCTGGGTGACCATACCGAGGCCATTGCAGGCCGGGCAGGCGCCGTAAGGGGAGTTGAAGGAGAAGGTATTGGGGGAAGGTTCTTCGTAGGATAGCCCGGATTCCGGATCTATGAGGTGTTTGCTCAGACCGGTAACGGCGGCAGACTCATTGTCGAGGATAAAGATGAGCCCTTTGCCGATTTTGAGCGCACTGGCGAGCGAGTTGTTCAGTCTTTCGAGGTGGTTGGGGTTTGGGGAGAACCGGTCTATAACAACTTCAATATCGTGTACCTTGTACCGGTCCACCTGCATACCGGGGAGGATATCTTTGATTTCGCCATCAATACGCACCTTGGTGAAGCCTTGCTTGAGGGTTTGTTCGAACAATTCGCGATAATGGCCTTTTCTGCCACGGACGATCGGGGCAAGGAGGGAAATTTTTTTGCCTGAATATTGCTCCAGGATGCGTTCCCGCATTTGTTCTTCGCTATATCGGGACATTTGTTTGCCGGTGGCATAGGAAAAGGCAACCCCGATTCGGGCATAGAGCAGCCGAAGGAAGTCATAGATTTCTGTTACAGTGCCGACCGTTGAACGGGGGCTGCGGCCTGTTGTTTTTTGTTCTATGGAGATGACAGGGCTGAGGCCATCAATGCGTTCTACATCCGGACGTTCCATTTCCCCAATAAACTGGCGGGCGTATGCGGAGAAAGTTTCCATATATCGCCGTTGTCCTTCCGCATAGATGGTATCGAAGGCCAGGGATGATTTCCCGCTGCCACTGATTCCGGTAATCACCACCAGGCTGTTGCGCGGGATGCGGAGGTCTATATTCTTCAGGTTGTGTTCACGCGCACCGGTCACTTCGATATACGCCGGTTCCGAATATACATTTGGTTGCTTTGGGGGCATGATGGCAGCTTATGACATGGTTTTGAGCAGTGATTTGAAAACGAGGGCGAGTTTAGGTTCTGTGGATTTGGCAACTGCGATGACATCTTCGACGGAGGTGCTGGCAATGGATTCTATGGGGAAGCATTTGTTGGTAGCGACAGAGGCGACGAAGACTGGTAGGTCCATGTGGCGTGCGACGATGACTTCGGGTACGGTGGACATTCCGACCACGTCGGCACCGATGATATTGGCGAAGCGGTATTCGGCAGGGGTTTCGAGGTTTGGCCCGGGCAAAGCCAGATATACGCCCTCATGTGCCCGGATACCGTTTTTATGCGCAATTTCAAGGGCCTCTGCATTCAGCCTGCGATCATAGGCGTCGTGCATATCCGGGAACCTCGGCCCTAACTTTTCGTCGTTAGGCCCACGCAGGGGGTTATCAGGCTGAAGGTTGATGTGATCGCGTATAAATACGATATCTCCGGCTTCAATCTCCGGCTGTACGCTTCCGGCCGCATTGCTGATGAGCAGCCGCCGGATGCCGAGCATCTTGAGCACCCGCACGGGGAAGGTGACCTGCTGAAGGCTATACCCTTCATAATAATGGAACCTGCCGGCCATTGCCACTACCCTTCTGCCGCCCAGGTAGCCCAGTACCAACTCTCCCCGGTGGCTTTCGACGGTGGAGATAGGGAAGTGGGGAATGATTTCGTAGGGAAGGTTGCATACTACTTCGATTTCCGAAGCGAGGCCGCTCAGACCTGTTCCAAGGATGATACCAAATTCAGGCTCAAAATCCGTTTTTTTTCGGATAAATTGGGCCGATTCCAGATAGTGGTCGTATAATGTTGCCATTGTCGGTCTTTTTTGCGCTGCGAATATAGTGGATTTACGCCTGAAATGCAGGGATATAAGCATCTGGAGATATCAGCCGCCTGAAAGGCTTGTATGGAGGAGCCGGTATGGCAGAAAAAAACTATTTTTAAGCCCCAATGATTTCATTTCAATGTGCATATACAGCGTTAAAGCGTAAAAAGATTAAAGATTGAAAAATCTTAACATATCATGGACGATTTAGATGTTTCTGTAGTCGTAAATTTCTTGCTCACGGTAGTGTTTTCCTTTATTATTGGTTTGGAGCTTAATAAAAAGAAGGAAAAGCGGGAGGCAGGGGAGGCCTTTTTTGGTACCGAGCGGACCCTTGCTTTCGTAGGTATTCTGGGTTTCGTACTCCTGGAGGGCGGCGCTTATTTTCCTGCGGGTTATCTGGCTGGTTGGGCGGCATTGTCGGTTTTTCTCGCCATATTTTACTTTTCGAATATCTGGCAGTTCAAAAATTTTGGGTTGACAAAAGTGCTGGTGGCCCAGTTGGTATATACCCTGCCTTTATTACTCAAAACCCAACCCTTATGGCTGGCCTTGCTGGTCATAGTGCTGGTGATTACACTGGTGGAAATCAAGGAGCAAATCAAGGCATTTTCACAGCGGATTTTTTCCGAGGAATTTATTACGCTGGCGAAGTTCATCATGATCACGGGGGTCATTTTGCCCCTTGCACCCAAAGCACCTTTATTGGATGGTTTTCCTCTGAGTTTCTACAAGCTGTGGCTGGCGGTCGTGGCGATTTCGGGGATTTCGTACCTCAGTTACCTGGTGCAGAAGTATGTTTATCCAAATGCCGGCACCCTCTTATCGGGGGTACTGGGGGGGCTTTACAGCAGCACGGCTACGACATTTCTGCTTTCAAAGCGCAGTCGGGACGGGATATTGACGCCGCATGAATATGCTGCCGGGATTTTATCGGCGACGATGATGATGTTTATCCGTGTCTTTGTGTTGATATGGCTTTTTAAAGGGGAGCTGGCGTTATTTTTTTCCCCCTATTTCGGTGCGCTAATTGTGGGTAGCGCTTTGGTCATTTTTTTCATATACCGGCACCGGGGTAGCGTGGGAGCAGTATCGGAAAACACCCCAATGGTACGGCAGAATCCCCTGGAATTCAGGATGGCCCTTGTTTTTTCTGCCTTGTACATCTTTTTTTCCCTGATCACGGAATACACCCTGGAGCGTTACGGCAATGCCGGGCTTCCGGTTTTATCGTTCATTGCGGGGTTAGCAGATATAGACCCTTTCTTAATCAGCTTATTACAAGCGGAGCAGGACACATTTTCCGTTGGGCGCATTGCGCTGGCTGCAATGCAAACCATCACGGCCAATAACCTGCTGAAGATGCTTTATGCACTGGTCCTTTCAGAATCCCGTACGCGGCGCTTGTTGCTCTACGGTTTTGGGCTGATCAATACAGGGTGTATCGTGGTGATTTTAATCCTGTACTAAGGGTTTTTGCTCAGTTGGCCGCTTTGCGCTGTAAATACTGCCGGAGCCGCTGGCGATATACCTCTATGTCTTCTTCTTTCATGCTTTTTTGCACGGGCGGGGGCAGCTCGAGGTTTTCCGGGTAACCTGCAGGCGCAAGGTCCTTGAATTTATTTGTGCCGTTGTTTCTTCTAGTGAGGGAGAACTGATCATATTGTTTGCCCGTTGCGGTATATGCTTCGTAAGTAATTTTTTGGTTTTCGACCCGGATAATCTGAAACAACTGGGTGTTTGAGGCGGCGCGTTCCATCCATTCGTCGAAATTGAGGTGGTACATTTTGGGCCCGCTGACAGATACAACATAGACGGGCCCTTTTGCATGATGCTTGGCGCCGGAATGTATGTTATGCCCCCTGCCATAAGCGTGGTCGTGGCCCTGCAGGACGAGGTCAACGCCGTATTTTTCATACAGGGGCTGGAGGGCATCCCGTATTTCCTTGTTATCCCGGCCGATTGCCGTAGAATAAACGGGGTGATGGTGCGTGACGATCGTCCAGGGGTGTGGATTGTTGATGAGGAGGTTTTCGAGCCACTGTTTTTGCAGGGTCATCATTTCGGGGCTGTTTAACATTGCCTGGGTATTGAGGCTGATAAAGCGGACGCCCTGGTAGTCGGTATAGTAAACCGTTTCTTCCAGGCCGTCGGGGCCATTTTCGGGGAGGCTAAAGCCGGGCTGCCAGTGGGGCGCCAATATCCTGTCGCCATCTTTGCCCCGGGGATATTCGTGGTTCCCGGGCGTAAGGATACTTGATTTGGACCCAAAAATCCAGCCGCCGGCATAGTGCCATTCGCCCCATTCCTCATCCCGTGTAGATACATTGACCAAGTCGCCGGCATGTAGCATGAAATCTGCAGCGGGCAGGGTGCTGTAAGCTTGCCGGATGACCCTGGACCACAGGGATTTCAGGTCGTTTTGTGCATCGCCGAAGTAGATAAATGAGAAAGGTGCCGGGGAATTATTTGCCGTTTTGAAGTGAAACCACTCGCTCCAGTATTTTCCGTCTCCTACCCGGTAGGCATAGGTTGTATTGGGTTTCAGCTCGGTGAACGTCGCCGAGTGGTAATGTGCGGCGCCTTTATCGCTGACCAGTTTTTCTGTGCGGGCATTGGTGCGCGAGGCTTTCATTGCGAATTCCGGCATATCGCCTGCGATAGCGACCTCGGCAAAAGCCTCAACAACGGTGGTGTCCGTCCGCCAGGTAACGGCCTGGGAAGTTGCAGGGTCTGCGTTCCAGGTCAGGATGATGCGGTCAGGGGCCGGTTTGGGGGGGTAAAGGTCTAAATTTTGTGCGTTGATGGAACAAGGACCTGCGATCAGGGCTACCGTTATCAGTGCATATTTGAGCGCCTGGGACGCTTGTGCGCCGGAGGGCATAAGGGAAAAGGCTTTTTTGTACATAACATTACAGGTATGGCGATTATCACAAGACGGTTGCCCGGGGTTAACGGCACGGAGTATAGCAGGTCTATTGTTCATTCTGCCGCTCGATGAAGCCCTGAATAGCCGTGGTAATTGCCTCCGGCTGCTCAATGCTCGAGGAATGGCCGGCCTTAGGGACGATTTTGAGGATAGAGCCGGGGATTTGGCCATGGATGCGATAGGATTTTTCGGGCACGGTAGCAACGTCTTCTTCTCCGCAAACGACGAGTGCGGGGCATTTGATTCCCTTGATTTCCTCCAGGACCCCTTTTCTGCCGATGACGGCATTTACGGAGCGGGTGATATTTTTGGGCAATTGCACCAGATGTTGCTTCCATTTTTCCCGTTCGGCATCCCGGGAGGCATCGGCGAGGAAGGTTTTTCCAAACATAATGCCCAGGATGGTACCTGCAACGGGCTTTGGGCTGAAAAAGCGAACGATATTATTGAGCAGGCTATATTTGAAGGCGTTTGGCTCCGTCTCGGCAGAAGTATCCAGCAGGATAATTCCTTTTACCAGGTCGGGCCGGCGTGCAGCAAGCCGCATCGCTACGAAGCCGCCCATGCTAAGGCCGATAAAATACACCGGCCCGGTATTGAGCGCTTCGAGGAGCCCCGCGGCATATTCATAGAGGTCTTCCATATCGAAATCTTTCGTCGGCATACCGCTCTTTCCCTGTCCGGGATGGTCGTAGGCGATACAGCGGTACCGGCTTTGCAGGGCTTCCACCTGATGATCGAAGAGGTGTGTGTTGAAGAGCAGCCCATGGGAGAAGACCAGCGTTTCGGGGCCTTTGCCCGAATCGGTATAGAAGATATTGACATCTTTGACCTGGATATACGCCATTACAATAACTTTTGAATGTTTTGAAAGCTAAACAGCGGCTCACCTTCCCGCCGACCCGGTGCGGCGCGGCTAGTCTTGAGGCAGGTTATCGAACTCGTAGAGGGGGTCTATGCGGGTACCTGCTTCCATTTCAAAAACCGGTTTGATAATCCCGTCTTCCAGTCCATAGACCCATCCGTGCAGGTGCGGACGTTGTTCGTTTTGCCAGGCTTTCTGGATGATAGAGGTTTTTGCCAGGTTCATGACCTGTTCGCGTACGTTGAGTTCCACGAGCCGGTTGGTGCGGTCGTCTTCATTAGGGATTGTATCCAGTTCTTCCCGGTAAATACGGTAAACGTCCTTGATATTGCGCAGCCACTTATTGATAATACCATAGGAGTGCCGGTTCATGGAAGCCTTGACGCCCCCACAGCCGTAGTGCCCACAAACGATTACATGCTTGACTTTCAGGTAAACGACCGAATATTCGAGCACGCTGAGCATATTGAGGTCAGTATGTACGACCATATTGGCGATATTGCGATGGACGAATACCTCGCCGGGGACGGTTCCCGTAATTTGATTGGCTGGCACGCGGCTATCGCTGCAACCGATCCATAAAAATTCGGGCGTTTGTATTTTAGCCAGGGTTTTAAAAAATTCCGGGTCGTCCTGTAGGGTTTCTTTTACCCAGGCTTTATTTTGGAGCAGGAGCTTATCGTAGGTTTTCATGGTGCAACGTTTTTTGTTGGTTATTATTTATACAGGTTGTTTTTCAATCAGGTTGAGGTGTATGGTATTTTTGAATGTACTTTTCAATATTTCGACCTGAATATTTTTCAAGGGGGCGTGCGCCAGGAATTCGTTGATCGAATCAGCGATGTCCTGGTCAATGAAATCGGCCCTGCTCAGGTCAATGACCAGGTAAGCATTTTCGGGGATAGACTCCAGGGCATTTTTGACCAGGGGCTTATTCAGAAAACTTACATCCTTGCGCAGGCGCAGGAGATAATTGTTTTTATCCGATACGACAAGCATTGCAGAGCGGAAGTTGCTGCGTACCAGGAAAAAGAGGCCAACAAGGATACCGATGACGATACCTTCCAGGAGGTCGGTCAGCAAAATAGCAAGTATGGTGACTACGAAGGGCATGAACTGGTCGAAGCCTTTGGCATAGTATTCCCTGAAAAGCGAGACCTTGGCGAGTTTATAACCGACGAAAATCAGTACAGACGCAAGGGCCGAAAGCGGGATTTTATTGAGGAGCCACGGCGTTGTAGAGACCAATGCGAGCATCATCAGGCCGTGGAGGATGGTGGAATTTTTGGACTTTGCCCCTGCCGAGACGTTGGCCGAGCTGCGTACGATAACGGAGGTTACCGGAAGGCCGCCGAGCATCCCGGAGACAATATTCCCCACTCCCTGGGCTTTTAACTCCCGGTTGTTTGGGGTCATCCGCTTGTAGGGGTCAAGTTTATCCACTGCTTCGATGCTCAACAAGCTTTCAAGGCTGGCGACGACTGCCAGGGTAATTGCAGTAATCCATACCTGGGGGTTTGCAGCGCTGCTGAGATCTGGAAAGGTGAAAAACGTGAAAAATTCAGTCGTAGTGGCGGCCACAGGCAATGCTACCAGATGTGTCGCCTTGAGGGCGAGCTCTGATCCGCTGCTTTTAAGCCATTCGTTGAGCAGGGTTCCCGCAATAACAGCAACCAGGGCCCCGGGGACGAGCTGGAATACTTTTTTTGACTTGATAAATTTCAGCTCCCAGATCAGCAGGATGGCCATAGCGGTAAGACCGATCAGGACCGCGCCGGGCTGGATGAAATTCAATGCGTTGAACAGCTCGGAAAAGGTATTTTGGTTGTCGGGCTGCAAAAATGCCTCGTCGCCCTCAAAGTCACTGTCATACCCAAATAAATGGGGGATTTGCTTGAGGATGAGGATGATGCCAATTGCTGCGAGCATCCCCTTGATGACGGCGTTGGGGACGTAGTCGCCGATTATCCCTGCTTTCAGAAAGCCGAACACGACCTGCAGGATACCCGCGATGACGACGGCCAGCAAAAAGACATCGAAGCTTTCCAGGCGGGCAATACCAGCGGCCACAATTACCGTCAGGCCTGCTGCAGGGCCCGAAACACTCAGGTGTGAGCCGCTCAGTACCCCGACGATAATCCCTCCGACAATGCCGGCAATGATGCCTGAAAATAACGGGGCGTTCGAACCCAATGCAATACCCAGGCAGAGGGGCACGGCTACCAGCAAGACAACGATGGCGGCTGGAAAGTCCGCGCCAATAGTGCGAAAAGGATTGTTCATTAGCTTTGAGTTAGTTAATCGGATGTATTTTATCAGGTGGTTCTATTCACACATTGAAGAGGCCTGCAGGAAATAACGCTTCCCGCTCAGACTAATTTCATTGCCGGCCTGTCGGGCAGTAATGGAATATTCAACTACACGACTACCGCCATAATATAACATTAATACGGGAAAAGAGTTCTTGGAAACGATCTTCCAGCTACCACTTTCGGCATTACTGCCTGCATAGTTTAGTTGGTCTGAAAAATACCCGCCAGAGGAGTAGGAGTCATTGCTGTCGTATTGAAAACGACCATTTGCACACAGGTCTATAGTCGTTTTTTCCGACATGCCGTTGCCCGTATAGAGATAGAGCAGTTGTTTATTGACCAGCCGCTGCCGCCACTGCTGAACGACCGGTGTATCCGTTGTTTTTTGGAATTGTATGCTGTTGGCAATAGATTTAACGGCATCCCCAACTTCCGGGGAATAATCCGGCTTTAACCCCGCGCCGACGATACTGATACCACCTCCGTACGGTGAGGCCAAAGCGACAGTTTCGATAATCACAGCCTGGCCTTGAGCAATCCCTTCATAGCGGATGAAAAGGCCGCTGTTGCCATAATCCCGTATAGTGGCCTTCATGTCGGTATTGGATCCGGCATCCCGGATGTCCAGAGTGTTTTTCCGGATTTCTGCGAGGCTGGAATAATTATGGGGTGCGATGCTGATTTGCGCCTTATAGTTTTGATTGGTGATCAGGATATTCGGGCCTTCCGGCTCCGTTTGGCTCCAGCCGGCAGGTAGCTGAAATGTAAAGCTGCCATAGGGGTCGTTGATGCGCGGGCCTGTTGCCACAGGTGCATTAGTGGGTACCGGTGTCTGTACAACGTTCGTTGGCGGGGATTGAGGGTTAGGAGGGTTAGAGGTGGTTCCGACTTGTGCGGTATTCGCGGGGGCGGTATTGGTGCGTACCATTTCCAGGGATATCCCGTCGCTGGTCAGATAATATGCGGTCATGATCCTGGCCAGGGTGAAGCTTATTTGTGCCCCCTCATAGGCATATTCCCCCGAAAGCATCCCAAGCAGCCTTCTGCCGCTGAAAGGGTAGCTTTTTCCCTGATACTCCAGAAACCCCTCGTAGGTATTTGACGAGATTGGCTTCACGGAAAGGAGCAGGCCATTTTGCTGATTGGAAAAGGTGCCCACGAGGATATCTTCTTTAGGGGCTTGTGCCGTCAGTTGGAGATAAAACAGGACGTTAAGCAGGGAAATGGTGAATAAGTGTTTTTTCATAGTACTATTTTGGATTTAATATTTTGGAATTTATCAAAGCCGGAGGCTTTTCGTAACAGAATAGGATATCTTTTATCGTAACTATTTACCAGGGGTATCCGCGGCTTCGCCGCGAAGGATTTTATTTGAGGTTGTGTAAAAAGTCTTTTGCCGCCTGCGGCGGCAGAATATTCTTCTGAG
>JBMOJO010000224.1:0-6041 GCA_049315745.1 Saprospiraceae bacterium | reverse complement strand
TGGGTGAAGGTTTTGGCTTCTGGCAACTCACCGGTACCCTGCTCGTAATGACCGGCGTAGTATATATCAGCACCGCAAAAGGATAGAGTGGCTTTACAAACTTGTTGCAATGGGTTATCGGTTTAGGGTAAATGCGCTATTTTTTGCAGCAAAATCCCCCTTACTATCCCACCGTCCCCAGACACTTCGCAATTCCCGCGCTTAGCTCCGGAAGATATTCCCCAAATTTTTCCGGAAAATGAATGTAGTGCACCACCGCAGCGGGAAGCAACTCCAAATCTGGCCGATTGACGTAAGATTTTAAAGCAGCTTTGCTAAATCCACTGACGCGCTCCAACAAGCCCCAGGTCTCTTCGCCCGGGTCTGGCCAGCACCGCCCGGGATAGGAGAGGATGAATGCCCGTGCCCACTCATGTAAGGCAACATCATAGTATTTTTGCGGCTCGGTAAATCCCTTCATCAGATGTTGTGCCGAAAAAAGTAATACCCCATCTTCTTCGTATAATTCAGAGGCATGGAATAACTCCGGGTATTGGGGCGAGGGAAAAGGGCCCCTGTACACGACAATAACAGGGAATTTCGGAAGCAGATAATCATGCTCCCTGTATGTTAAGATCACCGCACTCACTGCTACGATAAGCCTGAAGTCCTCCGGCAGACGCTGCTCCATACCCTGCTCCCGAAAATCCAGCACCATCTGAAATAATGCCACCTTCCGGCGGAATATCTTTCGCGCTTCATCCCCCAAACGCAGGTAGGGCCGGTAAAAACGCTCCAAAAAACGACGGCCCCCTTCGTCTATGTCCGGTGGAAAACGACTGTACCACCACCAGTTAATCTGGTCGCCAAACGTAAGGACGATAGCAAGTAAAACTCCCGGGGGAACAGCATACGGCGCAAACTGCTGTTCGCCCCGAAAACCCAGGAACAGCATCGCAGCAGCAATTAACCCCAAAAACAAGGCGAGTATTCTCGAAGGCATTCTAATGTTTTTTCCGGTTCCAAATCGTCGGGGGTGCATCGTTGATTCGCAAAAAGCACTTCACCTAGTTAACGCCCCGCTCAAGACTTTCGCTCAAATATAATCGGGATTTTTTCTTGTCAGCCTTGCACTTAATAATTTTAAGCCTTATCTTTGCCCACGCTTTGATTAAAAAAGCGGTACGGTAGCTCAGTTGGTAGAGCACAGGACTGAAAATCCTGGTGTCGGCGGTTCAATTCCGCCCCGTACCACCAAAGTTAAGCGATATGCTGATTATCCAACATCATCATCACCATTCTTGTACTTGTCTTTGCAAGTGGTGACGTTGCTATGGGTTTTTTTACTCAAAAAGAGGTCTGCCATTTGCCGGCAGACCTCTTTTTTTTTGCCTCTATCTGATGTTCGGGGTTCGAGTAAAGGTTTTTTCGGCGCTTCGTGCCAAATAATAAAATAAACTGGGGTTGTGTAAAAAGGTTTTTGCCGCCTTCGGCGGCAAAATATTATTTTGAGAGACACCTCGTTTTTGAAATTTCGCTTCGCGAAATTTCAAAAACGAGGTGTCTCTCGAAAGATAATTTGGTGCGAAGCGCCGTGAAAAGACTTCTTACACAACCCCAACTTTTTTACACAACCTCAAATAAAATCCCTCGCGGCGAAGCCGCGGATACCCAGGATACATAGATACGAAAACCGACAAAAGGCACCGTTGTACCTAAATTGATACGCAAAAATGGATACCACATTAAAAATTGCCGTTCAAAAATCCGGACGCTTGCTGGAAGACTCGCTCCAAATCCTGCGGGAATGCGGGATAAAAATCGGAGAGGGCAAAGATTCCCTTAGAGTACAAGCCCGCAATTTTCCCCTGGAAGTCTATTACCTCCGCAACTCCGATATCCCGGCTTATGTGGCAGATGGTATCGCCGACATCGCTATTCTCGGCGAAAATACCGTGATAGAATCCCGGCGAAAACTGGAAATGCTGCTGCCGCTGGGCTTCTCTCACTGCCGCCTCTCCATCGCCGCACCAAAGGGTACTGCCTATACGAATACGGAATGGCTCCGCGGCAAACGTATAGCCACTTCTTACCCAAATTCCCTGCAGGATTTTTTGGAAAAAAACCAACTTGAAGCCGATATCCACGAAATCTCCGGATCGGTCGAAATCGCCCCTAATATCGGCCTCGCCGACGCCATCTGTGACCTGGTAAGCTCCGGGAATACCCTCTTCATGAACAACCTCGAAGAAAAGGAAATCCTGCTCCGCTCCGAAGCCTGGCTCGTCAGCAATACTAAAATTACCCCTGCAGTACGCACACTCCGGGATCAACTGCTTTTTCGCCTGAAATCCGTTCTCGCTGCCCGCAGCAACAAATACCTGCTCATGAATGCGCCCAACGACAAGCTCCCCGAAATTGTCAAAATCCTGCCGGGAATGAAAAGCCCAACGATCATGCCCCTCGCCGAATCCGGGTGGAGCTCCGTCCATACCGTAATCAGCGAAGAACGCTTCTGGGAAATTATCGGCGAGTTAAAAGCCCATGGCGCCCAGGGAATCCTCATCGTGCCTATTGAAAAAATGATCCTTTAACTTCGGATACTATGAAAACCTACCTCTACCCGGAACGAAATTCCTGGACCGAAATCCTGGCCAGACCCTCTCTCGAAACCCAAAACCTGGAAACGCTCGTCTCGGCTATCCTGGAAGCAGTCCGCATCGAAGGAGATGACGCCGTACTTCGATACACCGCCAGGTTCGACCATGTATCCCTTCAGCATCTGGAGGCCGCCCCACAGGAATTCGAAGCGGCCCGTGAATACCTGAAAGAAGACCTGAAACAGGCAATCCTGGTGGCAAAAGAAAATATCGCCCGCTTCCATGCCGCACAGGCCGCCCCGGTACTTGAAGTAGAAACGATGCCGGGGGTCCGATGCAAAAGAAAAAGTGTCCCCATCCAGAAAGTTGGCTTATATATCCCCGGGGGTACCGCACCCCTCTTCTCCAGCGTCCTCATGCTGGGCGTCCCTGCAGTACTGGCAGGCTGCCGGGAAATCATCCTCTGTACGCCCCCTTCACCCGATGGTTCCATACACCCGGCAATCTTGTTTGCAGCCGAAACCGTAGGTATCCGAAGGGTATTCAAAATTGGTGGGGTACAGGCAATTGCCGCTATGGCATTCGGAACGGCATCCGTTCCGGCAGTATATAAAATCTTCGGCCCCGGCAACCAATACGTCACCGCTGCCAAACAAATGATCAGCCGGATGGGCGTGGCGATTGATCTGCCCGCCGGCCCATCAGAAGTCCTCGTCTGCGCAGACCATACCGCTGTGCCCGCTTTTGTGGCCGCCGACCTCCTCTCCCAGGCAGAACATGGCGCAGACAGCCAGGTGGTGCTCGTCGCTTTCGACGAAGACTTCGTCGTGCGGGTAAAACATGAGATTGAATCTCAGCTCCAAAACCTCCCCAGACGGGAAATTGCGCAACAGGCGCTCCATAACAGCGTCGCCATCATCGCCCGCGACCGACAGGAGGCGCTGGAACTCATTGAAGCTTATGCGCCGGAACACCTCATCCTTTCCGTTGCCCACCCCGACGAACTGGCAGAAAAAATCACCAATGCGGGATCGGTCTTTCTGGGCAATTATACGCCCGAATCCGTAGGAGATTATGCCTCGGGTACCAATCATACGCTGCCGACCAATGGCTTTGCCCGTGCTTACAGCGGTACCTCCCTGGATTCCTTCGTAAAAAAAATCACCTTTCAGGAACTCTCCCGCGAAGGGCTCGCAGCGATCGCCCCCACCGTGGAAGCTATGGCAGCAGCCGAATATCTGCATGCTCATGGCCGGGCCGTACGCATTCGCCTTAATAATATCACTACCCTGGTTCGCCCCAATATCCTCAACCTCACCCCTTATTCTTCAGCCCGAAGCGAGTTTAAAGGCAGAGCCGATATCTTCCTGGACGCCAATGAAAATCCTTTTGAAAACGGCCTTAATCGCTACCCGGATCCCCTGCAGGAAAAACTTAAGGCCCGCATTTCAACGCTCAAAAATATCCCGGCTTCCAGAATCTTTCTGGGTAATGGCAGCGACGAAGCCATTGACCTGTTGGTACGCATTTTTTGCGAACCAGGGCAAGACCATATCCTCATCCTGCCCCCCACGTATGGGATGTATCAGGTCGCCGCAGATATTGCCGGGGTAGAAGTACGCAAAGTACCCCTGGATCAGGAGTTCCAGCCGGATGTGGAAGCTATTCGCCATGCAACCGGGCCCTACACAAAAATCCTGTTTCTCTGTAGCCCCAATAACCCTACCGGAAATTTAGCCGATCCAGCCCGCATCCGGCAAATCGCAGAACAATTTCCCGGAATTGTCGTGATTGATGAAGCCTATATGGATTTTACCAATACATCAGGGGCCATCAACTTACTCGCAGAATTTCCCAATCTCGTTATCCTCCAAACCCTCTCCAAAGCATGGGGCCTTGCCGGAATACGCCTGGGTATGGCTTTCGCCAACGAAGAGATTATCGAATTGCTCAACAAGGTCAAACCGCCATATAATATTAACTTGCTGACCCAGGAAAAAGCACTGCAAGCCCTCGAAAATCCGGGCCTCAAAGACGAAATGGTCCGCATCCTGCTCGAAGAGCGCCGGCGGCTCGCCGATGCTTTGCTGCACTTCCCCTTCGTCCTCCGTCTCTACCCCAGCGATGCCAACTTCCTGCTCGTAAGGGTCGGCGACCCCGACGGGCTGTACCACTACCTCACAGATTGCGGCGTTATCGTGCGCAATCGCTCCACTGTGCACCGTTGTGAAGGATGCCTGCGCATTTCCGTCGGCACCCCGAAGGAAAATTCTGCTCTCATCCACGCATTACAATCCTATATTCCTGAAGAAAAAAAGCCTGTCACGACAGAAATATGAAAAAAATCCTCTTCCTCGACCGCGATGGGACCCTCGTTCACGAACCCTCGGATTTCCAGGTGGATGCCCTGGATAAAGTGGAATACCTCCCTGGAGTTTTTAGGTATTTGTCCAAAATTACCGAAGAAATGGACTATGATTTGGTCATGGTGACCAATCAGGATGGCCTGGGCACCCCCTCTCTGCCAGAAGCGGATTTCTGGCCGCCCCATAATGCCATCCTCAAAGCCTTTGAAAACGAGGGAATCATATTTAAGGAAATTCTCATTGACCGCACCTTCGGCCATGAAAACGCCCCCACCCGAAAACCCAATACCGGGCTACTCACCCATTATTTCGACAGCAACAGTTACGACTTGAGTAACTCTTTTGTTATCGGCGATCGGATTACCGATATCCAACTTGCTCAAAACCTGGGCGCAAAAGGAATCTGGATCAATTCCAGCGATGTCCATGGGACCCCGGAATCCCTCCTGCAAATGGAAAGCCTCCAGCCCTCCATTGCGTTGATTGCACGCAACTGGGCCGAAATTTACCATTTCCTCCGCTCCTGCTCCCGAAGTGCCGTCGTGCAGCGAAATACCCGCGAAACCCAGGTACGCGTTGTACTCGAAATTGATGGGCAGGGCCGCTATCACAATCATACAGGTATTGGATTCTTCGATCACATGCTCGATCAGTTGGCTAAACATTCCGGCTGTAATCTCGAAGTCAGCGTTCAGGGGGATTTACACATCGACGAACACCATACGATTGAAGATACCGCACTCGCCCTCGGGGAAGCATTCCGCACCGCCCTTGGCGACAAACGCGGCATTGAGCGCTATGGCTTCGCCATCCTGCCCATGGATGATTGCCTGGCCCAGGCTGCTATAGATTTCAGCGGAAGGCCATGGCTGGTTTGGAATGCTACCTTCCGAAGAGAAAAAGTTGGCGGAATGCCTACGGAAATGTTTTACCACTTCTTCAAATCTTTCAGTGACCAGGCGCACTGCAACCTGAACCTTAAGGCCGAAGGAGAAAACGAACACCATAAAATCGAAATCCTCTTTAAAGCTTTTGCGAGGGCTATACGCTCGGCTGTCGGCAAAAACACAGGAAATAACGAAATCCCAAGTACCAA
>JBMOJO010000223.1:0-6046 GCA_049315745.1 Saprospiraceae bacterium | reverse complement strand
CGATTTCGCGAAGCGAAATCGTGAAAATGACGCGTCTCTCAGAAGAATATCCTGCCGCGTTATGATTTCGCAAAACGCCAGAGTACGAATGCCAGGGCAGCAAATGCTGCCAAACCGGTAGCGTCCCCCATCGCGCCCATCAGTTCGGGGTCGTTGAGGCGCAAGCGGCTCAAAAGGCTGATCGGCGAACCCGCAGCGTCGTACCCGACCGTGTAGCCGATCATAGCGGCAATCAGGATACCTGTAACGGCGCCCCCTGCAATCATGCCCGAGCTGAAAAGTGCACCGGGGCCAATTTCCGATTCTTCCTTTTTAGCCGCATCTTTCCGCTCGATCAACCATTTTACCAGTCCGCCAACGAAGATCGGGGATGTAGTGGAAAGCGGCAGATAGGCGCCTACCGCGAAAGCCAGGGAGCTGACCCCGCACAGCTCTACCACAGCAGCGAGCCCCATACCGGTAAGGACCAGTGCCCAGGGCAAATTCTGGCTGAGCAGCCCTTTGATCACCGTCGCCATCAAGGTAGCCTGGGGCGCGGGCAGCGGGTTGGGATGTTGAACGGTAGCTTCGCCAATGCCCAGGGTGCGCTCCAGGAGCAAGACCGTGAAGCCAATAACTACGGCGGAAGATACTACCCCGATCATCAGCCCCAATTGCTGACGTATCGGTGTTGCGCCGACGAGGAAGCCGGTTTTGAGGTCCTGGGAGGTCGCCCCGGCATTTGCTGCGGCGATGCACACTACCGCACCGACTACCAACGCGATAGGCTGGTAGCTGTCGGCGCTCCACCCCAGGCCCAGAAAAATAAGGGAAGTAGCCATGAGGGTCGCAATGGTCATACCGGATACCGGGCTGGATGAGCTTCCGATCAAGCCCACGATGCGGGAGGCCACAGTGACAAAGAAGAAACCAAAAACGATGACCAGTACCGCCGAAAGCAGGTTCATCGGCATATTGGGCAAAACCGCCATGACGATGACGAGTATCCCGCTGCCCACCAATACCCAAATCAGTGGAATGTCTTTTTCCGTACGGCCTTTTTCCTCGGCATTGCCACTGCGGTTGGCCCGGAAATCGGCCATGGAGTCGCGGAATGCACTGATGATCGTCGGGAAGGTTTTGACCAGGGTGATGACCCCGCCAAAGGTGACCGCCCCTGCGCCGATATAGCGGATGTACCTGCTCCAGATCTCCGAAGGCGACATTTCAGCAATGAGCCTGGTCGTCTCCGGTGGGAAGGGCGCTGCCAGCCCGCTCCCGATCACGGTAATCAGGGGGATAAGCACGAGCCAGGACAGTACGCCGCCTGCTACCATAACGCCCGATATCCTTGGCCCGATGATATACCCCACGCCCAGCAGCTCCGGGGTGATTTCACCGCTGACCGAGCCATTGGGCAGCGCGGAGGCTTTTCCGAATATATAGGTGGGTGTATCCTTCCAAAAACCCAGGATGGACATGAACAGTTTGTAGAGGAAGGCAATCCCCAGGCCGTAATACACCTTCTGGGCCAGTGTACCGCCTTTTTCACCCGCAATGAGTACATCGGCACAGGCCGTCCCTTCAGGGTATGGCAGCTTACCATGTTCTTTTACGATGAGCGAACGACGGAGGGGGATCATGAACAGTACCCCCAGGAAGCCTCCGACAAGGGCGAGCACAAAGATTTGGAAATATTCGAAAAATGCCTTGCCCCCTTCCAGGAACAACAGGGCAGGTACCGTAAATACAACCCCCGCAGCCACCGATTCCCCGGCAGAGCCGATCGTTTGTACGATATTGCTCTCCAGTATCGTAGCCTTTCCCAGCTTCTTGAAGATGGAGATGGCGAGTACGGCAATCGGAATGGAAGCACTCACCGTCAGCCCGACCTTCAGCCCGAGATAAACCGTGGCAGCCCCAAAAATCACGCCAAAAAAAACGCCGAGGAGAATGGCTTTTGGCGTAAACTCCGGGATGAAATCCTTTGGAGATATATAGGGTTTGAATTGATTTTCTGTTTCCATACGACGGTCTTTTTTGTGGTTTATTCCAACAGTGGCGGAAAGGCTGGTGAAATACAGCTTTCAGCCTCTGAGCATTTTAATGCACCCCGTGCATCCATTTTTTTAACCACCCCGACAGTATGAAGAGGAGTATGGCGGCACCCACGGTGACATACACGCCCCAAGTCATATAGACGTTAACATACCCTTCGAGGGCCGTCCCGGGGGAGGCACCTTCTCCGGGAGAGGCAATGAGCTGCCCCAGGTAACCGGCAATCTTATGGGCGAATGAAATGGAAAGGAACCAGGTGCCCATGACGAATCCAACGGTTTTTGCCGGGGAAAGCTTGGTCACGACGGATAGGCCTACCGGCGAAAGGCTGAGCTCCCCGGTAGTATGGAAAAGGTACATGAATACGAGGAAGAACACCGGAATAAGGGCGCCGTCATTAACTGTTCCGAGGATACTGCGGGCACCGGCTACGATGATGAAATATCCGAGGGCCATCTGCAGGAGGGCATAGGTGAATTTCATCGGCGTCCGCGGTTCGGCATTCCGCTTGCTTAGGGTATTCCATATCCACGAGAATACCGGCGCAAGGAGGATGATGAATAAGGCATTCAGGGCCTGGAACTGGGAAGTTTCGATGCCGTGCTTTTCTACGTATTTGTCAGTCAGGAAATTGAGCGAGCCGCCGGCCTGTTCAAACAGGGTCCAGAAGATCATGTGGAAAAAGAAAAGGAACACAAATACGATGAGCCGTTGACCCTCGGTCTTGTCTTCGGCAAAGAACAGGGAAGAGATAATAATATACCCGATGACCAGTACGCCGGTGATAATGAGGATGTAATTGGTGATCCCTTCGTTTTCGATGAGCAGCGAAAAAACGGGTGCGGTGATGATGATGCCCAGAAAAACGAGCCACTGCCGGGGGATGCCGAGAAAGCCGGGCTTGGTGAGTGCATCGGGGGTTGGGGGGTTGCCTTTGTCCTCGTAATTGCGCATATTCCTCCAGAAGACAAAGAGGCCAAGCAGCATGCCCGCGCCCGCAGCAGCGAAGCCGAGCGAGTAATCATAGGTCTCTGCCAGGTACCCGCAGGTAAGCGGCGCAAGGAAGGCCCCTACGTTGATGCCCATATAAAAAATGGTGAAAGCGCCATCTTTGCGGCGGTCGTTGCGGTCGTAAAAAGTGCCCAGGAAGCTTGAAATATTGGGCTTAAAGAACCCATTCCCAATGGCGAGGATAGACAGGCCAAGGAAAAGCAGGGAGGTGCTGTCCGTAGTAGCGGCATTGAACGCCATCGTAAACTGCCCCGCTGCCATCAGGATGGCACCGATGATGACGGCCCTGCGGAACCCGAGCATCCGGTCGGCGAGCATGCCGCCTATAATCGGCGCCGCATACAGCAAAGCGTTGAAGGCCCCGTAAATCCCTACGGAGCGCTCCTGTGCGCCGCTCTCGCCCATGCTTTCGAAAATTTCTTTGGAAATATACAGCACCAGAAAGGCCCGCATACCATAAAAGGAAAACCGTTCCCACATTTCCGAGAAGAACAGGGTGAAGAGCGCTTTAGGGTGTATTTTCCGCTGAGACAAAACCGTCAGGGGCACCCAAAGGAGCACGAATACCCATCCAATGATCAGTGATAGAAGTGCGAAACTCATGTCAATATGGTTTTAGCTGTGAAACATTCTCACGGGGCTTTGCCGCCGTGCTTAGCTATACGGGCTCAATCTACAAATTTTGTGGGATTTTTAAATATTTTGAGTTGGCCTAAAAAGTCGGGAAACTTTCAAGTGGTGCCCTGGATTGACCAATTTATTGAATCTATTTAGCAGATCGCTGTATTGTGAAATAATATTTGGTGTGCGCACATTTTTTACGCGTATCGGGGCTGTGTAAAAAGCCTTTTGCCGCCTGCGGCAGCAGAATATTCTTCTGAGAGACACGTCATTTTCACGATTTCGCTTCGCGAAATCGTGAAAATGACGTGTCTCTCAATTGGAACAAGACACCATGGCGGTCCACGTCCGTCGCCCATCTTGCAGGGAGAGGAGGTATGGCCCGGGCGTCAGGCCGGGCAGTTGCAGCAATGCCATGCGCTGTCCGCTCGGGGCATTCATTTGGGCAAGGATGGCGCCTTGCATGGAAACCAGCACAAGCCTGGCCCGGGCAGAAATATTCCGGGGGAGCTGCACCATGACTTCTTCCCGGAAGGGATTGGGAAAAACGCGGATACCGGGGGTGTAGGTATTGTACGAATACAGCTCGATAGACATGGAGTCGGAGATCCCGCCCCCTGGTTCCTCTGCGCTGAGCCGGTAATAATTCATTCCCGGAAAGGGGTAGCTGTCCGTAAACGCATAACGGGTAGGCAGCAGGCTGTAACCCGCTGCTTCGACGTACCCCAGCCTGCGAAAGGTCTGTCCGTCGTGGCTGCGTTCAATATAGTATCCGGTACTGATACTTTCGGGGGCGGTAATCCAGTGAAGCGTTATGCCTTCGTCGAAGACCAGGCCATAAAACTGGGTGATTTTGTAGGCAACATCAGGGGCCGCAGATGGCGCAAACAGGCTTTGCGCGAGCATAATGATCAACAGGGTAAATTTCATCGTTCCGGGGGTTAAGATTTAGACTTGTTGCGATGGATTATCGTGGTGGGAAAAATATCCCGTTTACGGCGTAAGTCCAAGGGGCGTTTGCACTGAAATGCGAAGATCAGGGCAAAAGGAGGCTGCTGTCGCCATAGCTGAGGAAGCGAAACCCATTTTCCATCGCATATTGGTACACGGTTTTCCATCTTTGTCCGATGATGGCGGCGACCAGCAGGAGCAAGGTGCTCTTGGGTTGATGGAAATTGGTGATCAGCCCTCCCGTGATTTTAAGGGAATATCCCGGGGCGATGAGTAGCTGGGTGTGGCCTTCGAGGGTATTGCGCTCACCTGCGCGCATAGCGTGGAGTAATTTTTCTAATGCCGCTTCAGGGCGCAGCGCCGGTAAATTTTGCTGATAAGGCGCCCACTGCCCAATCGTAAAATGTGCGGGTAAGCCGGCATCTGGCGATAGTGCAAGTTGCATACCGGCCCAGAAGAGGGACTCGAGTACACGCATACTAGTTGTGCCAACGGAGATAATAGTTTTGCCCTGTTCTATTGCCGTTCGCAGTATTTCAAGGGTTTCCTGTGTGATATGCCATTGTTCCTGATGCATGTGGTGGTTGGCGAGGGGGCCGTTGCTTACGGGCTTAAAGGTACCTGCACCTACATGGAGGGTGAGGTAAACCGTCTGGATACCCTGTTGGCGGAGTTTTTCCAGTACGCGTTCGGTGAAGTGCAGCCCTGCCGTTGGGGCAGCAACGGAACCTGCTTCAGCGGCATAGACGGTCTGATAGCGGTCTTCGTCCACACTGGCACTTTCCCGGTGCAGGTAGGGGGGCAGCGGGATAAGCCCCGCATAGTGTAGCACTTCCCCGAAGGCCAGGTCACCTTCCCACGAAAACTGCACTTCGAATGCGTCTTCATAGCGGGCAAGGCGCTCTGCGTAGAGGGTAGTTGCCCCATTGGGCGTCAGGACCTGCATACACAGGGTCCCGCCTTTCCACTTGCGGTTATTGCCGATCAGGGTTTTCCAGGTAACGCTATGCATCGCGGCGAAGCTTTGCCGGTAGTCTGCGGGCAAACGCGGTTCCAGGCAGAATATTTCGATGTCTGCCCCTTGTTCTGTACGAAACCGCATCCGGGCGTGGATAACGCGGGTATTGTTGAACACGAGTACTGTGCCCGGTTCGAGCCATTCCGGCAAGGCGCGGAATTCCGTCTCGTGGATCAGCCCGTCGCGGTGGATGAGCAGCCTGGAAGCGTCCCGCTCTTCCAACGGATATTTGGCGATACGTTCTTCCGGCAGCGTATAATCATAGGCTTCTATAGAGATTTGCCGTGGGTCCTGGCTTCCCATATCCATCATGTCCTATAGTTGTCGCATAAAAGAATCTTGGGGTTGTGTAAAGAATATTTCGCCGCCGCAGGCGGCGAAATATTCTTTATATGGAGACATCTTTTT
>JBMOJO010000030.1:0-25724 GCA_049315745.1 Saprospiraceae bacterium | reverse complement strand
CGATTCATTGATTTTGCGAAGCAAAATCAATGAATCGAGCACGGCTTCAATATAAACTTTTGCTGCCGCAGGCGGCAAATCACTTTTCACACAACCCAGAAAAGACTTTTTGTACAGCCTCCGGGTAAGACAGTCTTGTCTTCCTCATACGACAGCGTCTGTTTTCAGTGCATTTAGCGGGTCGGTTTTCAGTATCTTTTGGGTTTATTTTTTGTTTCCGGTATTTTTTTTACCCTTTTCTTATCAAGAGTGGACGGATCGTTGACGGGCAGCTGCAATCTGCTTTTATGCGGATGGCCAAAGTTTTGCGCATAAACTTTGGTATTCAGGGAATCGAGGGCCATCGCCCAAAGGTTTTCGTAGGGGATGACTTCAAAGTGTCGTCCTTTCTGGGCCATTTCCAGGGGCAGGTGATCGAGTTTTTCTTTCCAGTGCTGGACTTGCCGGGCCACGGCCGTGCGCTGGAACCCGACCCGGGGGATTTCGAGGAGCATCCGGATAAACAGGTTGCTGCGGTAAGTATCGTCTTTATGTAAATATTTGGCACAGTACCTTTTGATCTGCTCGATACGGTTGAGGGCCATTTCGTAGCGCCGCTGGGCAATGGTGAACATGATCTGCAGGATGAGGATAGGGATATTCATACCCTGCTTGTCCCTTGAAAAGATTGGAACCTCGTTGAGGAACTTGCCCAGGCGGAAGTTGTTGCCGGTTTCCTCCGGGGTAGTCTCGACCTTTCCGATCGTTTTCAGGTACATCACATACGCTTCGAAAATTTTCCATTGTTCGATGATGGATATATCCATGCGTTTGAATTCCGTATGATATAGGACCTGGAGGTAAATATGGTAGGCTTGCTGGTAATTTTCGGTGTGCATGGCGAGGATAAAGGACAGTTCCCTGTTCTTGAACCAATTAAGGCTCCCGTTTTTTTCCTGCAAAAGGTTGAGGTCGGCTATTTTCAACCCTTCCGAATAATCCCTCAGATAAGTACAGCAGGCGATGATCTGGAAGTGGAAGAAGGTTTCCACGCTTGGTGCCTTGAAGGGTTTGGTATGGATCCAGTCCAGGGCCTCCTTCGCAACCTGTTGAGCTTTGCGGTAATCGTTTTGGCACATGGCTACAAGGGTAACGATCTGCAGATAATAACGCTGAAAGTGGAAGGAGGGGTTGTTCCGGGATTCTTCCTGAAGGGCCTGGATAAATGCTTCGGCCTGTTCCAGGGTCGTATTGCTGGAAGCTTTGGAATGCGTAAAATTTGCGGCAAGGAGGAGGTAGCACCCCTGGGCTTGTGACTCCAGGTCGCATTGAACGGTCAGCGTTTTGGTAAGGGAATGGTAGTGGGCAAATTTTTTTGCATCCGGTATCCGGGTCGCGTACAGCGAACGCAGCATTTTGCAGGCATCCAGGGATAGTTCGGTGAATTCGAAAAAGGTGCTTTGCTTTAACACCCGCTGGGCAAGTTCTATTGCCGTATTGACGGCGCCCCGGTTGAACAGGATTCTGACCGCGTACATTTCCTTGAGGCAGGTCAAGTAGGCCCTGTTGATTTCTGTGTAGCCCGACTGTTTGACATTGAGGAAAAAGAGGGTGTTCAGCAGGCGGTTTTTGAATTTGTTTTTTAGTTTGCGATAAGCTTGGTCAGACGGGCCGGATTGGAAAAAATACTTCGAGGCATCGCTGTCGCTGCAGATATTTCCAGAAATCATTTGCGCATAAAAATCATTGAGCATCGAGGGGACAAGCCCGCGTCCATATCCGATGACGTCAATGTGCCGGGCTTTGTTACGTTCGAACAACTGGATCAGTTCTTTTATGGTTTCCATGTCATTGGGTGTTTTGCTTAACTTTGACCGCTCAGGCCAACGGGTTTGGAGGGCGGGGGTTTTGGCTTTTTTTAAAGATACGCCCGTTGCCGTTGTATTTTATTCCATGGGCCGTTGGTTCCTGCTTGTTGTTTGCAATTTTGATGCAAACAGGACTTTTTGGCCGGGACTAGGTGTTGTTGCGGTAGCCGCTTTTGAAAGGGCAGGGAGGGCGGCCAATGAGGCCCGCCCCCCCTGCTTCCACAAAGCACCCGCTAAAAATGCTAACCCATATACCTTACAAAGATACGGGCATTGCGATTATCGGAAATACCGGTTGACGCGGCGATGTTCCACCCGTACAACAGGGGGAACAGGCCGTAGTTATGCACTTAAACGATTGTTTTTCAATTGCTTAATTTTTCAAAACACAGCGCATTTCATGCCATTTCGGATTGGTGCAACAAGTGTTTTGCAAGGGTTCCGGGGCATATAGCGATCCCGGTCCGATCCTCCCGGGGCAGATTATTTCGCCACTCTTTTATAAACCCCGCCGATAGAGGTCGTCGTAGGGGTGAGGCAGAAAAGGGAGAGCACGTCTGCAGGGTTTTCCTGGCCACCGCCTTCGGCGCCTACCAGGATTTCGTTACTGGTAAGCATACGGATCGTGAGAAAAGTTGGTTCTGCTGCACCGGGGTTGACGGGCGTCTGGATATATCCGTTGCGGTAATCCCCGATACCGCGGAAGGCACATGCCGGTGCACCGGACAAGGGGCTGCTGGTAAAAGTGACCTCGACTTTTTCCCCGGCGATCCATTTCACCGTAAATTTTTTCCAGAAGCCCTTGTCGGGATAATTGGCATCTGCAAAAGCCCCTGAGAGTTCTTCCAGGGAGGCATCTTTATAAAGATTTTCTTCTTTGGCAGGCGCCGGGGCGGCAGCTGCATTTTCCTCAGTTTCGCTTTTGTTTGCTTTTTTATCCGACTTACATGAAAACGCAAAGAGGCCAAGCAAACAGCAGCAGGCAAGTGCATACTTTTTCATAGGTTATGTATTTCGGGCGAAAATACAACTTTTTACAGATTTTGCTAAAAGGCTGTTTTGCTTGTACGTGCGAAAAAAAGTGCCCGGGGGCCTGGCAAAAGTTACCGGTTGTTTTCACCGCTCACCTTTGCCGGCCCCGGGCACTGAAAATGAAGTGGATGAGACAACAACTATCGGTTGAATTGCTGATAGAGGCTGCGTTCGGGGGTATGGACCGCGAACGTGTAGGCGCCCTGGGGCAGGCGCGTGAGGTTGTAGCGCCGCTGCAGGGCAATGGTTGCCGGTACGACGTCTTCAAAGACAAGCTCTCCTTCCTGGCTGACGATGGCCACCCGTACGTTGGCAATCTGGCTGTTGGCTACCCGTAGCTCGATGGCGTCTCCCTCCAGCTTAATCTGCGGGAGCTGTACCATACTGCGGTGTGCGGGGTCCAGTTCAATGGCGTGTTCCAGAACGGTAAACGGCTGGGTGACTTCCTTTCCGTTGAGGGCAATGGAAGCGGTATAGGCACCAGGTGTCATTGCTGCCAGGTTGAACGTTCGTGAATAACGCCCCTGCTTAACCGTCTCCTGGTAAATGATCGTGCCATCGGCCCCCTTGAGCCGTATTTCGGCGCGGTCCGCGATCCGTGGAATGTTCAGGATCAGTTTCCGCTCTTTTCCAACCTTCATAAATAATTCTGCATGATGATCCGGATATTGGGCAAATGCCTGGGTATTCAGGGCAATTATCGCCAGGACCGGCAACACGCTTTTTTGAAGGCGCTCAAACAGGTTTTTCATAATCATGTAATTGTTTGGGTTAAATAATCATCCCTTCTTCTGCGCAAAAGAAAAAGAAATACTTGGTGTAAAAATTACACCAACAAAGATACGGGCAGAAATGGCCATGATTCTACCACAATTTTAACCAATAATGATGCTATTTTACCACCGATATATTAAATATGGCAAAAATCGGGCAAAAAAACATCTGAAATACCAAATTATGTTGTGGTCGGTCCCGGATTTTCTATTACCTGAATGGGAATATGGGGGGATTTGCCGAATAATATTGGGATTTGAAAGTATGGATGCTGAAATGGCAGTTATTTCAGTGGGTGATCAGACTGGCGGGATCGCCGGAGCGGAGGGATGGTTGATTTTTCGGGGGCGGTACGGGGATTCAGGTCAATGCATAAGCGATGGCAAAAGCGGCGACAGCTGCGATAATCCCTCCAAGGAAGACCGTATAGCACATACGCAGATAGGCATATTTCCTGCCGAGTGATTTTCCCAGGAAAAATAGGTCGCGTTGGATGGAATCCTCCAGGATTTCGGGTGCGTTGAGCAGGAGCGAGACGCCGTCGCGGTAATCCTGATAGTCCATTTTGAAGAAATTGCCAAAGAAGAAGAGGTTGGATTTTTTTTCCCGGATCATTGCCGGGGAGGTGAAGCCCGGCATTTTCATAGGTCGGGTAGCCAGCGTGGCGAAGATCATGGCACAGAGGCAGGTAGAAAGCAGGACGGCGAGCATCGGCAGCAGCGGGGGGATTTCGCGCAGGCGGTCGGCGGCCAGGGGAACGACAATCGTAATGATCAGCGCATTGACCGACAGCATCATATTGGCCTTGTTATCGGCCAGGGCGCTCAGGTCAATATGGTTACGCAGGGCGGTTTTGAACATCATTTCTGCGCTGCGGTTTTCGCGGATCAGCGGCAGGGGCTTGGGCTCCCCTTGTTTTTGGAGTTTCCGCATTTTCTTTTTGATAGCCCTCAGGTTGTTTTCGCGCCCGAGCCCGTATTCGAGCCAGGCGCTTGGCGTGAAGTACACCTGCTTTTTCAGGAATTCGAGGTTGAGCCGGAGCCATTCCGCATCTGCATACTGTCGTTGGAGGAACACGCGCCATTCGTGGCGCAGAGCTTTCAGATATTCCGGGTAATCATCGGAGCCCAGGTGGTACATATCGGCATCGCGCAGGATTTGCCCGACGAGGTTGAGCGGCGCTGCGGAGGCTTGGGTCGCCTGTATTGCGCGGCCGACTTCCCGGGATGCAGGTTCCGGATACCCTTGATTTTGTAAGAACTGGGCCGCGATTTCCTGGCTTGCGGCCTCATGGTCCTGGTAGGTTACCGAGAAGCCCGTGTCGTGGAACAGTGCGGCGAGTTCCAGGATTTCGAGGGCTTCTTCAGACAGGCCTTCCTTTGTGCCGATACTTACAGCTGCCTGGCGGACTTGCAGGGTATGGCCGATGTTGTGGAATTGATAATCGTCGTTGAGACTGTCTTTGAGCAAGCTGACCACGAAGGTTTCAGCAGCAGCTACGATATCGCTTTTTTCCATAGGATAGATAAAGACTTATGGTGTTTGTTGAAAAGGGAAAAACCTGACCGTAAGTTAGCGGCATCATTGTTGCCTGGATTTTTCACACCATTTCGATCCGGTTTCTGCCGAGCTTGACGATTTTTTCGACTTCGAGTTGTTTAAGGAGGCGCGATACTGCTTCCCGGGATGCGTTCAGGTCGCCGGCGATTTCCTGGTGGGTGATCAAGATAAGCCGGGAGCCGGAAATTTCGGCCCTTTTTTTCAGGTAGTTCAAAAGGCGTTCGTCCATACGATGGAAAGCGATATCGTCAATCGTTCGGATCAGCTCCATCATGCGGGATTCGAAAGCGTTCATGACGAAATTTTTCCAGCTTTGATAGCGGGTCATCCATTCGTCGAGATAGCGCACAGGTATGGCGATCACCAGGGCCTCCTCCTCGGCGATGGTCCGGATTTCGCTTTTCTTTTGCATCATACAGCAGGAGAACGACATGGTACAGGTTTGTCCGGGCCGGAGGTAGTAGAGGAAAAGCTCGTTGCCTTCTTCATCTTCCCTGCTTACTTTGATCGTGCCTTCGATGGTCAGAGGGGCTACTTTGATATAGCTGCCGACATCCATGATGACCTGGCCGGCTTTAAAGTGCATCAATTTTCCCACAGTAGCGATTTCTTCCTGGAGTGGTTTTTCTGCAATTTGAGGATACTTTTGTTTCAGGAGCTGCAGGATTTGGTCATTGATGATGTTGTGGCTCATTGCTGCGAAATGTGGCGTTTAGGGTCATATTTGACCATCAGGTTGATCCAGATGGAGCGGGATAGGCGGAATATATAGACGAAGAAGATGGCGCCGATTGCGATGAGGAGGCCAAAGGAAGCGAGCATGCCCCAACCGAGGACCCAATGCAGGAAGAGTACGAAAAAAATACTGAACCATCCGGATATAATATAGGAGATGAACATTGCCCCGTAATAGAAACCGGGTTCGGGCATATAGGACTGGCTGCAGTGGGGGCAGCGTTCGGGCATACTGAAAGGTTCCCTGAAGGAAAAAGTTGGTGTAGGGAACAGATCGCCTTCGCGGCATTTTGGGCATTTAAAGCCGAGTATGCCCCAGAGTTTTGAGCTTTTTTTGATTGCGCCCATGTCGTAGCCTTTTTCACAAATATAGGAAGGCCGGTGCAGAATAACAACAGACCCGGGGGGATATATGAAAAGTCTTTTGTGTATTTTTTGGTGCTTACTGCTTGGATATAGCGGATGGATATGTGTTTTTGGCGGGGGGAGGCTATGGGCAGCGCCAGGAGTATTTGCGATAGCAGGGCGAATGTTAATCCATACCGTGTTCGGGGTTTGCATCCAGATATCCGGGACACTGGCAATTCTCGAGACATTCTATAATTGCATAGATGCTGCGTTCTTTTAGGGAGTAGAGCATGGTGCGTCCGTGCCGTCTGGCCAGGAGGATTCCTTTCAGGCGCATGATTTGCAGGTGGTGGGAAGTCAGGGATTGTTCGCTTCCAAGCATTTCACAAATCTGGGTAACGGAGCGTTCCGGATGTTGTTCCAACAGATGGACAATCCCCAGTCGCATTGGGTGGGCAACGGTTTTGAGGATGAACGCAATTTTTTCCAGCTTGGCAGCGCTATTTGGGTCTAAAACACCGGACGTTGGTTCCATTGGCATGGTTGTGATGAGCTTTTATGGGCGACGGCATCGAACCTCGCAGAAGGTACGGCGGGAAATATCTGGGAGCTGGCTATGATAAGTGCGGAAAAGCCAAAAAATGGTGCCCAGAACAGGATTCGAACCTGCACACCCTTGCGAGCACTACCCCCTCAAAGTAGCGTGTCTACCAATTTCACCATCTGGGCCGGACAATATTTTATACTTTCCTGCGCTTTTGCAGGCGCGATTAAAAAGGAAATGCAAAATTAATGCAAGAAAGCGTGATATGCAATAGTTGCCGCGGGATTTATAAAAATTAGACCAAGGTTGTGCGAAAAATAATTTTTCCGTCCCCATAACCGGGCTTCATGCGGGTAGCCCCAACCGATAGAAATACGCTTGCCGGATGTGTCGAAACCCTTTTTCACATCACCCCCTGCCGGGGGCACGTCATTCCTGGGGCCGGTGTTTTTCCAAAGCGGATTTTCGCAAGCGCTGCAGGAAAGGGGAAGCGAAGATAAAATCCTGGAGGATTTCGTTATCACTTTCCATGACCTGTTCCCTTTCTCCCCGCCATGCGATTTTTCCGGCATGGAGGAGGATGACATTATCGCCAATTTCCATGACGGAATTCATATCGTGGGTATTGATCACGGTGACGATATTATTGTCAATCGTGATACTGCGGATCAGCTCGTCAATTACGAGGGCGGTTTTGGGGTCGAGGCCGGAGTTTGGCTCATCACAGAATAAATAGCGGGGGTTTAATACAATCGCCCGGGCGATACCTACCCGTTTCTGCATTCCGCCACTGATTTCTGAGGAAAACTTTTGGTTGACGCCTTCCAGGTTCACCCGTTCCAGGCAATAGTTGATGCGGTCGAGTTTTTCTTTTTTAGTCATATTCGTGAACATATCCAGGGGAAAGCGGATATTCTCCTCGATGGTCATAGAATCGAAGAGGGCGGAACCCTGGAAGAGCATACCGACTTTCATGCGCAGGCTACGGACTGATTTTTTGTCGAGTTGACAAAAATTGACGTCGTCATAGTAGATTGCCCCGGTTTCCGGGCGCAGAAGCCCGACGAGGAGTTTGAGCAGAACGGTTTTTCCGCTGCCACTCCTTCCGATGATGAGGTTGGTTTTTCCGGGATAAAACTCGGTGCTTATGCCTTTGAGGACATGATTGTCCTGAAAACTTTTGAATAAACCTTCCGTATGTATCATAATGGTGGATAGAGTGTCAAAAATCAAACGAATAGCTGTTCGGGATTTTCAGGCCATCTTCAGGTCAGCAAAACAGCGATGGTATAGTCGGCCAGTAATATCATGATGTCGCTGATCACTACCGCATTCGTGCTCGCCTTTCCGAGTTCGATGCTGCCGCCTTTTACAAAGTAGCCCTGGTAACAGGAGATGGAAGTCAGGATGAAAGCGAAAACGACTGCCTTTACGAACATCAGGAAGACATTGTAGGAGTCAAAGAATGACCGGACCCCCTGGACGTATTCTTCCTGTGACATCAGGCCGGTAGGCACTGCTGCCAGATAGCCGCCAATTACGCTGATGAAGGCTGCGATGGCTACCAGGAGCGGGATAACGGTCATTGCAGCGACGATTTTGGGCAGTATCAGGAATGCAGTGGTATTCACGCCCATGATTTCCATGGCGTCAATGTGTTCTTTCTGGCGCATCCCACCGATTTCAGCAGCCATGTTTGACCCCACCTTGCCGGCAAGCACGAGGCCGGTGAAGGTAGGTGCGAGCTCGATGATGGCGCTGTCCCGAACGATATAGCCGATATAGTAAATTGGGACGAGGGTACCGTCGAGCTGGTACGCAAACTGTACGGCGGTCACCGCGCCGATGAAAAGGGAAATGATGACGACGATGATGAGCGACCCGATGCCGATGTCGTTCATTTGCCGCATCGTTTCCCGATAGTACATGATAGGTTTTTCGGGGCGGGAAGCGGCATTTCCGAGCATTACGACATAGCGGCCGAAATGAAAAAGCAATTTTGAAATCATGGATAGCGTATATTCGAAGCGCAAAATTAGCCAAAATTTTTGGGGTAAACGGCATTACCTTGGGGATTTGCAAAATATATGGGATAATCTGTGAAAAAACGTATTTTTCCCTCCTGAACTTCAAAGCCGGGATTATGTGCAACAGGCCTGCCGCAGGGAGCCTGTCCGTGTGGTATGAAAACAGTTTTTTGCGAAATCTTTTCTATAAGACAGCGAGAATATGGTGAACGTTATCGTGACCGGGGCCGGAAGGGGGATCGGCTATGAAACAGTACTGGCGCTCGCCGCCCGCCCTGGGTGCAGGATATTGGCGCTTTCCCGGAATATGGAGCGCCTGGGACAGTTGAAGCGCGCTGCATTGGAGCGTTATCCCGATGCTGTGTTGGAGGTTGCCTACCTCGATCTGGAGGTGCCTGTGCCGACGGAGTTTCCGGCCTGGGCTGCAGGGGTGCTTGGCGGGGCGGATATTCTTGTTCACAATGCGGGTTTATTAATGAATAAGCCTTTTGCCGGGCTGAGCCGCAGCGATTGGACCAGGTTGTTCAACGTCAATATGATTGGTGTGGCGGAATTGACCAGGGCGATGTTGCCCTGGCTTGAGCAAAGCCCCAGCGCACACATTGTGCATATTGGGTCTATGGGCGGGTTTCAGGGCAGCGCGAAATTTCCCGGTCTCAGCGCCTACAGTGCCTCGAAGGCGGCTTTGGCGTGCTTCACCGAATGTCTGGCAGAGGAGTACAAAAATTCAGGGATTGCCGTAAATTGCCTCGCGATAGGGGCGGTACAGACGGAAATGCTGGAAGAGGCTTTCCCGGGATACCGTGCGCCGCTGACCAGCGCAGAAATGGCAGCTTTTGTGTCGGACTTTGCCCTGCAAGGCCATCGGTACTTCAACGGGAAAATCCTTCCGGTATCGGTATCTACTCCATGATATGCTGTAAAAAGTCTGATGCTGAAAAATTAATTATCCTTTTGCAACATGTGTACGGTCACGTTTATTCCCGGTGGGGGTGGGGGTTTTATCCTGAGTTCGAGCAGGGATGAATTTCCGGACCGGAAAATATCGGGTATCGTTTGTCGTGAAGCCAAGAACGGGCCGATCGTTTTCCCACAGGATTCCTGGGAGGGAGGGACTTGGATCGCTGCGGATGCCCGTGGCTTTGTGTTATGCCTGCTGAATGGTGCGTTCGATAGGCATGAGCGGATACCTCCTTACCGGAAAAGCCGGGGTATCATGTTGCTGGAGCTGATGGCTGCCGACGCAATCCCGGAATATTTTCGGGCGTACAATTTAGCGGGTATCGAGCCGTTCACCCTGATTATGGCGGGCAAAACGGTTTTATGGGAGTTTCGTTGGGATGGCCGCCGGCGGTATTTACGTCCGTGCGACCCGGGCACAAAGCAGATATGGTCTTCGCCAACGCTGTATTGCGAGCAGGCACGGAAGCGACGGGAGGCCTGGTTTGCGGACTGGTTGGGGGACGGCCCTGAATACTCCAGGGAAGCAGCACTGGATTTCCATTGTGGCGCCGGCGGAGGGGATACCCACGACGGCCTGGTGATAGACCGCAGCGGGCTCGTACGTACCGTCAGCATTACCCAGGTCGTGGCGAGGCATGGGGCGAGCTGTTTATATTATTTTGATTTGTGTGCCGGAGCGCCCAGGTTAATAGAAGAAGTACCGATTGGACCAAGAAAATAAAATAAGATATGGGCGTCCTTTTTGGATAAAGGTGCGCAACTGGGAGTATTGGCCATCTATAGCTTTTTATTGGCCTATGGTAATTTACGGCCCTTTGCTTGCTTTGCGCTATCGCCACCCCTGCTTTTTTTCTGCGGCCAACCCCGCACTGTATATCAGCGGCCTTGGGCTGGAGTCAAAATTTGAAACTTTGCAAATGTTCCCCGCGCATCTGCGCCCCGCTTCCATCAAAGTAGAACGTGGAACGGGATTACCGGCAGTTTTGAGGGAAATTGGGAATGCGGGGCTTAGTTTTCCGCTTATCGTTAAGCCGGATATCGGTTTTCGTGGGCTATTGGTGGGCAAAGTCCACACGGCACGGGAATTGGGCGACCTGCTGGAGGCCCATGCTATAGATTTTATCGTCCAGGAATTTCTCGATTACCCGGAGGAGGTGGGGGTATTTTATATCAGGGTACCGGGGGAGGAAAAAGGCAGGATTGTTTCACTAACCCTTAAATCCTTTTTGGGGGTCACCGGGGATGGCCGGCTTACGGTACGGGAGTTGGCAGCCCAAGATGCCCGTGCCTTGCTCCAAATGGCCAGGCTGGAAGAAATGTATCCCGGGATGATGGGCGATGTACCGGAAAAAGACGCGTTCGTCCGGCTCGGGGTCGTAGGCAACCATTCCAAGGGCACCCGCTTTATCAACGGCAATTCGGAAGCCGATGAGCGGCTGGCAAGGGTATTTGATGAAGTCACGCGGGAAATGAAAGGTTTTTTTTATGGCCGTTTCGATATCAAATGCCGGAGCCTCGATGCGCTTAAGGAAGGCAAGGATTTTAAAATCATCGAGCTGAACGGTATCGGTGCAGAGCCCACCCACATCTATGACCAGTCCCGCACGACCTATCCGGGCGCATTATGGACGATCATGCGCCACTGGACTTTAGTCGCGCGGATTTCTGCGATTAATCACGCCAAAGGGGCTCCTTACCTGCCGCCGGGGAAAATGCTCCGTGCACTGGCAGATTTGAGGGTGTATCAACGAAGCCTTAAAAAAAGACTTTATCGCTGAAGCCCGCCGCTGCTTACCAATCGCCGCCGGCACCGCCGCCATCGAAGCCCCCGCCCCCGAAGCCCCCGAAGTCGCCTCCGCCCCAATCGCTTCCCGAACTGCCTCCGCCCCAATTCCCTCCGGGGCCGGGGATAAATATCCATCCGCCCCCTCTTCTGCGGCCATAATGCCCGCCGCGATGGTATCCCCCTCCGTTGTCGTCATCGCCGCCAAAACGGCTCAAAAAAGAAAAGAGGAGAAACACTGCGATGATGATTACGAGAATGACGAACCACCCCCCCTCTGAGGAACCTTCCTGCTTTCCGCCCGCTTCCAGGTCGTTGGAAAATCTTCCCGCGCCCAGGTCAATTATGGCAGTGGTAGCCCGGTCGAGTCCTCCGTAGTAGTCGCCTTGTCGGAAAGCAGGGCGGATGATATTGTCAATCATCCTTTTCGTGACATTATCGGTCAGGTAGTCCTGCACGCCCATTCCGGTATGGATAAAGATTTTGCGCTCTTCGATAGCGATAAAGATGAGGATACCATTATCTTTTTCGCGATTGCCAATACCCCATTGTTCGGCAATTCGCAAAGAATAATCAAAAACCTCCTCGCCTTCCAGACTGGTTTCGATTACTACGGCAATTTGTGTGGAAGTAGAATCGGCATAAGCGACGAGCTTCCGTTCGAGTGTTTTGGCATCCTCTGAGGCCAATACCCCGGCGTAATCGTTGACGAGGGTAGATGGCCTGGCAGGGATTTCTTTTGCTTTAAGGCTGCCTGTCAGGATGAGCAGTATGGCAGCACACAAGCGCCAGGGAGTACTTTTGATCATAGAAGATTAAATATGCGCATCTCCACAAACTTTAGAAAATGGATTATGCCGTCACGATTGTTGCTGTGATGGGGGCAGAGTGGGTGAAAACGGTTATTTTCTGCCACACTGCCCCCGTCGCAACCAAACGATGTTTTCCTTAGCCCCCGGTCAAGATTATAGCAAGAAGCGCTTCCGGTTCAGGAAGCATCCATTGTCAGGGCATCATCGAGCTCGTTGGGGTTATCGTCGCCGGCGGGGAAGAAAGCCTTGAGTTTTTCCCCGATTTGTGCGATACCCGCACAAAGGCCTTCCGCCATTTTACCCTGTCGGAAAAAAGCCCCCATCAGGTCGCGGGTCTCGTCCCAGAAATTGTCCGGCACAGCTTCGTTAATCCCCTTGTCCCCTAAGATCGCGAATTTTCTGGACTCTAGGAATACCACGATCAACGCTGCGTTGTGGAGACGCGTATTTTGCATGCGGAGTCCCAGGAAAGTTTTTTTCGCTGCGTCCAGGAGGTTTTCCTTGACCCTTCGCTGGAAGTGCACGCGGATTTCGCCCGAAGTGCCCCGTTCGGCCGATTGGATGGCGGCGATTACCTGTTGTTCTTCTTGCTTGCTCAGCGGCAGTTGCATAGTCTCTTCGGTGCTTAGTTAAAGTTGACTTCAGGAGCGTTTTGGGCCGCTTCGCTTGCCTGGAACTGTGCTTTTTGTGAGAAACCGAACATGCCGGCGAAGATGCTGCCGGGGAAGCGGCGTACTTTTTTGTTGTACTCGGTCGCGACAGCATTGAAGCGGTCGCGGGCCACTTTGATCCGGTTTTCGGTACCTTCCAACTGCGTTTGGAGTTCTACAAAGGCAGCGCTCGCCCTGAGCTCGGGGTATTGCTCGGCGACGAACAGCAGGCGTCCGAGCGATTGCGAGATCCCTGCCTGCGCTTGTTCGAAAGATTGCATTTGTTCCGGGGTAATGTTTTTGGGGTCAATGGTGATGCTGGTTGCTTTAGATCGTGCTTCGACAATAGAGGTTAGGGTTTGCTGTTCGAAATTTGCGGCACCTTTTACCGTATTGACGAGGTTCGGGATCAGGTCAGCTCTTCGCTGGTAGGCTGTCTGTACATTGCTCCATTCTTTTTCCACATCTTCATCCAGATTGACGAAGCCATTGTAAGTGTTGCAACCTCCTACGAGGAGGATTAATCCTAAGAGGATAAGGACTACAGAAATAGTAAGAGACCTCATTGTGTAAATTTATTTTTATTTATATTTAAGAACGGATAGCTGTACGAAAGGTTTTACCGGGTTTGCCGCCTTCTGAGGCGGAATATTTATTTTTAAGCCGGTTCATTTTCGCAATTTCGCGAAGCGAAATTGCGAAAATGAACCGGCTTAAAAAATATAATTTGGCGCAAAGCGCCGATTTTAAATAACTTTAACATAAAAAAAATTATTGACCATGAAATCTTTCTTCCCGAAGCTATTGCTCGGAATCTTCTTTTTATTTGGCATGTGCAACATAATCCTTGCCCAAGACCAGCCCGTCAGGCAGGATAGTGCGAAGGTGGAGAAAAAGGCCGATGCCAAAAAGCCGTTGCCCCTGGAACCAGGGCGAAAGATCCCATTAAAAACCGATGAAGGCACCTGGATGTCGCTGGACGTCAGCCCGGATGGAAATCAAATCGCTTTTGATCTGATGGGGGACATTTACCTGATGCCTGTCAGCGGTGGAAAGGCTACCCCCCTCACTTCCGGGATGGCTTTCGACACCCACCCCAAGTTTAGCCCGGACGGGAAACGGATTGCATTTACTTCCGACCGCTCCGGGGCAGAAGCAATTTGGTATATTGATCTGGAGCTTCAGGATACCGTTCAGGTGACAAAGGACAACGATCAGCACATCCAATCTGCGGAATGGACACCTGACGGGAATTATCTGGTCGTCGCAAAAGGTGGGCGGAACCTCAAGCTGTTTCTTTTCCACAAGGACGGGGGAGGGGGGACGCAGCTCATCAAAACGCCCGAGACGATGAAGACCGTCGAGCCTGCTTTTGGTCCGGACGGCCGGTATATTTGGTTCTCCTGGCGTACGGGGGCATGGAACTACAATGCGCAGCTGCCGCAGTATCAGCTGGCGGTCTATGACCGGCAGACCGGCGAGATCGAGCGCAAGACGAGTCGTTATGGCTCGGCTTTTTCCCCGACCCTTTCCCCTGACGGCAATTGGCTGGTCTATGGGTCGCGTTATAACGACCAGACGGGCCTGGTCAAGCGCAACCTGAGTACGGGCGAAGAGCAATGGCTGGCATATCCTGTCCAGCGCGACGAGCAGGAATCCATTGCGCCGATGGGTGTTTATCCTGCCATGTCGTTTACGCCGGACAGTAAATCCCTGATTTGCACTTATGGGGGTAAATTCTGGAAACTTCCCATCGGGGGAGGTGCTGCCACAAACATTCCCTTCGAAGTAGATGTCATGCTCGATTTCGGGCCTGCAGTAGCTTTTGACTATCCAATTTCAGATGAAAAAACGATGGTCGCTACCCAAATCCGGGACCCAAGACGCTCCCCGGATGGAAAGCAACTGGCTTTCACGGTATTGAACAGGCTTTATGTAATGGATTTTCCCGGGGGCAGCCCACGACGGGTGACTACTGCGGACCATACCGAGGCGATGCCCGCATGGTCGCCCGACGGCAATTTTCTGGTCTATGTCACCTGGGAGGGCGAGGGCGGATATTTGTACAAGGTAGGTTTACGTGGCGAGGCTCCCCAGCGGCTCGTCGCCGAGGCTGGTTATTATGCCGATCCATCCTGGGACTACTCCGGTAACCGGATCGCATTCCTTTACGGCCCCGCGCAGGCATACAAGGATGCAATCGGCCCTATGGCTTTTGGGGCGACTGCCAATCTCGGGTGGGTACAGGCTTCCGGGGGAGCGATCAACCGTATTGATGTGGCGAAGGGCCGAAGCCATCCCCATTTTGTGCGCGGCGAAGACCGCATCTTCCTTTTTCACGAAGAAAAAGGCCTGGTATCTGTCCGCTGGGACGGTACTGACCAGAAGGAACACCTGAAAGTAACCGGCATTACGACTTATCCTGCATTAGTGGACGAGCAGCACTGCATGATGGTAGAGGGCGTACAGGAACCCGCCCAGCGCCCCGCCGAAGCATCGCTGGTAGTGATGGCACCCGAAGGGGATCAGGCCCTGGTGCAGGTAAACAACGAAATATACGTTGTCACCGTACCCGTAGTAGGGGGCGCTACACCCACTGTTTCCGTGGCAAAAGCCGAGAACGCCTCTTTTCCCGCGCGTAAACTGACCTTTATCGGGGGCGAGTTTCCGCATTGGTCGGCAGACGGGAAGACGGTACACTGGTCTTTGGGGAATGCGTATTTCGCGTACAACCTGGATACCGCCAGGACCCGGGAAGCTGCGTCGAAAGCGGTGAAAAAGGCTGCTGCCAGGTCAACAGCAGAAGGCCAGGCCGAGAATAAAGGCGAAAACGGAAAGGAGGCAGAAGATACCTACAAGCCTGCCGAACAGCGGATCCGCGTGACCGTACCCAGGGATATTCCGCAGGGATTGGTACTGCTCCGCGGCGCCCGCATCATCACCATGAAGGGAAACGAGATTTACGAAAAAGGAGATGTCCTGATCGAAAACAACCGGATCAAGGCAGTTGGCAAAGTGGGTACGATAAAGGCCCCTGCAGGTGCAAAAATAATGGATGTGACGGGAAAAACGATCGTACCGGGCTTTGTGGATACCCATGCCCACATGTGGCCCAACTGGGGACTGCACAAAAATAATATCTGGATTTATGAGGCCAATCTCGCGTACGGCGTGACCACCACGCGCGACCCCCAGACGGCCACGACGGATGTGTTGACGTATGGCGATATGGTGGAATCGGGCCAGATGCCGGGGCCAAGGGTGTATTCCACCGGTCCCGGGGTCGGCTTTTGGGCATACCGGATAGAAAGCCTTGAACATGCCCGGCAGGTGCTGAAGCAATATTCGGAGTATTACAATACCAAGACCATAAAAATGTACCTCACCGGCAATCGCCAGCACCGGCAGTGGATCATCCAGGCAGCCAAAGAACAAGGGCTGATGCCCACTACTGAAGGTGGCCTCGACTTCAAGCTCAACATGACCCAGCTGCTGGACGGATATCCCGGGCACGAACACGCACTGCCGGTTTATCCGCTATATAAAGACGTGACGGCTTTAGTTGCGGCAGCAAAAATGTGCTATACCCCGACACTATTGGTAGCCTACGGCGGGCCATGGGCAGAAAACTATTTTTATGCTACGGAAAATGTTCAGGGGGATAAAAAACTTAACTATTTCACGCCTAAAGAAGAACTCGATGAGAAATCGAGGCGTCGGCCGGGATGGTTTATGGAAGAAGAACACATTTTTTCCAGGCATGCGGAGGGGGTGAAAGCAGTAGTTGAGGCCGGGGGGCTTGCGGGTATCGGCTCCCACGGGCAGTTGCAGGGATTGGGGTATCACTGGGAGTTATGGGCGGTCGCTTCAGGCGGAATTAAGACCCATGATGCCCTTAAAGTTGCTACTATCCTCGGGGCCCGGGCGATTGGGTTGGGCAAAGACCTGGGCTCCATCGAGCCCGGCAAGCTCGCCGACCTGGTCGTACTGGATAAGAACCCCTTGGAGAATATCCGCTTCACCAATACGATCCGTTATGTGATGAAAAATGGACGGCTTTATGATGGTAATACGCTCGACGAGGTGGCTCCGTTTCCTAAAAAGGCAAAGCCTGTTGAATCGAATGCCCTGCCACCGTCCGGACTGCCCGGTATCCGCTAGCTTCTGCTATCTGGGAAGGATGCCGCCGCATAAGTAAAACGCCGCCTTCGGCGGCAGAATATTCTTTTGAGCGACACGTCATTTTCACGATTTCGCGAAGCGAAATCGTCAAAATGACGTGTCGCTCAAAACATAATTTGGCGCGAAGCGCCGTAAAAAATCTTTTTACACAACCCCTCAAAATATTATTTGGCGCGAAGCACCGGAAAGCTATCTTAAAACTTGTTTTTCCACATCATACTTTCCACAGGTTTGTCGGTGCGTTGGCCATATTTTGCATCGCGTTTGGAGTGGTAGTAGCGGTCAATCTCGCCGTCCACCTGGAAGTAGATCAGCTGTCCGATCGGCATTCCGGCGTAGATGCGGACGGGTTGGGTACAGGAAATTTCGAGGGTCCAGGTGTTGCAGAAGCCCACGTCGCCTTTTCCTGCGGTAGCGTGAATATCAATACCCAGGCGGCCTACGCTTGATTTTCCTTCCAGGAAAGGTACGCAACGGTGGGTTTCGGTATATTCGAGGGTTACGCCCAGGTAAAGGACGCCAGGCTGCAGGACAAACCCTGCTTCAGGGATTTCGAAATGCCGGATCTGATTGTGCCGTCTGGCATCCAGCACTTCATCAGTATAAACGGCCAGCCATTTGCTCAAATGTACGTCATAGGAATTAGTGCCGAGGCACGCTTTATCAAACGGTTCGATGACGATATCGCCGAATGCCATCGCTTCCAGGATTTTTTTGTCGGAAAGGATCATAGCCAAAATATTTCAGGTGGTCTTAAAAAATTGAAGAGGGGTTACTGAGATGCGGTCGTGCGGGGCTATATGGGCGGAAAAAGGCGCTGTGTGGACGAAAACCGCCCATTTTAGCCGAAGATAATGCCCTCGCAACAAGTGTCGTGGAGGCTATAATAAAAATTTTTTGTCGTTGATCAAAATCCAGTTTGTTTTTACGTCCAGATAGGTAGCGCCGGGGAAAACCCTGGCGAAGCGTTCTTCGAATAATGCCTGAGCTTTCGCCTGGTCGGAGGTTTCGAGGGCAAAGCAATTGAAGAGGATGAGCCCGTTCTGTGCACAGATGCGCCGGAGGTGTTCGAAGAAATCCAGGGACTGGGTTTGGTCGGGGATTTGATCGTCAATAAACACATCGGCACAAATGAGGTCGTATTTGGATGGGGTTTGTGCGACGAAGCGCGCAGCATCGGCACAAATGATTTCGAAGGGGGACTCCAGCCGTCGGAGGGTATAACGCCTGGCGAGGTCAATAATCCCTTCGTCAATTTCCACGCAAGTATAGTGATACCGGCGTCCGAATTTTTTTTCGAGAAGTTCGGGGATACTGCCCAGGCCGAGTCCGAGCAGCAGGACATTAGAAATGGGGAGTTGCCGGATGCGCAGCGCGCGGAAGGCGGAGCGGAAGTTGGTATAGAGGTCGCTGAAAGAATAGACTGCTTTTTCTGTACAGAGTTGCAGTCTTCCCTGGATCAACACGACGTTCAGCACAGGATGCAGGGGGGTGCTGATGGTTTCGAGTGGGCACTCCAGGAAAAAGCTCATAAGCCGCATACCCTGGGTAAACGGCTCGGCCGGTTTATTTGCCCCAGCTTCGGTGCGCTGCAGTTTCTTCAAAGAGCCGGATTAAAGTGATACGTTCTTCAATGCTCAGTTCCAGGCTTCGGCGCTGCATCATTGCTGCGATTGCCCCGATAGATTGTTCGATGGGGTAGGTCTGCAGGCCTGCGGGGCCTCCGAGGCTGAACGAGGGGATAAAATTTCTGGGGAAGCTATTGCCATAGAGGTTACAGCCAACGCCCACCGAGGTACCGGAATTGAACATCATATTGATTCCTGCCCGTGAATGGTCGCCCATGATGAGGCCGCAAAAGGTCTCCCCTGTTTTTTCGAATGTGCCGAGGGGGTAATTCCATATCTTTTGCGGGCGGTAGTCATTGCGCAGGTTGGATACGGTCGTTCCGGCCCCGATATTGCACCACTCGGCGATTACGGAGTGGCCAAGGTATCCGTGGTGGGCTTTATTGGAGTAGCCCAGCAGGATGGATTGTTCGGTTTCCCCGCCTACTTTGCACCAGGGGCCGATGGTATTCGGCCCGTACAACTGTGCCCCCATTTTAATCACGGCGTTTTCCCCCAGGTAAAGGCCGCCGCGTATCGAAGCGCCCTCCATGACCACGGCATTTTTGCCGATATAAATCGGCCCGTCGGAAGCATTCAGGGTTGCCCCTTCGACCCAGGCGCCTTCCTCGATAAAAATGCGTTCTGCCGCTACGGCCCGGTTGGTATTGCTGATAGGCTGGGAGCGCCGTCCGGAAGTAACCAGGTGGAAATCCGACGCAATTTCATCTGCATGGATTCGGAACAAATCGGTAATCCGGTTAATCTTATTGTAAGGGATACCATGCAGGGGAAGTACCCGGAGACGTTCAATCTCTTCTTCGTTGATGAGTTTTTGCAGTTGTTCGCCGTCCAGGCGCGCGGCCAGCAGCTCTTCTTCCTGGATGTAGGCCTCTCCGAATTCCATATTGCGCAGCAGCCTGCACAGCGGTTCGGAGGGTAAAGCAGAACCGTTGACCAGCAGGTTGTCTGCTCCAACTTGCAGGGGGAAACGGTCGGAGAGGTAGTCCTCAGTGATATGAGAGGCACCGGCATTCATCCTAAGCTCCCATTTTTCCCGAATGGTCAGCAAGCCTACTCTAATCTCGGAGATTGGTCTCAGAAACGTTAGTGGGAGTAAATGTGCCCTTACATCGCCATCGAACAAAATCAGATTGGTCATAGGAAATTTCTGCAGAAGGGATGACCCGGGTGTACGGGAATGCGGCGTGCTGTGCAGCAAAGAAGTTCGACAGGGGCGTATTCTTTTTTAATTACGGGCAATACGGCGTTTGCCGGACTGGACGACACAGGTATTGCCCGCAATAAAAGGACTGATACTGTTTTCTGGCTATTTCTTTGCGAACCTGGAGTTGGCAAATTTTTTGTTGAATTTATCAATCCGGCCGGCTGTGTCCACGAACTTCATTTTGCCCGTGAAGAACGGATGTGAATGGCTGGAGATTTCCAGTTTGATCAAGGGGTATTCCTTGCCGTCTTCCCAGACAATGCTGTCCTTCGTATTGGCGCAGGAACGGCCGAGCCAGGCATGGTCAACGGAAAAGTCTTTGAAAACGACGGTCCTGTAATTGCTGGGATGGATATCCTTTTTCATAAACACCTATTTTTCATTGTCGGCAACCCGCTGTTGCCTGTTTATTTACAAAAGTGTGTGGAAATGAGTTTTTTAAAAAGAAATGCAAATATAGGGATTTTTAAAAAAATATCTTACCCGGCGCCGTATTTTTTATTTTCCTTTATCAGACTTGTTGCGGCGGGATGCTCGTAGCGTAAAAATGGTGTTTTTTCGATCACGCAGCGTCTTTTTTCAGTCGCGTAGCCGGGCTATGCTCCCTCAAAAAGCCTGTTATTGGACGAATAATGGCTCATTTTTCCGCTCGCGACGACCTGTCGCAACAATTCTATTGGCAGGAAACTTTTTGAACGGCGGGGGCAGTCTTGTGTGGGGGTTTGGCACCCTACAACTTTTTTCCGGATTGGCAGGTTTTCTTATCCGAGCGGTAGAATTCGGTAAAAAAGCCTATATTTACCCTGTTTTTGACCAAAGCGACACGAATGCCCGGGCGCCGGGTTTGTTCACGTTCTTATTGACAATCGAGGATATGGGCTTAGTAATTTCACTTTTGAACCATAAGGGCGGGGTTGGCAAAACGACCTGTGCCATCAACATCGGTGCCGGGCTTGTGGAGCTCGGGAAAAAGGTCCTGCTGATAGATATGGACCCACAGGCGAACCTCACGCTTTCCCTTGGTATTCCGAGGCACCCGATCACCGTTTATGAATCGATCCGCGGAGAGGCCCCATTGGTACCTTACGCGGCAAAAGACGGATTGGACGTGGTGATTTCGTCCCTGGATCTTTCCGGTGCAGAGTTGGAACTCATCAACGAGGCAGGGCGGGAATATCTTTTCCGGGAGCTGCTGGATCCTTTCCGGGACAGCTACGATTACATTCTGGTGGATTGCCCGCCTTCGCTTGGGCTGCTTACCCTGAATGCGCTCACAGCGAGTGACCTGGTGTATATTCCACTCCAAACAGAGTTTTTGGCCTTGCAGGGTTTGACCAAAATCAAACAGGTGATTGACAAGGTCAAAATCAGGTTGAACAAGGATATCCGGATCGGGGGGGTAATCGCGACCATGTACGATTCGCGGAAAGTACTCAACCGGGACGTGGTCAATACGATTATCAAATATTTTGGTGAAATGGTTTTCAAAACGATGATCCGGGATAATATCGCCCTTGCAGAGGCACCTTCCAAGCGGATGGATATTTTTGCTTACAGCCCACAAAGCCCGGGCGCAGAAGATTATATTTCGCTGTGCCGGGAAATCCTGGAACGCACGAGTTCGGAGGCCCTTAGCGTAAAATATATGGAAAGATAGGACAACTGGGCGTATCCCACATTAATAATAGTCGCTGTTGAATCAAACGGAATGAGCAAGAAGAAATTCAATGAGGGTCTGGAAAGCCTGTTTGTCGAAATGGAGCAGGAAGCTTCTGCCGCAAAGAGCGCTTTGCTGGAATCTTCTGATGCCGGGGGCCGGGGCCCCGCATCTGGCAAAGAGGGGGGCACGGCGGCTCAAAAACGTCCGGTTGGCAAAAAATTCGGAGAGGATATGGATTCTTTCCTGAAAAATGCTTTCGAAGAATCTTTTGAACGCCAGATGCGCAGCGATTTCTCCCAGACCGATGAAGCAGCAATCAAGCGGCGTAGCCACAGGCCTGTGGGAGGGCTCGACGCATTGATCCGCAATACCGTTCAACCCCAAGAGGTGCATTTCGATGAAAATGCCACCAGGCGCCTTACCCTTGTTTTTGATGAGCAAAAACTCAAAAAACTCCGCGAAATCGCGCGTCAGGAAAAAACCTATCTCAAAGATATTATCGACGAGATCGTAGCAGAATTTATCCAGTCTTACGAGAAAAAGAAGAAAAAATCCTGATTTACCCCTCTACCTATAACGAACCTTTGCTGCTTTCGGTCGTTCCGATGAAGTAGTAGGTCCCTTCGAGATTTGGTTGCCGCCTGCGGCAGCTTAATATTCTTTTGACAGGGGTTGTGTAAAAAGTCTTTTCTTGGGGCTTCGCGCCAAATTAAATTTGGATGGGAACATCCTTTTTCTGATTTTGCGGAACAAAATCAAGAAAAGGATGTTTCCATCCAAAGAATATTTCGCCGCCGCAGGCGGCAAAAGATTTTTCACGAAACCCTTTATTTCTCAGGGCAGCGACCTGCTAAATAGTTACGAAAAATCAATTTAATGCTATGATTCCTTTCTTGTTGCTGGTGGGAGGTATTGCCTTAGTAGTACTCGGAGCCAACTTGCTGGTGGAAGGGGCCTCTTCTTTGGCAAAAAAATTAAAAATCAGTGACCTTGTCATTGGGCTTACGGTGGTGGCTTTTGGTACTTCAACGCCTGAGTTAACTGTCAGCGTTGTGTCTTCCCTATCAGGGGAGGGAGATATTGCTTTGGGCAATATCGTAGGTAGCAATTCATTTAACGTACTGTTCATCCTAGGGGTATCGGCGCTTATTTACCCGCTCCGGGTTCACCGCAATACGATTTGGAAAGAAATTCCGCTGAGTTTGCTTGCCGGACTGGTACTTTGGGCACTGGTATCTGACCACATTCTGGACGGATCTGCCAATCCAGGGCTTACACGGGCCGAGGGAATTGCCCTGTTGGGTTTCTTTGCTATTTTCTTGTATTATACTTTTATTGTAGCGCGCAGTGCTCCTGCAGAAGAGTTGCATAACAAAGTAAAGACCTACCCGATCTATGTCGCAATATTGATGGTTTTAGGCGGTCTCGGTTTGCTGGTTTTTGGTGGACGCTGGATGGTGGACGGGGCGGTACAAATCGCGGAGGCCCTGGGGATGAGCAAATCGGCTATCGGCCTGACGATTGTTGCTGCCGGGACTTCCGTACCCGAATTGGCTACCTCCGCAGTGGCGGCTTTCAAAAGAAATTCGGATATCGCGATTGGCAACGTAGTGGGGAGTAATATCTTCAACATCTTTTTTATTCTTGGTACTTCAGCGGTGGTACACCCGCTTGGGCTGGGGAATATTTCCATGCTGGACCTCGGCGTTGTCGTTTTTTCCAGTATGCTGTTGTTTGTAAAATCCTATGACTCAAAGATCAGCCGCCTTGAAGGAGGAATTTTGATTAGCATATATGTCGTTTATGTGGCTTATCTGCTGATGAATAGTTAATACCGGATAGCTCAGGCATTTTCAAGGACAACGGCATATCCTTGCCCAACCCCAACGCACATCGTAACCAGTGCATAGCGACTACCGCGAAGTTTCAATTCCAAGGCTGCTGTATGTAGGAGCCTGGTGCCGCTCATGCCGAGCGGGTGGCCAAGGGCAATAGCTCCGCCATTTGGATTGATTCTGGTATCCCCATCATCCAGGCCAAGGGTACGTGTACAGGCGAGTACCTGGGCAGCAAAAGCTTCGTTCAGCTCAATGAGGTCCATTTGGTCAAGGCTTAGTCCTGCCTTGGTGAGTGCCTTTCTGGAGGCCTCTACGGGCCCGATACCCATGATTCTGGGCTCAACGCCAACAACTGCGCTGGAGGCAATTCGTGCGAGGGGCACCAATCTGTGCGCCCGAAGGGCACTTTCCGAAGCGAGCAAAAGCGCTGCCGCCCCGTCGTTGAGTCCGGATGCGTTGCCGGCAGTAACGGTCCCCCCGTCTTTTTTGAAGGCAGGCCGCAATTGAGCCAGACCTTCCAGGGTAGTGTCCGGGCGCAGAAATTCATCGTGTTCAAAAAATTGGCTTCGGTTTTTAAGAATAGGTATTTCCAAAGGTGCTATTTCTTTTGAAAATCTGCCGCTCTCCTGCGCTTTGGCAGCCTTTACCTGCGAGGAAAAAGCAAATAGGTCCTGGTCTTCCCGGCTTATCCCGTAGAGCGTGGCGAGATTTTCAGCCGTTTCCCCCATGCTGTCCGTGCCGAAGGATTGCTGCATCCGCGGATTTATAAAGCGCCATCCAAAGCTGGTATCAAACAGTTGTATATCCCGGCCAAAGGGCTGTGCAGATTTGGACATCACCCATGGTGCCCGGGTCATGTGCTCGACTCCCCCACTGAGATACACCTCGCCATCGCCGCACTGTATAGCCCGCGCTGCGTGGATACAGGCAGCCATGCCCGAAGCGCATAGCCGGTTTACCGTTTCTCCCGGAACTGTGCAGGGGAGGCCTGCGAGCAAAAGGGCCATCCTGGCGATGTTGCGGTTATCTTCACCTGCCTGGTTGGCACAGCCCATGATTACCTCGGAATATGCTCGTGGCGGGATAGCGGGAAAACGTTCCACCAGGGCCTTGAGTACGTGCGCGGCCAGGTCGTCGGCACGGACCTGCGCGAGGCCGCCTCCCAGCTTGCCGATAGGGGAGCGGATCCCATCAACAATAAACGCTTGTGGCATGACAGATGAGTTTGTCCGACCGCTGCAGCAGGTCGGGGAGCAAGGAAAAAACAGGCTTGTTTACCCACAATAGCCCCCTTCCGGCAACATTCGCGCTATACGCCTCAGCCTATCGCCAGCGGGCGCTCCGTGCGCGTGAAATAAAGGGAAAGGGCAATACCTGTGAGTTGAAAAGAAACGATCAATGCAGGAAGCAGCGGATGGATTTTTTCAATTCCAAACCACCCTCCCTGGCTGAAGACCAGCCATAGGGCAAAGACGGATTTCAGCGCTTCCCAAACCGGGGCGTAGCGACTGACATCCATTAACTCGGTCATGGCATAGATCATCAGGAAAATATACAGCCCATAGAAAAAAATGCCAGGGCTCCCAATAGCGGCGATGTTGCTGAACAAGTGGATCACGTAGAACAGTACCAGCAGCATCTGGACGAATGACCAGACCTGGAGGCCTTTGCTGTGATCGGGATTGTACTTTTCAAAGTTATAGACGTCCTCGATTTTATGGACGGGAAAATTTTGTTCTACATCGGCAGGCCGCCATCCGGTGGGCATAAACCATATCCGGAGCTTGTCCCGCCAGTCGCTCGTCCGCCAGGCATCTTTTATCAACAAGGCCAGGTGCTGGAAATTGATGCGGATGGGGTTCCAGGTAGAAGTGGGCCGAGTGATGCCATAAACCGGCGGAACATCTGCTTTTTCTTCCTGAAAGGTGCCAAACAGCTTGTCCCAGATGATAAGTATCTGCGAATAGTTCTTGTCAATGTACTCAGGGTTGATGGCATGGTGTACCCGGTGGTGGGAAGGGGTGACAATGATATGTTCCAACCAGCCCATTTTACCAATATGCCGGGTATGGTACCAAAACTGCATGAACAAATGCAGCGGGGCAACAATCGCGACGACTTCTACCGGCACGCC
>JBMOJO010000222.1:0-6057 GCA_049315745.1 Saprospiraceae bacterium | reverse complement strand
TTCACGATTTCGCGAAGCGAAATCGTGAAAATGACGTGTCCCTCAGAAGAATATTTTGCCGCCGCAGGCGGCAAAAGCCTTTTCACACCACCCCGTAACCGAAAAAAGGCCCGGTGTGGGCAAAAAAGAGCTGTTTTAACCCATGAGCATCCCATCGCAACAAGTCTGCTCAAGCCCCTCGTTTTCGGTAGTTCAAAACGGCCAGGCCGTTGACGGCCACGGCGAGCCCGGCCACTGCCGCACAGTGCCAACGGATCTCGTACCATCCGCTCCCTTTCAGCATGACCATGCGCATGACTTCTACAAAATAGGCGATGGGGTTAAACCGGGTCATCACTTGGGCCCACCCTGGCATACTTTCGATAGGGGTGAACAACCCGCTCATGAGGATGAAGATGACCATAATAAAATATGCGATAAACATGGCTTGCTGCTGCGTTGTGGAAATCGTGGAGACGAGCAGCCCAATCCCCAATACGGCAACGAGGTACAGTCCGGCAAATCCAAATATCACCACGAGGCTTCCTTCCATCGGGATTTGAAAAACCAGCTTTCCGAATGCCAATCCGATCGAGAGTTCAGCAAGGGCTATTATCCAGAAGGGCAAAAGTTTTCCCACGATAAAATACCGCTTGCGGATCGGGGTGACGTTGATCTGCTCAATGGTGCCCACCTCTTTTTCCTTGACGATATTCAAACCCGAAAGGAACATGCCGACCAGCGTCACGAGCATAACCAGGATGCCGGGTACCATAAACGCTTTATACTCCAGGGTCGGATTGTACCAAAACACCGGGCGTACGTCGAATTGCCGGGATTTGTCCTGCTGCCCCTCCAGGCGGGTCGTCAGTTGGGTGTTGAAATCCCGGAGGATCGCCTGGGCATATCCGCTCCCTATCCCCGCTTGGGTCGCATTGATGGCATTTACGCTCAGCAGCAGCGTGCCGGTGCCTTCCCTGTACAGGCTGCGTTCAAATCCGGCGGGGATCTCAAGCACCATATCCGCCCGCCCGCTCTCCAGATCGGCGTTCCCCGTTTTGCCGGTATAGGAATGCCCCGTGAGCTCAAAATGGTCTGATGCCGCAAATTTTCCGGCCAGCCGATGGGAAGTTGCCGAGCGGTCGGCGTCGGCAATGTGCAGGTAAATATTGCGGACTTCGTAGTCGGCAGCGTTGGACAATATCAATAGCTGGACGATGGGCAGCACGAAAATCATGGGCAACAATACCCGGTGCCGGAATATCTGCCGGAATTCTTTGCGCACAATAAAAAAAATTACCCACATGGCTAATTTAATCTGATTTTGAAATTTTTTATGCCGAGGGCGAGGATAAACGTACACATACCTGCCAGTACCAGGGCCTCCCTCCAGATCGTTTCGATTCCCGCACCTTTCAGCATAACGGATTTCAGGGCGCTCAGGTACCATCTTGCCGGAATGGCCTGGCTGAGGAATTGCAGGGCGGCAGGCATGGACGCTATCGGGAAGATAAAGCCGGACAAGAGGATTCCGGGAAGCATGAGCGCGACCATGGAGAGCATCATAGCCACCATCTGGCTGTCGGTACGCGTAGAAATGAGGATGCCCAGGCCGAGGGAGGTCAGGACAAACAAAACGGTAATGGCACCAAGTAGTCCAAAGCTCCCCCGTACCGGAACGTCGAATACGGATAAGCCGAGCAGGAGGGTGATTGCTGCGATCACCATACCTAGGATAAAATAGGGGGCAACTTTCCCGAGGATGAGGAAGACGGGTTTGACCGGCGACACCAGCAAGAGTTCCATCGTGCCCCGTTCTTTTTCCCGGGTAATGGCGATGGAGGTCATCATGGCACAGATGAGCATGAGGACGATGGTCATAACGCCCGGCACAAACAGGTAGGCGCTTTTCATTTCCGGGTTGTACTGCATCCGGATTTCTGTACGGATGCCGGCCCGCGGCAACTCCGGCCCGGTTTTTTCCAGGGCAAAGTCCATAAGAATCGCCTCTGCATAACTGACTAGGGTGGTCGCGGTGTTCGGTTCGCCGGCATCGGCAATGAGCTGTATTTGGGGCCGGTCACCGCGGAGCAACTTTTCCTGTAGCCCTTCCGGGAAGACCACGGCCATTTTGATACGGTTTTCCCGGAATGCGCGTTCGATGGATGCGATATCCGGTGAGTGCTCCTCGAGCCGGAAATATCCCGAGGCCAGAAGGCGCTGTTGTATTTCGCCGCTGAAGGGGTCGCGCGAGGGGTCCAGGATCGCAATGCGGGTGTTTACGATATCGGTGGTAATCGCAAAGCCAAAAAGAAGGATCTGGACGACGGGCAGTCCGATCAGCAACAGCAAGGTGCGGCCATCCCGAAGGATGTGGAAGCATTCTTTGAGGAAAATGATCCCGGTCTGCTTCATGGCTTCAGGGTGTTGCCGCGGGCAATCTTCAGAAAAATATCTTCCACGGAAGTGGCCTGAAATTGTTTTTTGAGGGCATCCGGACGGTCTATGGCAATCAGCCGGCCTTCCGACATGATGGAGATCCGGTCGCAGTATTCTGCTTCGTCCATATAGTGGGTAGTAACGAAGAACGTAATGCCTGTGGATGCAGTGGCGCTGATGGTTTCCCAGAATTGACGGCGGGTGAGGGGATCTACGCCCGAAGTGGGCTCGTCGAGAAATACAATCCCGGGCCCGTGGAGCATGGCGATGGAAAAAGCGAGCCGCTGTTTCCACCCCAAGGGCAGGGCGCGCACCAGGGTATGCTGGACGGCTTCGAGGGCGAGCTCCCGGAGGAGTGTACGCCGTTTCTGCCGGATTTCCCTGAAGCCCAGGCCGTAGGTCCCGCCATAGAATTCGATGTTTTCGGCGACGGTGAGGTCATCGTAGAGGGAAAAGCGCTGGCTCATGTATCCGATATTGCGCTTGACTTGCTCGGCATGGCGACAGACGTCGAAGCCACCTACCAGGGCGATGCCGGAGCTGGGCCTCGAGAGCCCGGTGAGCATTCTGATCGCCGTGGTTTTTCCGGCTCCGTTGGCGCCGAGGAAACCGAAAATTTCCCCTTCCCGGACATCGAAAGTGATGCCGTTAACTGCGGTGAAATTGCCGAAACGCTTGGTGAGCGCTTCGGTATGGATGGCGTGTGGCATATCGAGGGTTTTATGCGGGTGCAGGAAATGTGGAGGCGCGGATGTATTCTATAAAGCAATCTTCGATGGATGGCTGGATTTCTATTGCGCTGAGGTCGTGGAAGCCATCGGCGGATAACCTCTGGACGACCGCTTCGGGCTGCAGGGGGTACCGGAGGGCGAGATGGAGGGCATAGCCGAAGGAATAGACGCTGTGGGCCCAGGGTTGTTGGCGCAGGTATTGCAGCAGTCTTTGCGGCGTAGTGCTGTGTATGGCCAGCAGCGGGCGGTTCCATGCGGAGATAATGTCCGCCGGCGCTGCACATTGGAGGATATGCCCCTTGTGAATCAGGCCGACCCGGTCGCAGCGGGCTGCTTCATCCATGTAGGGGGTTGCCGCGAGCATGGTAATGCCCTGGGTTTTCAGCCGGTCGAGGATATTCCAGAATTCTTTTCGCGAAAGGGGGTCCACGCCGGTAGTGGGCTCATCGAGCAGCAGTACCCTTGGACGGTGGATTAAGGCGCAGCAGAGCGCGAGTTTTTGTTTCATTCCGCCGGATAGTTTACCTGCCCTGCGTTTTTTGAAGGGCTCGATCTGGAGGTAGATATCCCGGATCACGTCGAAGTTATCCTTGACGCGGGTGCCGAAGAGCCGGGCAAAAAAGTGCAGGTTTTCTTCTACGCTGAGGTCTTCGTACAGGGAGAATTTCCCGGGCATGTAGCCGATTATTTTTCGGATACGGGCATAGTCCTTTTGGGTATCGAAGCCTTCGATGCGGGCAGCTCCGCCATCCTGGAGCAGTAAGGTGGCCAGGATGCGGATGAGGCTGGTCTTACCGGCGCCGTCGGGGCCGATGAGGCCAAACAACCCACCCTGCGGCACGGCGACGCTGACCTTGTCCAGCGCCTGGATGCCGGGATAAGATTTACTAAGGGCATTTATTTCGATTCCGTACATCTGTTTTGAATTTTCAGTTGGAGGGGTTTAGGGAAATATGACTTCTCCCGGCATTCCGATTTTGAGGGAGCCGTCGTTGTTTACCAGGATTTTGACCGCATATACCAGGTTGACGCGTGCAGCTTTCGTCTGGATGGTCTTGGGTGTAAATTCTGCCTGATCGGATATCCAGGCAAGGCGGCCGCTCAGGGCGCGGTTGGTATCTTTGGATTCGTCAATCAATACTTTGACCATCTGGCCAATTTTAATTTTTGGCAGTTGTTCGCCGCTGACGTATGCCCGGAGGGTCATCTGCCGCAGGTCTGCGATTTTATAGAGCGGTTTGCCGGCAATGGCGACTTCACCGCCTTCGGCCAGTTTTGCGAGGACGGTCCCGGATACTGGGTTTTTCAGGTAGCATCGGGCAATTTGATCTTCTACCTGATGGATTTGAGCTTTCAGCGGGGCAATTTCAGCGCGGATGCTGCGATTGGCAGTATTTTCCTGGCTTTGGGCGGCGAGGATTTGGCGGCGGACGATTTCGCGCTGGTCTTTGAGATCGTCGAGTTGTTGAGGGGTTGCGGCCTGGCGCTCCAGCAGGGCGGCGGTGCGCCGGATTTCGCGTTCCAGATGTTGTCCCTGTGCTTCGAGTACGGCGATCTGGGCGGAGGCATCCTGGGTTTTTTGTCCGGTTGCGGCGATGATGGATTGTAGTTGCAGCCTTCGGAGGTCGAGGGGTACGGTATCTATGAGCCCGACGGCTTGCCCGGCTTCGAGGTGCTGCCCTTCTGCGATATTTAGCTGGAGCAGTTTGCCCGTCAGCTCGGCGGCGACGATTACTTCCCGGGCTTCAAAATTTCCGTAGGCATCGGACAGGGCAGGCGGTTCGGTGCAGCCTGGAGCGAGCAATAAGAGCGCGAGGGACGAAAGCAGGTGTGTATAGTTCATTTCAAAAAATACCTTTAATCGTGAGCAATCGGGTATAATGTTGTGGGCGTTGAATGCGATAGGCACGGGCGATGCCGCCGGCCTGCAGGGCAGCTTTCAAACCGCACTTTTGCGGGGTTCCCTTAGGGTTAGTTTTTTGGTCAAATTTGCTGAATATTGGGGCGCGTATCGGTCGGGTCGTATATAACAGACTTCATGCGGGCAGCAGGTTTATGGTAGCGGAACCAGGGCATTTCGGATAAAATCCTTGATCGCGGCCTTTCGCTGCTGCATCAACTGCAGGTAGCCTTCGTCGTCGAGCCTTGCAATGCGCTGGAAGATAGGTTTTGCGATAAAGGGGAAGGCACAGATTGACAGGATGTGGAGTACGGTGTGGAAGGGGTCGTTTGGCCGGATCCGGCCCATTTGTGCTTCGAGATGAAGTTGCATGACCAGCAGCGAGGGGTCGGGGCGATCGGGCAGGGACATGATCTCCCCAACGAACGCCGCAGTGTTGGTATGTAATTCGGAAATGATGAACCCGGGGAGGTTGGGATTGGCGATCAGCAGGGACATGTATTCTTCTACGATCGTATCTATTTTATCCGGCAGCTTTTGCTCGGAAGCCATGATATCGTTGAGCTTCCTGGAAAACCGGGAAAAAGATTCTTTGAAAACCGAAATGAACAGCGCTTCCTTGTTCCGGAAATAATAATGCAGCAGGCCCTTGTTGATACCTGCCCTTGCGGCAATCTCCCGCATCCGCACCCCTGAATACCCCCTGTCGGCAAACAACTCCCGCGCGGCTTCCAGAATTTTTTCCTCTGTAGAGATATCCATCGGAAATATGGTTTTGAATAATCTTACCCGAATGGTCAAAATTAATCAAAATTATATTTCCGGATTTTATAAAAGGCATTTTAACATTCGAATTCTTCAAAAGCTGCCGGAAACTGCCTTTTTAACCGAATAGAAATTGAATAAGGGGTTGTGCAAAAAGGTTTTTTACGGCGCTTCGCGCCGAATTATGTTTGGGGTTGTGTAAAAAGGTTTTTCTTGGCGCTTCGCGCCAAATTATATTTGGAT
>JBMOJO010000221.1:0-6089 GCA_049315745.1 Saprospiraceae bacterium | reverse complement strand
CGCATACCCTTCCGGGCCAAAATACAGGCGCTCCCCGTGTTCGCTCATCCACCCGATCTGCCGGCCCGGATTGCCGACGACCAGTGCGTATGCCGGTACGTCCCGCAGCACTACGGTACCGGCACCGATAAACGCATATTCCCCAATCGTGTTGCCGCAGACGATCGTGGCATTGGCGCCCACCGTGACCCCCTTTTTGAGCAAGGTCGTCATATACTCGCCTTTGCGGTTGACCGCACTCCGGGGGTTATATACATTGGTAAAGACCATGGAAGGGCCCAGGAAGACATCGTCTTCACAGATTACGCCTTCATAGAGCGATACATTGTTCTGGATTTTAACGTTATTGCCGATCACAACCCTGGCGGCCACAAAAACATTCTGCCCCAGGCTGCAACCTGCCCCGATACGGGAATTAGCCATAATATGGCAAAAATGCCATATCCGCGTCCCCTCGCCTATTTCTGCCGGCTCGTCAATAACGGCGCTGGGGTGTGCATCATAATTACTGCTCATCGGTAGTTTTGAAGTTGATGGTCAAATATTCCGGCCAACTGTTCCGCCTGCCGAACCCTGCTGTAGCCGGCGATTGCGTCCCGGTCAACCTGCCTTTCGCGGCCTGCTTTCCAATCTTCGATCAAGCTACTTAGCAACGGGGCCAGGTCCCTCGAATAATCCACCATCATCCCGGCATTACAAGCCGCTAAGATGGCCGCAGCGTCTCCGGATTCATCCCCGATGCCCAAAATTAAATTATTTGTTGCCAAATACTCGTAAATTTTACCCGTAACAATCCCCTTACTGTTTATTCGCGGGATTAACAGGAGCAATACATCTGCCTGGGTAATATTGACGATGCTCTCCTGATGCGATACATAAGGATTGAGGTGGACGATATCCCCGATCCCGAGCTTTTGGATCGTTTGAGCGACTGACGCTTCCAGGCCCCCATAGAATCGAACATCCAGAACTGAACCGTAAAGACTTTTAAGCGCTGCCAGGGCCTCAAAGAAATTTTCGGGATTTTGATCTGCGGAGATATGGCCGGAGTAAACAATGCGGAAATTTCCGGACTTTTGCTTTTTGACGGTAAAGTCATCAGGATCAAACCCATTGGGAATGACATGAACGTCCGGACGCGGTTCTTTAACCAGCAGATCTCGGCAGCCTTTGCTTACGGTTACTACGGCGGAGGCCTCCCGTATTACACGCTTTTCCATGGCGACATTCCGCTGCTGTGCCAGCAACGTGCGCTTCAGGTCTTTATCCCAGAAAGCGTCAATCCAGGGGTCTCTTAAATCCGCCACCCAGGGCAATCCCGTTTCCCTGGCCAGTTTCATCGCGGCCAATTGGAGGGAGTGCGGGGGAGAAGAAGAGAAAATCAGCACCGGCTTTTCCTGCTGAATGATTTCGAGGCCCTTTCGGAATGCAAAGGGTACCCAGCCAACCCGGGCATCGGGAACGAAAATGTTTTGGCGGATCCAGAAGGACAGACGATCAAAAAACTTTGGATTTTTGTTGCTGAAAATGAATGTTTCGATTTTGGCATCCCGCTTTGAACCCTTAAGCCATTTAAAAATATTGAAAACCTGGAAAGAACTTGTCGGGTAAACCCTACATCCCGGTGGAATATCCGCTATTAGCGTCTCGTCAATAGCCGGGAATTCTCCATTCCTGACGGTCAGCACGATGGGTTCCCAGCCAAAATCCGGCAGATATTTAACAAATTTAAGTACCCGCTGGACCCCCGGCCCACCTGCCGGCGGCCAGTAGTACGTCACGATCAGGACTTTTTTCTGCTTCGCCATTATCGCTTATTCCCCCCCTTTTTCTTTTCCGTAACACTTTTTTTGTGGTTTACGTTGGCGACCTTCCCTGAAAGGATTTTTTCCTTTGCGGCAACAGGTGGATTGTCCGTTTGCAGGGGGGTCAGATAGGCTGGAAGAACAGGGTTCCTGAACCAGGTATATAGCGTTTGCAGGGAGATGACGATGAGGCCGAAAAGGAGTAAAAGGGAGGCCATCCCTGAAATTTTTCCACCCAGAACTACCGATTTCGGCTCAAAAACAAACTCAATTTTATGGTTGCCGGCGGGGACCCTGAGCGCGCGCAAGGCATAATCTGCACGGATATGGGCTACCTCTTTTCCGTCAATTTTTGCTTTCCAGCCTTTATCGGGGCCATACCAGATTTCCGAAAAAACAGCCAGTTGTTCCGAGGGAACATCCGCATCATATACCAAATGCTGTGGATCGTATTCGGCAAGCCGGATCGTACCGCCTTGCTGCGGATCGAAATTCCCGATATATCCACCGAACTCCTGGTCGAGGACTACCGCATGCCGCGCTGGTTCGAACCCGTTCAATGCTTCAATTTCTTCGTTGGGCGTCTTGACCATAATTACGGAATCAACCAGCCATACCGGCCCCAAAGCATTGGGGTTCTGCTGTAGCTGCTGCTCCTGGGTGATGATATATTTCCCATTGAGCATATCCAGCACCTTGAAGTTGTTTTTGGAAATGTGAAAATCAATGAGGTCTTGATACCGCTGCATTTTTGCCGCGTGATAGCCCCCGATCGTATTGTGGAAATAGCTCGTTTGACTGGAATTGAACGTATTGATCGAAAGATCCAGCACGCGGTAATCCCCTCTGCTTTTTTCCGCGTTGAGAATTTCCTGGTCAACCGGTCGCGGCTGGAACTGCGCCTCAATATTACTTTTGGGAAAAAACGTATCCGCCCCGACATAACGTCGCCCTACCGTCCAAAGGTCAACGGTGATCAGGAGGCCTAAACCGGCAGCGAGGGCAAGCGGGCGAATAAATCTGGACACGTAAGCCCATATCAGGCCCGCTGCGGCTGCAATGAATAAAAAGGATCGCCAGGCATCCTTGCCCAGGAAAGCCTTGCGGTCCTGCTGAAGTAAGGCCTGCAGTTCTTTCGGATAGGAAGCATCACCCGCACCGGTAAAATCAAACAAAGTGCCGCCCAAAAGGGCAAAAAACAGAACAAGCCCCCCGGAAACCCCGAAAGCCCATTTCAGGGCACGCTTGACTCCCGTACCTTCATTGCCCCGCCGGATCAAATCGGCAACGGCCCAGGTACCCAGTAAAGGAAGAAAAAAGGCCGTAACGCTCAATATCGAGCTCGGAGCCCGAAATTTATTGTACAGCGGCACAAGTTCAAAAAATGCCCGCTGAAGCCACTCCTGATTGCGGCCAAACGAAAGCAGGACGGTCAAAAGCACTGCCAGGCCTGCCCACCACTTTATGGAATCTCTGACGAGGAAAAGTCCGAAAATGAATAAGAAACAAACAACCGCGCCAAAATATGAGGGCCCACTGGTAAATGGCAGGCTGCCCCAGTACAATGGAAGGTCCATAGACCCATCCGGGTTCAGCTGCATCCCGGAGCTGCGGAGTGCATTGTAAGTCGCCCCTTCTTTTACCTTCTCTCCTGATGCCCCACCTGCAAATCGAGGGATAATGGTCGCTGCGACATCAGCCAGGCCATTGCTCCATTGCATCGCATAATCCCAGCCGAGGCCATCAACAGTACTGCTGCTCGAGGCATCTACTTTCTCCGTTGCTTTGAGAATGGGCTCGCCCCGCATGGTGTCCCGGGAATATTCGTATGTAGGCCAGAACAGGGAAGCTGCCGACCCAATCGCGCATACCGATGCGATAACCGCTATACCGCTGGAACCCAGCCACATCCCCAGGGTTTTTGTCTTTATTGCCTCTATAAGCCTGATTAGCGCATAAACCACGACCGTAAGCAAAAAATAGTAGGTCATCTGGATGTGATTGCCGATCAGACTGGCCCCGGCGGCAATACCCAGCAAAACAAGGCCCCACAATAATTTTTTCCGATCATACAAAAGATATAAACCGGCAACAACCAATGGGATCAAAGAGAGTACCCCGAGCTTGGTGTTATGCCCGGCCTCAAAAAGGATGAGGCTGTTTGTCGTAAACCCATACGCTATCCCCCCAACAATCGCCAGCGCCGGGTTAACCCCAAAAACGACCAGCATGATATAAAAGCCAAGCATCATGGCAAAGAAAACGCCAAAGGGATATTGGAAACCCAATTGAAGGACGCTGAAAACCATTTTGAGGTGATTTCCCGGAGGGGACATGGAAATCTGATAGGTGGGCATTCCCCCAAACATGGCATCTGTCCAGAGTAATTGTTCGCCCTCTTTTTGCCGGTAGGCTTCAGCTTCCCGAGAGGCGGTATTATAGGATTGGATATCGGTTTGTCTGGGTACTTTCCCGCTGAACTGGGGCGCAAAAAAAAGTGCGTTCAACAGGAAGAATATGCCTACGGCAACGAAATGAACCAAAATAACTTTACTAATGGCCTTGTTCATCTTTTTTCTTTTTAATCAAACGATTGACACTGCATACGATGGCGCGTTTTACTTCGCTCTGTCGCCCAGCATGTCCTCAATATAATACTGGTTCCGGTTAGCCGCCCCCCGCACGACCAATTCTGCCAGGTAGCCCGCCAGAAAGAGCTGAGCCCCGATGACCATACAGGTAAGCGCCAGGTAGAAAAAGGGGTTGTTGGCAATCAACAGGGCAGGAATACCTTTGGATAAGGCATACAGCTTATTGACGCCGAGATAAACCGCCGCAATAAACCCCAAAAAAAAGAGCAAGGTACCCAGGGTACCAAAAAAATGCATCGGACGCTTGCCAAAGCGGCCTACAAAAGTGATGGACATCAAGTCCAGGAAGCCGTTGATAAAGCGCTCCAGACCAAACTTGCTGCTCCCGTACTTGCGCGCCCTGTGCTCGACGACCTTTTCCCCGATCTTTTTAAAACCTGCCCACTTGGCCAGCAGCGGGATATAACGGTGCATCTCCCCATACACTTCAATACTCTGTACCACTTCGCGCCGGTAAGCTTTTAAACCACAGTTAAAATCATTGAGCTGGATCCCGCTGATGCTGCGGGTAATGGCATTGAAAAATTTGGAAGGGAGCGTTTTCATCACTGGGTCGTAGCGCTTCTTTTTCCAGCCCGACACCAGGTCGTACCCCTCATGTGCGACCATCCGGTATAGTGCGGGGATCTCCTCGGGGCTGTCTTGTAAATCCGCGTCCATGGTAATCACGACCCTTCCGCGCACTTCCTGAAAACCCGTGTGCAGTGCAGCGGATTTCCCATGGTTGCGCCGGAATTTGATCCCTACGATACCCGGGTGGGCCGTACTCAGCTGCCGGATGATTCCCCACGACCCATCCGTACTCCCGTCGTCTATAAAGATAATCTCATACGAAAACCGGTTCGCCTCCATCACCCGGCGGATCCAGGCCTCCAGTTCCGGAAGCGACTCCTCTTCATTCAGGAGGGGTATGACCACAGAGATATCTTTTTCGACTGCCATGCCGATCATTCTTTTTTTAGGGCAAATGCCAAAGCGAGGGATACGATGAAACCACCGATCGCACTGCGGGCGAAGCTCTGGACCGCTGTGCCCAGACCGTATTTCAGGCGATCTGCTGCCGCACCCTGTTCCAGTTGCCCCACTACGCGGTCGCCCAGGTTTGCGCGATAGTATTCGAGGCTTTCCCGGATTACTTCCTGCTGGATCTGTACCAGCGAAGGATCGGCAAAATTAAACAAAATGTAATAAAAACACTGGAAAATCGCCGAGCCGATTACAAAGACGGAGAAACAGGTCTTGAGCGCCTGACGCAGAGCGTACGGCCCTTCAACCATTTTGCGGTCCCGCAGTGTGGCAAAAACCATAACCCCCAGAAAAGGCAGCCAGGAACTCCAATAAACCCCGGGGTGGAAAAACAGCTTTTTCTCAATAAGGTAAAAAACCAGGTAGTAACCTACACAAACTATCCCCGCCGCAATCCCATAAAACACTTGCCGCTTCTGCATATTTATTTCCTGATTGGTTTTTTACGGCGCTTCGCTCCAAATTTAAGTTTGAAACCGACGTGTTTTTCATGATTTTGCTTCGCAAAATCATGAAAAACGCGTCGGTTTAAGAAAAATATTCTGCCGCCGCAGGCGGCAAAAGACTTTTCACACAACCCTGATACCCCTGATAAATAGACCATTCC
>JBMOJO010000220.1:0-6095 GCA_049315745.1 Saprospiraceae bacterium | reverse complement strand
CTCTCAAAACATAATTTGGCGCGAAGCGCCGTAAAAAACCTTTTTACACAACCTCCGCGGTTTTAAATGATTATTTGGCGCGAAGCGCCGAAATAAGACTTTTTACACTACCCCGACTATGAAACAGCTTTAAATGATGTTCTTTATCTGAAGACCGAAAAAAACAAGGCCGGTGCCCCGCAAGGAGGACCGGCCCTGTTTTTTCATCAAAAAGTACTTCTATTAATTCCCGATATTCACCCGGTAGAAGAATGGAGAGTTATAGAACGCACCACCCGTAATGTTTACACTGGTATTACTGCGGTTGTACGATTTGCCATTCTTGAGGAACATCGTTGCTGTAATTTCAAAGCGGTCCGTTGCAGAAATCTGGGCATCGGTGAGGCCAAATTTATCCTGCATTTCCTTCCCCGGAATAGAGACCGTCAGACGTGGGTACTTCGTCTGGGCATCGGGGGTAAACTGTGAGGAAGCGTAGGTTTTGAAAGCTACTGCAGTCCTGCTGTTGGATCCGTTTGCCGGCGTAGCGTCCACAAAAGCGATGGACATTTCGTAGCGGTCAAATTCTGCTCCGAAATTGGGCGTTACGGCTTCGAGTACCATTTCCAGTCTCGTCCCAGCCATATTCGCCTTACTTACGGTAAAAGTGGTGGACAGCGGTGTCACGGTGCGCATATACCCGCCCTGCTCGAAATTGAACTCGTCGAAACGCTCGATCATTTCAGTTTCGCAGGCAGTAAGCACAACAGCGAGCAAAAGCGCCCCAAGCTTAAATATATTTTTCATGCGAATTCGCTTTTTACCTGGTTTACAAAATTACTTGATAAAGTTGGCGGGATTGTTGTCCCAGAATACCTGTACGGTAGAATTGGCCTTCTGTACCGCGTTCCGGTTATTTACGATGTAGTTGTTCGGATAGTAATAGGAACGCACGAACGGGCCTGGGTTCGGATCGAGGGCAGGCTGCTGTCCGCTTGGCATCCCGGTACGGCGGTAGAGGTTATAGGCCTCGATACCGTTTCCGAAAAGAGCTACCCAGTATTCTGATGCGATAACATTCAGTTTCCCTGCCGCATCTGCCGCATCATAGTCAGCGAGGACTTTATCCACATATTGTGTTACGCTGCTGGCCCAGTTGATGGACTTCTCCGCTTCGAACGCCGTGATTTTGGAAGCTTCCGTAGAAGCCATAGCAAAAGCGCGGATATCGGCGAAAGAGTTCTCCACTGCCGTTTTCAGGTATGCTCGGGCATCGCCGCTGGTGCCTAGGGTAAGGGCAGCTTCTGCAAGCATAAAATTCACGAAAGAGCGGGTCATAATTGGATGTACTCCAGCGCCACCGGCCCCTGCTACGAGGGAAACGCCACGGTTGGCATCGTTGTCATACAGACCACCTGCAGGATAGAGGCCCCATGCCGTACGCAGCAGGCCATCCGGTGGAATACCTTCGTTGCTCAGGTGGTCGCGGCCCCAGTAGCCAATGTTGGTCGGCAAACAGAATACGTCGTTGGCCCCGTAATGAGAGGGCTTTGCGTTGGTGATGCAGCGCAACTGGTTAACGTCCGTTGGGTTGCGCGTCGTCTGGCGATAAAAATAATAGCGCATCCTTGGATCAGGGAAACCCTTGGAAGAAAACATGAACGCCATGTAAGAATTCGACTGGTAATCCCCACCGCCCGTCGGGCTGTACTGCCCGGCATAACGCGGATGGCGCGTATCCGGGTTGGAGAGGTTGGCGCCAAAACGGAAGTTAAAGTTCTGGGCTGCAGTGGAAATCATGCGGTTCTGCGCGATCAGGGCATTGATGGCAGAAGTCGCACCGGCCTTGTCAATCAGACGCAGGTTCAACCAGTACTTCAGCTTCAGGGAGTTCACGGTGCGAATCCAGCTATCCGTGTTACCGCCAAAGATGAGATCACTGGAAGGAGACGCCTGGGAAGTAGCCGCAAAATTCTCGGCAGCCTTGTCCAGGTCGGCGAGCGCTGCTTTATATACATCCGCTGCTTTGGTAACGCCTGGGTTAAAGTTGGCGTTATCGAGGGCTTCTGCAAAAGGAACATCTCCGAAAGAATCTACGAGTTGCATGAGCACGGCCGCGCGGATGGTGCGCGCGATACCTGCGTGAATAAACAACTTGGAGTTCTCCGCAATAGGGATCAGCGACTTCACGTCCTGTAGGATATTCGAATAAGAGCTGGACCATCTTCCATTGGAAGAAGATGGCGATACGGCGTTGTCATAAATGGCAGCGCCTGCATTGAGCATGCGGGTGAGGCGCATGCCCGGATCGCTGAAAGCGTTGAAGTTGCCCGAATAGTCAAGGAGAACGCGGTTCAGGAAAAAGTTCACATCCGCATTGTTCAAGGTTACAGCGTTGGGGTTCTCCAGCAGGTCCAGTTCGCAGGAGCCGGCCAGCATCGTCCCCAACACAAGGGCCAATATTTTTATTTTGCGAATCATTGTTGTTTTTTTTTCATTATGTTAAAAAACATGCGCCGACCGGCATTAGAAGGTCAGCTTTAAGGTTCCGCCAATCCGGCGTGCGCTAGGACCCGTCAGGAATTCAAACCCAAGGCCGTTACCAACGCCAAGACCCAGGTTGTCGGTATCGAAGTTCAACCCTCTTGGCATATTAAAGGCATAGTACCAAAGGTTGTTACCGGAAACCGAAAGGGACACCCCTTTGAACGGCGTTTTGCTGACTACATTCTGAGGCAGGGTATAGGAAAGGGACAATTCCTGCAGACGAATAGTAGTACCATCAAAGATACGGCCTTCGTCACCAAAGAAATAGAGGTTGTTGAAGCCGACGTCTGCTGCGGTCATCTGGATATTGTTAGGCGTTCCATCAGCCTTTACACCTGGGAAGATGAAGGTCTGGGCGCGGTCGTAACCATTCGAAAGACCGGTATCCTCGGTCAGACCACGACCCATAAGCGCGCCGGCCGTACTGCTGTAAAGGGCACCACCATGGCGGTAAGAGATCATGAACTCGAGTGTCAGGCCCTTGTAGGAAAACCCGTTGATAATGGAGCTCAGGAACGCCGGATTAGGATCGCCCAGGATAATTGGCTCAGCGGTTGAAATCAGGTTACCACCACCATCAATCAATGGAACACCCTGCTCGTTGCGGCGGTATCCAATCCCCTTGATAATCCCGAAAGGCTTGCCGGGGATGGCAAAGTTGCCGAGGCCGACAAAACCCGTGTACTGCACTTCGTCGAGGTCGGCACCGAGGTCAATTACTTTCGGCACGTTGCGGCTGTAGTTCAGGGTAATGTCCCAGTTGAAATTGGTACTTGCTACCGGGCGGATCGTAGCGGCAAGTTCGATACCCTCGTTGCGGATCTGGCCAATGTTGATAGAGGTATTGCCATATCCGGTAGATGGGTCGAGCGGGGAGTTGGTGATGAGGTCGCGGGTATTCCTGCGGTAAACCGTCAGGTCAATGCCGAAGCGGTTGTTGAAGAATTTGCTTTCAATCCCCAATTCGTACTCCGTATGAAGCTCAGGCTTGAGGTTCGGGTTGCCGAGGAAGTCGGCCACGGTGTGCGACTGAAGGGCAGCTCCTGCTGCATTCAGCCATGCACGGGAACTCTGGCCAAGTACGCTGCGCGTAGAATATGGAGAAGGGAACCCGGCAGAAGTTCCAATCCCGGCGCGGATTTTCATGTAATTAATCGTGCTTCCGCCAAAATTGGAGAAAGCCGAAGTCGGGAGGAAGGACAAGCTCGCAGAAGGATAGAAGATACTGCGGTATTCCTGCTCAACCGTCGAAGTCCAGTCATTACGCGCTGCGACGTTCAGGAAGAGGAAGTTGCTGTAGTCCATCGTAACTTCGCCGAAAACCCCCATACGGGTCTGCTCTTCGATAAAATCGCTGGAGACGTTGTCAATGAAGTTGCTGTGGCGGAAGAGGTTGCGCGCCAACTGGTTCTGGCTGTTGGTGCTGACCACCCGATAGTCGTCAAAACGCACGTTACCGCCAAGTTTTGCAGTAGAAGAGATCTTGCTGCTCAGCTTCTTCTCAAACAACAGGATTGCGCTGTTGTCCCAGATCGTGTTCTGAATATCGCGGGTATTGTAAAAACCGGTAACGAGGTCCACACCGCCCTTGTTGTAGCGGTATTCCTGAGATTCTGCGTAAGTATCTATCCCAAGCTTGTACAAGAGGGAGACACCTTGTGCCAACTGATAATTCAGTGTTGTGGCCGAGAAGATACGGTTTACGAGGCCGGTCGTCTTATAGTTGGCCAGGATCCAGCGTGGGTTCGGGATATCGTTGCCACTCCGGAAATACACCGTGCTGCCGTCTACAGGGCTTTCATAGGGCCAGCCCATGAGGTCCACCTGACGTGGAGTGAACATCACGTTGGCAAAGATGGAAGGCGATCCATTGGCGTTGTTCCCTGTACCTGAGCTGATCGGTGGAGAAACCTGGTCTGTATTGGCGAAGTTGAAGGACGTGTTCAGCGTGAGGCGGTTGCTGAGCTTTGCACTGATCCCCGTACCCAGGTTGATTTTCTTCAGGCCGTTTTCGGCCACGTAACCACCTTCGTCGAGATAGCCGGCAGAAATATTGTAGCTGATGTTTTCCCCGCCCCCGGAAACGTTGAGGGAGGTGTTGTAAATATTCCCCGTGCGGAAAAAGTCGCTGACGTTGTTCGGAAAAGCCACCATAGTGTAAGGGCTTACCGATGCCACATAAGGCGCCATGGCGTTGCGGAGGGCCGCATTCGACAGAAAGGCGTATGGGTGATTGGTCAGTGCAGGGTTGGTATTCTGGGAAGGATAGATTTTAGCCTCCTCCAGGGTAGGGCCCCAGTTGCTGAAGAAGTAGCCCAGGTTCTGCTGGAAACCACCAACATAATCGTTCTGATAACGCGGTAGGTGGGCAGTGTTGGTAAAATACGACTGTGTAAGCTGGAACTGTGCCTTGCGGGCATTCTTGCTGCCGCTCTTGGTCGTAATCAGGATTACCCCGTTGCGGCCCTGGTCACCATAGGTTACCGTTGCCGCAAGACCTTTCAACACGCTCACACTCTCAATGGAGTTAGGATCAATGTCGAGGAAGCGGCTGGATGCTTGCTGACCGCCCTGGGTAAAACCGCCCCGGGAGTTGGTGTTGGAGTTGAACGGTACCCCGTCCACAACGAAAAGTGGCTGGTTAGAACCGGTAATCGAAGAGTACCCGCGGATGATGATGTTGGTACCCGTACCGGAAACCCCGGAAGTCTGGGTAATGTTTACCCCAGGAACCTTCCCTTGAAGTACCCTTGCCACGTCCGCCTGCGGGCGATCGGCCAGTGCCTTCTCATCTACGGTGGAAACTGCATAACCAAGCGCTTTCTTGTCCCTGCGGAGACCCTGAGCCGTTACAACGACTTCAGAAAGGGTTTCAGCACTTTCATCCAGTACGACGTCAATGACGTTCGTTGCGGTAGTAAGCACTTCTTTGGTCACATAACCCGTGTAACTGAATACGAGGGTCTGCTCCCCTGCAGGTACATTGATGCTGTACGAACCATCAAGATCGGTAACCGAACCGGTAGAAGAACCCTTCACCAGAACACTGGCACCGATTAGGGGCTCGCCCTTGCCGTCGGTCACTTTGCCGGTAACTGTACGCTGTGCCATTGCGGCAAAGGACAGAACCCCCAGCACAAGTGCTAGTAAGTGTTTTTTCATGCTAATCCAATTTTTAATTAAGTGATCAAAATCAAGCTGCGGCAAAAATACTGCCGAAATACAAATTCTTAAAATTCTGTTAACATTCTTTTTATAATAAAGCCCTTAGAAAAGATCCTTAAAACAATATTTTTACCGCCTGAACAGCAATAAATTTGACCAAAATCTGCCGCAGTACTTTCCCGCCATTCTTTTCGGCCCATTATCCCCTAACCTGGAAAATAGCGATGACCCTTTCCTGTTCTTGAAAGTATTACTTGCTTAACGAAACGCAGGAAAAAAACGCTGCCTGTTATGCAGAATGTGGAGGTAATGAGAAAGCGCCGCCTGCGGCGAAGGAAGGTTCTTTTGTGAGACACGTCATTTTCATGATTTCGCGAAGCGAAATCATGAAAATGACGTGTCTC
>JBMOJO010000029.1:0-25881 GCA_049315745.1 Saprospiraceae bacterium | reverse complement strand
AGAAGAATATTCTGCCGCCGTAGGCGGCAAAAACCTTTTTACACAACCCCAAATAAAATCCTTCGCGGCGAAGCCGCAGACACTACCGGTAAATAGATACGGTTATTTTTAAGTGTAATTAATGCTGATTTCGCCAGGCATCCCGTTCTATAGGCATGGCCCAGGCAGCGCCGCTGTTTTCCATACTATTGAACATTGGCAACCAATCCGAAGGACCCTGAGATAAGGTCAGGATTTCATAGCGCCGCATTTTCAGGATTGGATCCAATGGATTAATCAGGACCGGACAGGCTTCCACGCAGGCATTGCAGGTCGTGCAGGCATGGAGTTCTTCCGGGGAAATCAGGTCGAGCAAACTTTTGCCATCGCTGAAATTGGAAGCTGAGAGGGCAAGCTCCGGATTTTTGGCAAAAGACTTATCTCCGCTCCTGATTTTTTTGCCAACTTCCTCTGCACGATCACGGATATCCATCACGATTTTGCGGGGCGACAGCTTTTTGCCGGTGATATTTGCCGGACAGGAAGCGGTACACCGTCCGCATTCTGTACAACTATAGGCATCCAGCAGGTTTTTCCAACTCAAGGAGGTGACATCAGACGCCCCAAACTCCGGTAATTCTCCGGTATCCGATGCAGGAGTTTCTGCCAATCCCAGCATAGACTTTACCTCGTTCATAATCGCAGGCATATTTTCCATCTCCCCTCGAGGTGAAAGCTTTGCGTAATAGGTATTGGGAAAAGCCAGAACGATGTGCAAGTGTTTAGAATATGGCAGGTAGTTGAGAAACCCGAAAACGACCAGTACATGGCCCCACCACCCTATCCGCTCCATAAGGTGGAGGGTAGAGACGTCTGTGCCGGCCCAAATTGGCGAAATTAGCCCACTCACCCAAAAGCCATACGCATTGTCGTGTAGGGCCATATCGGCGCTGTTCATCAGAAAAATGAAAAAAATCAGGAAAATCTCCAGAACGAGAATAATATTTGCATCTTTGAACGGCCATCCCCGCAGTTCCGGACGTGTAAACCGGGGAAGGCGCAGCAGGTTCCGACGGGCAAGAAAAATGAGGGTGCCGATCAGGGCCAATACCGACAATATTTCAATAAAATTGATGATGAAGGTATAAAAGCCTCCCAAAAGCGGAAGGAAAAAACGGTGGCTGCCCGAAATGCCATCTACCAGAATTTCGATCAGCTCGATCTGGGTTATCACGAAAGCCGCATAAATGAAGAAATGGAGGACGGCAGGGATCCAATTTTTGAACATTTTTTGCTGGCCAAATGCTACCAGCAGGACGTTTTTCCACCGCTGCCTGACGTCGCCTGTTACCGGCTCCGTTAGGCCCAGCAGGATATTCTGTCTAATTTGGATAAATTTTGCCCCTGCTAAACCAAAAGCGACAAGGGCAAGGAGGATAAATACGATTTGAGCAACCATAAGCATCAGGCGAATTTTCGCTAAAATACAAATTTGCCTTGTTATCAGGATGGTTCACACAGGTTTTTTTTCCATCGCGAACGGGGCAGACAAACTTTAAAGAAATGGAAATCCTGAATGAAAAGCAAATCCGGCACCGCATTACGCGGCTGGCAATGGAAATCCTCGAAAATAACCTGGAAGAATCGGGTTTTGTGTTGGCGGGAATCAATAACAAAGGCCTAGAATTCGCACAACTGCTGCTCGATGCCTTGAAAAAATTCAGTACCAAACCGATTGCGATCACGAATATCCGCCTCAATCCTGCAGATCCTGCAAACAGTCCAGTCGAAATAGGTTTGCCGGTTGAATCCCTGTATGGCGGGACAATTATCGTCACAGATGATGTCGCCAACACCGGCAGAACGCTCTTTTACGCCTGCAAGCCTTTACTGGCCACTTTGCCCAAAAGGATTGAAATCGCAGTACTGGTGGACCGGCAGCACAAACTCTTTCCAGTGCGTGCCGATTATGTAGGGCTTTCTTTAGCCACCACTCTAATGGAACACATTGAAGTGAAGCTGAAAGAAGGGGAAATGGCCGTCCATTTAAAATTGAAACCAACGGACTGACCAAGGCACATAACCCAAGTGCAATATGTAGAGCGTGTTAAGGATTTCATGCTGAGAAAAAAAGGTACATTTTTGGCTCAGTGCGAAAATCCCTAACACGCTATTGAGGCGGGTTTTATCCCTCCTCACCCTCATCTAAATTCAAATTCGACTTGTGGTGCCGATGTTTGTTTTTATGTTTAGTAGTTGGAATTGCCCTGCCTTTGTAAAAAAGTTCAAACAATAAAGGAAAAACCAATAAAGTTAGGATTGTAGCAGTTATAATTCCTCCAATAACTACAATTGCGAGTGGGCGTTGTGTTTCGGATCCAATACCAGTTGATAATGCTGCTGGAAGTAAGCCGATGGCTGCCATAAGGGCGGTCATTACAACTGGTCTGGTGCGTTCACGCACGCCCTCAAATAGGGCCTCTTTTATTGGAATTCCAGAAGATAAATTTTTCTTAAAAACTGAAATTAAAATAACCCCATTTTGGATACAAAGACCAAACAGCGCGATAAAACCAATACCGGCGGAAATACTAAATATGGTATTAGTAGCATGCAATGCCAATATACCACCGATTATAGCAAAGGGCACATTGAGCAAAACCAGACCAGCATCCAGCGAGTTTCCGAAGGCTATGAATAAAAGAACAAAAATCATCACCAGGCAAACAGGTACTACCTGTGCGAGGCGTTTTTGAGCCCTCACCTGATTTTCAAATTCGCCGGTCCATACTATACTATACCCTTTTGGTATATCAACCTCTGCTTCAACTTTCTTTTGCGCTTCAGCAATCGTACTGCCAAGGTCGCGTTCGCGAATTGAAAACTTAATTGCAATAAATCTTTTATTGTTATCGCGATAAATAAATGCGGGGCCAGTGACCGTTTTGATTTCTGCAATTTCGGCCAAAGGCACCTTATTCCCTTTCAGAGATGGTACTTTCAGTTCTCGAATTTCTTTGGCTGATTTACGATAATCTTTTTCATATCGAACACGGACATCAAATTTCTTCTCTTCATCATAAAACTTTGTAGCGGTTTTACCTCCAATGGCCATTTCAATAACTGCTTCTGCATCTGCAATCGTAATACCATAAGCTGCCATTTTTTTCTGGTTAAGTACAATACTCAGTTCTGGCTGCCCAATATTTCTCAATATGCCAAGATCTTTGACCCCACGAACAGATCTCAAGATATTGGCAATAGTATCAGCCTTTGCATTCATTACTGCTAAATCATCCCCAAATACTTTTACTGCCAGAGATGCATTTATACCTGCAACGGCCTCAGCAACATTGTCAATGATGGGCTGTGAATAGTTATATACAATCCCAGGATATTGCTTTAACTTTTTGTCCATTTCCTCCACCAGATCTTCGTAGCTGATGTCTCTTTTCCATTCTTCTTTTGGTTTTAAGTTTACCTGGCATTGAACATAGAAAAAGCCTGATGGGTCTGTACCATCGTTCGATCGGCCTATTTGTGAAAGGACCGATTGTACCTCTTCGAATTCATTTAATTCCTTTCGAAAAATATGGACAAATTTAGAAGTCTCTTGTATTGAGCTGCTCATGGGAAGTTTAGCTTCTACCCATAAAGCCCCTTCATTGAGGGTTGGTAAAAATTCTGAACCGAGGAACTTAAAAGAATACAAGCTGGAGGCAACAATTGCAGCAGTCAACGCAAAGGTTAAAGCCTTTTTTCGGTAGGTTGAGGAAAATGCTTTGTCTACAGCCCAGTTAAAAAAATCAACTACTGGATTTTTTCGTTCCCGAACATCTTTGTTGAATAAGACACTCACTAAAACCGGAACCAGGGTAAGGGTGAAAAGAAGAGCTCCCAGCAAAGCAAATCCTAAAGTATAAGCCAAGGGAGAAAACATTTTGCCTTCCACTTTTTCAAAAGAAAATATGGGGATTAGGCTTGTTATGATAATGAGTTTAGAGAAGAAAATAGCCTTTCCAAGTTCTGTACTGGTTTTTTTGACTAGTCCCAGCTTGGATATTGAATTGAATCGTGGCATACCTAACTGGTCGGCTTTATGTGCCAGGAGTACAAATAATCCTTCCACCATCACCACGGCACCGTCAATAATAATCCCAAAATCGATGGCACCCATTGAGATTAAATTAGCGGACATGCCCTTAAGTTTGAGACACATAAAGGCGAATAACAGCGACAAAGGAATGATTATAGAAACAATGAACGTGCTTCTCAAATCAAGCATGAAAACAAAGACGATGAAAGTCACTAGAAGAATTCCCTCTATCAAATTAGAAAGAACAGTTTCCCGACAAAATTCCATCAGCCGGTCACGATCATAAAAAGTGACCATTTTAATATCAGAGGGAAGTATCTTGGTGTTAACCTCTTCAATTTTTTCCTTGAGCCTTGCTAAAACCTCCGAAGGGTTCTCTCCTTTTCGCATTACCACAATCCCTTCAACCACATCGTCATTTTCATCTAAACCTACCTGCCCTACACGTGGAAGAGACCCCTCAACGACAGTGGCAACCTCTTTGACAAAGATCGGAACATCATTTTTTGTCGTAATTAATACATTTTCGATGTCCTCAATATCTTGCAACAATCCAATTCCGCGGACAACGTAAGCTTGCCCATTTTTTTCGATGATGTCCCCACCGACATTGATATTACTCTTTGAGATTGCTTCATATACCTCCAAAGGCGTAATGTCATACTTGGCCAAAAACAAAGGGTTCACATTAACCTCGAAGACCTTTCTGGATCCACCAAAGGAGACCACATCAGCGATTCCTGGTACAGTTCGAAGTTGACGGTCAATTACCCAGTCTTGCCAAACAAGAAGTTCGGTGGAGTTCCGCTTGCTCTTGAGGGTATATCGGAAAATTTCACCAGTAGGACCATAAGGGGGTTGAACATCAGGTTCAACGCCTTCTGGAAGGCTTACGTTTCGCAGTAGATTATTTACTTGCTGTCGGGCAAAGAAGTCTTCTACATCATCTTCAAAAATAATTTTCATAACCGAAAGTCCGAACATTGAAATAGATCGAACACTCGTTTTTTTCTGTACGCTATTCATAGCCACCTCAATAGGAATGCTTACGAAACGTTCTACTTCTTCAGCACTTCTCCCATTCCATTGAGTAACGATTATTATTTGCGTATTGGTTACATCCGGGAAGGCTTCCAGTGGGGTATTAAGATAACTCCATACACCTACCAATACGAGAATCCCGGTAGCGAAGAAAGTGAAAAACTTATTTCTAAGGGAGAATGAAATGATTCTCTTTATGAAGTAATTCATGATAAAATTTTTGCGCAATCAATGCAGATTAATCGTTCAAAGCGTCATAAACCAATAACTGATAATTGGCCATGACGAGTTCTCCCGCTTCCAGACCTGATTCAATGTAGGCTAAAGCCTCATTTTCCCGATAAATTTTAACTTCCCGGGTTTCGATTTTGTCTCTGGAATGATAGACCATAACAAAGTACTTGCTTTTATCAAAAATAAGGCAAGAAGCTGGAATCGCTACCTTATAGGAAGGTTCAGAATAGCGGACTTTGACGTTTGCAAACATTTCAGGTTTTAGGATGAAATTTTCATTCTTTAGGGTTACACGGGCTTTAAGCGTTTTGCTTTCGGCATCCATCAAACTGAATATTTTATCAATCTTCCCCTGAAAAATTCGATCTGGATAAGAGATAGTTGTCACATAAGCATCATAACCTACCTTAATTTTTGGAATATCGGATTCATAAACGTTTGCCATTACCCAAACGTCTTCGATGCTACCTACCACGAATGCTGGAGTGATATCTTCTGTTCGCAGCTCCATATTGAGGGAAATATTTTTTTGCACAACAACACCAGAAACCGGAGACTTAATTGGGTAAACAGCACCTAATCCTGCCCCATACATATCTAAAACATCTCTAATTCGCTTCGTCTCACCAGTAGTTGTTTCTAAGGATTTTCTAGCTTCCAACAGCTCAAGTTCTGAAATGATACCGGATCTAAAGAGTTCCTCTGCAACTTTTAGACGTTTTTCGGCGGATTGCAACTGGGCTTCAGCTTCAACTCCTTCTTTGGTAAATCCTGCAATTTCAGGGCTACGGATTACTGCCATCACCTGCCCCTTTCGAACGTAATCTCCAAGCTCAACATACAGTTCTTTTACAAAACCTCCAGCCAGGGGAAAGACTTTTGCAACTTTATCTTCGTCAAAGCTAATTTTCCCCGTCAACAGCAATTCCTGCTGAACCATCTTAACACTAGCCGTGTCTAATGCTAAGTCGTTCAAAATGACCTCGGAAATTTGAAAACCCTTCTTACTTTCTAATGGTACATTTTGTTTTTTAGAACAGCTGGCGAAAAGCAGCAATCCTAAAATCGTACAAATGGCGTATTTCATATAAAAGCAATTTTTTAAGTTAATAGAAAAATCCCAATTGAAAACCAAAAACTTGATTCTTGCCATTGGCGTTGGCGAATGTGGCTGCATCTCGGTAAACGTTGTTCAATCCCCGGTGAAAAAAGAATTGAAACTGAAATAGTGTAGTATTTCCCGCATTGGCATCAAAACCAAACGAGGACATTACATAGGTTCCGAACCGATAATAAATGTTGGCTTGCTTCTGTTTGTCGTGAAAACCATCCTCCACACTATGCCAGATGCGAATTGTTTGAGTGTTATAAGATAGCGCGGCCCCCAAGCGTCCTGATAGACGGATGCCAGTTCCCCCTAAAATTGGTCCACGATAGCATAAATAGGCAGGTAAATCCAATCCGTGAAAACGGAGGTGGTCCCTGTTTGTTGAGTCTGGATCTCCTAATTCCCTTACAAAATCTGGGTTCTTTATTCCTGCTCCCTTTTGCTGATATCCAAAGCCGAATCCAACTCCCACACGCTCTTTGAAGAAATGCTCCACCTGTATCAGACCGCTAACACTTGGTTTATTGAAATAGGTCTCCGGAAGATTTTTACCTGTTATTTTTGTCCAATTACTTTGAAAAGTTCCTCCAATAAGCCAATTTTTATTAAATATGCCTACCTCAGGTACTTGAACTTCCTGCGCAATTGCACCCACTGCCCAGAGGAACACGATGCCTAAAACCGATAGCTTTGCTTTCATAATATCCTTTTTATTTTATTGCATTAATACCTACAGAAAAATTCAAGTAATCAACGGATAAGAGATATTGATACAATAAATCAGTATATTGCATTTTATTTTGTATATAAATTCTCTGTAAATCAATATATTCTAGTAAACTAATATTTCGCTTGGTATAATTTTGACTAGCATTGTCATTCAAGTTTTCTATTTGCGATTGAAGGATTGAGGTATATTCAGACAGGCATTTTTTTGTTTCAAGCAACTTGAAATAAGAACTTGCAACCTCGTTAAGTAAAAAATTTTCTTGTTGCTCCTTTTGAACTTCTGCTTTTTTGACCTGAATCTCTGCTGTTTTTATATTTCCAGTGTTCCGGTTGAAGAGCGGGATTTCGAACCCAAGTTCAATACCTGAATAGGGACGAACATAGTTACTACCCTTGTCTTTTGGCTGGTAACCAAAGGTTAAGTCAGGGAATGCAAGCGATCGCTGCAGCTTGAGGTTGGTTTGCTGAAATTGGATATTCTTTTCTGCGAGGAGATAATCCGTTCTATTTTGTAAACCTAAAGAAAAAAGAGAATCAAGTGTTATCTCTGTCTGTACAGGCATTTTCTCTTTAGTTTGAATATAAATATTGGGACGGAAATTGAGCAAAGTCCGCAACTGAGACATCACTTCTATGATTTGGTTGAAGTTTTCGAGTGCCTCTGTCCTAAGCGCAATCTGTTCAGAACGAAGCCGAATGACTTCATTAGAGGCAATTGCTCCAACTCTTAATTGCTGCTCACTCGCCTCAATTACTTGTTCATAGCGACCAAGTACCTGTTTATAAATGAATTGCTTCTGTTGTAAATTCGCTAAGGTGTGGTACTGTTGATTAAGTGAAAGCATGAGCGATCTCATGATATCACGTACCATCAATTTATTTATCTCAGAATTAACCTTTGCGAGCTTTACAGTATTGGTATGCTTACCTGCAATAGAAAACAATACATCAATTTGAATAAGAAACTGATTCTTGTGATTGAAGTACTCATTCAATTCAATACTGTACATGTCCTGGTTCCAGTTAAAATATGGATTATTCCAGGCTTTTGCCTGCAAAATCTGAGCATCAGCGATGTCAACATCATAATGCCCGGCGATAAGCGCTAAATTCTCTTTGACCAGTAAAGCCTCAGCTTCCTCAATTGTAAGGTTAAGGGTATCCTGCGCTTTAGACCATGCTACCTGGAACATGATAATTAGGAAAAGCAATACTATTCTTTGTGATTTGCACATAAGTAATAAATTGAATAATAAAAATGTGGGATTGAATGACTGAATTTTACTGAATGGAAATCATTGTCCTCCGCATACCAATACACAAGTAGCTATCTTTATCAAGATAACATGGTAAAGACATGGCGATCTTATGATCCCTCAATAAAAATCATTATTCAATAGCAGAAAAGAAGAGGCATCCGAGACTTTCAATTACCAGAAAATAATTCGAAAATTTACAAAACAATGCTTAAGGCTGCATTTGAATTGCGTTGACTTACAGAATACCAACTGTATGAAATTATAGTTAGTAGATCTATACAGCCAAACGGTGAATGTGTAATTCCTTTTGCAAAAAAACGCTTTTATTACCTGGAAGCTTCTTAAAAATCTTGCACAATTCGTTCAGTGATTGCAAAGAGATTCAGGTTTAAGCATGAACCAGGCAAGAATAATTACTTAAAAGGAACTTGAAAGTTGGTAAAAAGCACTGTCACAATCATTACTTTTATCAACTTACACACACACCCAGCCAAGTCAGAATGGTAAATTTGGAATATTTTCTCCGGCAATGTTGAGAATGCCCCAATTATTTCAAAACAACAGTGAGCAGAAAAGGACAGAGAGTCCGATTTTAGAAAGGATGGTTACCAGAAAAACGCCTATTAATTGGGTAGAATCTATTTTACATTTATGAAAATCCAGCTTTGAGCCTGTAGAATTATTGAGTAATAGACTTCTAAATTTAGAAGTAGTTGAGCTGGAATAAGGTAGAATACTTTCTTTGATCGTGGCAAGGTTCCAGTGCAAGAATCCTTGATCAGCAGAAATGGTCTGTTTAGCAAGACATCCGGAAGTTGAAATATTGGTTGAATGGTGGGAGCAATGAGAAGTGGGCCCATGATTACTACCTTGAGCGAAAACAAAGCTGAAAGCAATTAGTAGAGCAACTAATCTCATGTTCTTTTTAATAGGCTGCAAATATAAGTAAATTCTGAATTCATACCTCCAAATTGTCAATTTTTTTTATTCTAATGACTTCTTAATAAAAGCCAACTTTAGAGTACTTAGATATCCACGATGAGGTTTTTAAGTATTTTTTTATGAAAATCATTGAAGCTTACTACTTTTACTCCTCACAGGTCTAATAAAAGCATACCAATTTGTTCATGAAAAAAATATTAGAGATCTGCTTTGCGGTCATAATCTTGTGGCCAAAACTATACAGTCAATCTGGAGAAGTAATCGTGCCAGATCGCCCTGGCCTTGGTGAATCCGCTCACATTATATTGCTTGGTAGCTTTCAAATTGAATCAGGATTCAACGTTGAATGGAATAATGATCTCGAGGAAAACAGAAAATCCTATACGTTTAATTCAACCACGCTAAGATACGGCATCTCGCAATCTCTTGAAATAAGAGCAGTTCTTGGCCTTCAACAAAATTACTTTTTTAAATTCCAAGAAAGAGAAGCCACAGAATTGGGGCTGTCCCCCTTTTCTCTAGGATTTAAAACACGGATCACCGAGAATCATGGTCTAAAGCCGAGGATAGCCCTGCTTGGCAATTTGACAATTCCATACGCCGCTTCAAAATCCTTCAGAGCTACTCATGTAGCTCCTTCTATTCTATTACCGATGGAATGGGATATTTCTAAGCAGTTGTTACTCACGTTCAATACTGGAACATCTTGGGAAGAAGGATATACTGAACCTGTATTTTTCAATTCCTTAAGCCTAGACGTGCTGCTTCTGATGAATCTTGGCGTTTTTATTGAGTCTTATGTGGATATCGAAAAAAGGGGGTTATTCTTTCCTGGCCTGGATGCTGGTATCGTTTGGCGTTTGAAGCCCAATTTGCAAATTGACCTTTCGGCAGGTATCGGACTTACAGATGAAATGGCAGATGGTTTCGTTAATTTTGGCCTCTCCTACCGCATTTCCCGAAAACAGGAAAAATGAGTTGCGCTGTGGGTAAAAAGCTGGACTTCTGTAATCTAGGGGCCACCGCCCTCATTGGTTTCCTGAGCAAGTAGGAATACCGGTAGCAGGGACAGACAAGTTACTAACATCAATACTTTGTGTGGGTACCTTTTTAACATAACCATGGATTTTAAGTGAAGGAAAAAGAACTCTCTACCTCGGATTTTATACATAATCCCGGATGCGAATGAACGAAGATCCTTTTCCAGGCCACCCAAAATGGCTATCTGATACCCAAGGGCTGCAATTCCCTTCGGCATTTGTAAAAAATGCACTGAATGAGTAACTTTGTGGTGCGAACAAGAAGATGGATCTCCGTTTTCTTGGTACAGCCCCCTGTCCTGCCAGATGGGGGGCCTGTATTTTTATAGGTGCTTTTATTCCATTGACAAGCTCATTTTATCTGAAGATGATTCAGAATACGCTGACATTTCGTGCTCCCCAATGTCCAGTCCTTTCATTTCTTCTTCAATATTGACCCGAATCCCAATCGTGATTTTGAGTACATACATGATCGCCAGGGAAGCCAAAAAGGAAAATCCACCAATCACTGCAACGCCTTTAAGCTGAATCAGGAATTGATCTAAGCCGGCCTTTTGGCCCAACAAGCCTACAGCGAGGGTGCCAAGTACCCCACATACCAGATGTACGGAAGTGGCCCCCACGGGATCGTCCACTTTCCTGCGGTCGAAGAAAACAACTGCAAAAGGCATGACCACCCCGGCCACCGTTCCAATCAATATAGCCTCATTCGGACTCATCTGATCTGCACCCGCAGTGATTCCAACCAATCCGCCCAGGATGCCATTGATAACCATAGAGAGGTCATGAGATTTAAACAGGACGTAGGACATCACAAATGCCCCCACTGCTCCTGCAGCTGCTGCTAGGGAGGTGGTGACAAATACCAGGGAAACTGCCTCCGGGTTGGCAGACAAAACGGAGCCACCATTAAAACCATACCATCCAAACCAAAGCAGAAAGGCGCCAATGGTAGCTAAAGGCATGCTGTGGCCGGGAATGGGTTTGATACCCTGCGAGGTATATTTCCCACTCCGGGGGCCAAGGATCAAAATCGCTGCCAGTGCAGCAAAGCCCCCAGCGGCATGAACCATAGTAGATCCAGCAAAGTCGTAAAATCCTGCCGCTTTCAGCCATCCTCCGCCCCAGTTCCAGAAACCGGTGATGGGGTAGCAAAATGCAACAAAAACGGTCGCATAAATGAGAAAAGGCCCAAGTTTGATGCGCTCCGCAACTGCACCGGACACAATCGTAGCACAAGTTGCCGCAAACATCCCCTGAAAGATAAAATCTGTCCAGTACGTATAATTGCCACCGGCGTACTCAATAGGCGTTACGTCTGGCAGATGTAACCCAAAACCACTGAAACCAAAAAATCCGCCGGCAAAACCTGCCCCGGGGTACATCAGGTTAAAACCAATAATCGCATAGGTCAGGATGCCGATTGCTACGATCATCGTATTTTTGAACAAGATGTTTACGACATTCTTTTTTTGCACAAATCCCGCTTCAAGTGTAGCGAAGCCGAGGTGCATGATGAACACTAACACCGTCGAAATCAGGATCCAAAGATTATTTGTTGTAAAAATTGCTTCGTTCATTTTTTGCTGGTTTTTTTAGACTCCCCGGGAAGGAAATCCACAAAGGCTGCCCTACCCCTTTAAAGTCCTGTTTTTAATCGTTCATTTATCCCGCGGTTTATGGGCCGCTCCCCAACCATCCACCGCTAAATCGCGTCCGGCCCCGTTTCGGATGTCCTGATCCGGACGACCTGCTCAACGTCCAGCACCACAATTTTCCCGTCGCCGACTTCCCCAGTTTTCCCGGCAGAAATAATGGCGTTGATAATGGGATCCACCATTTCCGGGACGGCAAGAATATCAATCTGCAGTCGGGCGATGTAGTCTGAGTCGTAGATACTGCCGCGGTACACGCGTTTTTCCCGCTTCTGAAGTCCATAGCCCTTCACCTCCTGCAGGGTGAAGAAGTTGACTCCAATGTTTGCGAGCGCATCCCGGATTATTTCGAATCGGGACGAACGCACAATGGCTTCGATTTTTTTCATATCTGAAAGTAATTTGTGTTGTCTTGTTGCGACGGGATAGCGTGCCCTGTACGCCATCTGGCTGCAACCACAACCTGGTGAACAAAACGGCCACACTCTTCCGACCTGCACAAAAATCCCGGTTCCGTCAGGTACATCTTACCCGATGGATTATGCCACGCGAAATCGTGTTGTGCGGGTGGTAGGTTAAGCGTTCCGGTGATAACGGTTCGAAGATAGGCGGGCAACCTGCCGGCGGCAAACGAGTTTTTAGTGCCGATGTGATGCCCAAAAAAAACATTGGCGCATAAAAACTTGTTTTTCAAATTTTTATGCGCCAATCTAAACGGTTCCCCAATATGGGTTTTTATCAGGCTGAATAAAGTATAAATCCTGAATTTATTGTCTGTACGAGGCGGTTATACTGCCCATACTATTTCTTTTTTTTCGCGGCGTCCCGCTGTGCGGCAACGCGTTGCTGCTCCTTGAGCGCCGATTCGAGGCGGGCCGAAAAGCCGGTCTTGGATTTCGGTTTTTTGCGGAACGCTTCCATTTCCCTTTTGATTTTCTCCTCGTCAATAATGAAATGCTTGGTTACTAAAGTCTGGCCGATATTGATGACGTTGCTGAAGAGCAGGTAAGCCGTAAGCCCGGAGGCGTAACCATTGAAGAAGCCCATGAACATCACCGGCATGATATACTGCATGTACTTCAAGGCGGGGTTTGCCGAGAAATCCATGTGGCGGGAGTTGTACCAGGTGTAAATCAGGGTAGTCAGTACCCAGAGCAGGGTGAACAAGCTGATATGATCGCCAAAGCCGAAGGGTATGGTAAAGGGCAACTGCAGGAATTCATCGTAGGAGGATAAATCCGGTGCCCACCAGAAACCCTTTTGCCGAAATTCGATTGCCGCGGGGAAAAAGCGGTAGAGGGCAATCCAGACGGGCATCTGGAGCAGCATGGGCATGCAGGAGCCAAGTGGGTTTACGCCAAATTCGCGGTAAACGCTCATCGTCTCCATTTGCTGGCGCTGCGGATCATCCTTGAATTTTTCCTTCAGCTTTTCCATTTCGGGCTTCAGCACTGTCATTTTAGACTGCGAATAGAGCATTCGGTAAGAAAGGGGAAACAGCAGCAGCTTCACGATAAGGGTAAGCATGAAAATCGTCAGCCCCGCGCTTACAAAATAACTGGAAAGCCAGCTAAACATGGGGCGTACGACCCATCTGTTGATAGAACCGAGGATGCCCTGTCCGAATGGGATGATCTCTTCGAGGCTATACCCGAGTGCACGCAGCTGTTCGAAATCATTCGGCCCGATGTAGAGCTGCATATTGAAATCCTTGTCCTGCATCTCTTTGATAGGCAATCCGATTTTGGAAGTTGCGATTTTCATATTCCTGGCCGCTTCCGGCAGGGATTTGATACTGGCATCCAGCGAGGTAAAGGAGGTCGAAGCGATCAGGGAGCTGTTGAAAAACTGGTTGGTGTTGGCTACCCACTTAACAGCCTGGCCATCGGCGTTTTTTGTATCTTCATTCTTGGTTGGAGAGCAGCGCTTTACCCGCCCGTCCTGTGGCCTGAAATACACCGTAGCATAGGTGCGTTCGTACCTTGTCGCTTTTTCTATTTTGCCCAGGGCGTTTTCCCAAGTCAGCGCTATGGCTTCGGTATTTGCGGAGACGACGCCGTCGAGGCCGTTGAGGCGAACGGAATAGTCGAGGGTGTATGCACCGGGCTTGAGCGCGTATTTTTGTTCAAAATATTGCCCCTCTCCTACTTCGGCGCGAAAGACAATTTCGTTCCCGTTCCGGAGGCCTTTAAAGAAAAGGTCGCCGGTACGGACACCGCCGGAACCGAGGCTTGCTACCGGGATGAAATATTCAAAACGGTTTTCCGCTTCGTCCAACAGGTAAAGTGGCTCGCGGACATCCTTGCGCTTCCGGTTACGCGTCATTTTTGCATATTCTTTTAACAGCGCTGCTTTGACCCGTGCCCCTTTATTGGTAAAGGTTATCCGCACCTTCTCATTTTCCAGGACAAATTCTTGTTCTTTCCCGACACCGGCAGGAGCAAAAGGCCCTAGCTTGCCTGCAAGCTGGAGGGCCTGCACAGAATCGGGAACCTTGGGCAGGCTTTCCCTGGCCTCAGCGACAGGGGTGTTTTCTGCTAAAGCATCATTTTTGCGCTTTTCCACAAGGGCCAGGGAATCCTGCGTTCTTTTTCTCGCCTCCAATTCCGCGGGCGAAGGGGCCGAAAAATATTGCCATGCAAAAAAGAGCAGGAAAATCAACGTTAATCCGATTGCGGTATTCTTATCCATTAAATGGTCTTGTTTTATTTAATCTGCCTAAAAAAGCCCGCTTTTGATAAATGATTTTGAAAAAGCCCTGCAAAGGTAAAATAATCGTGGATTCCGGATATGGAATTGTGCAAAATTTGGATCAAACGATGCGACAGGATCAAAGCTGATGTGTTTTTCCCGGATACACCCTCAGTGCGGCTTCCAGGCAGTCCATTGCGGCGTTCAGGTCTTTTTCCCGCAGGATATACGCCAACCGTACTTCGTTTTTCCCCCTTCCGGGAGTCGCGTAAAATGCGGAGCCTTCGGCCAGCATCAGCGTTGCGCCTTCGTGTTGAAAATCCTCGAGCAGCCACCGGCAAAAAACGGCGGCATCGTCCACCGGCAGGCCTGCGAAACAGTAAAATGCGCCTCCGGGCAAATAGGTGCGCACACCCGGCATTTTATCCAGCCGGTTGAACAAGGTTTTTCGCCTGGAATCGTACTCGGCGATTACGGCGGGCAGGTAGCCGGCCTCCGAAGGGATCATACGCTCCGTGAGCCATTGTCCGAGCACGGGGGGAGACAGCCGAAGCCGGGCGTAGCGGCCAATCGCCGCGATGACTTCCGGGTTGCGCGAGATCACAGAACCCACTCTGACACCGCAGGCGCTGTACCGCTTTGAAACGGAATCCATAACAAGCACCTGGTCTTCGAGGCCCCGGAGACGGAGCACGGAGAAAAAAGTATTCCCATCGTAGCAAAAATCCCGGTAAACCTCATCCACCAAGAGAAAAATGTCCTGTCGGCGTACGATTTCCGCAAGGGCTTCCAGGGTTTCGCGGGAATAAAAAGCCCCGGTGGGGTTGTTGGGGTTACACAACAGGATCCCGCGCGTTTTGGGGCCAATGGCCGCTTCAAATGCTTCCGGGGCGGGAAGGGAAAACCCATCTTCAATATCGCATGGGAGTGGGCGCACGCATACGCCTGCCGTATGTGCAAAACCATTGTAATTCGCATAGAAAGGCTCTGGAATAAGGACCTCCTCCCCTGCCTCAAAGCAGGCAAAAAAACCAAGCTGAAGCGCTTCAGACGCACCGCTGGTAATCAGTACTTCGTCGGGCAGTACGCTGACGCCCCACTTTTTGTAATACTGCGCTACGATACTACGGGTACTGGAAAAGCCTTCCGCCGGACTATACGGTACGATCTCTGCTTCCAACGTGCGCAGGCTTTGCATTGCTTCCGGTAAAGTCGGGATGTCCGGCTGTCCGATATTAAGGTGATAAACCTGTACTCCCCGGGCTTTCGCCGATTCTGCAAGCCCTGCGAGTTTTCTGAAGGGGGAAAAAGGAACTTCCCTCGAGCGTTTGGAAATATCCGGCATTTTTTGAATTTTATATTCGAACACCTTTTTGGCTGTTTCACTCCACTCCTGCGTAGGATGCGTTGAGGTTGGAAAACCCATTGCTGAGCAACAAATCGTTTATACGCACTGCAGCCCTTTGGGCAGCTTCAGCCCCGTCAAAGGTTTCCGGCAGCAGGAGTATATAATAGTACTTCCTTTCAAATAAACAAGCGCCCCAAACCGCATACACCTTGATTCCGGCCGATTTAAGCCGGATCATTGTCGCATGCAGGTAAGCCATATCGTTGAATACCCCTGCCGTAACGACAAACCTGCCCTGCACCTGCGAATAGGCTTCTGCGCAATCCACACTGCGCATTTTGTCCCCGTCCAGCAGCATCCAGCCGCTGCGCACCCTGTTCCATTCGGGCAGGGAGTCGGGAACCAGCTTAAGGTAGGGCAGTGCTTCCCGGTTAAATTTAAAAACGGCAACGCTGTCGAACATATCGGGCGTAAAATTATCGTATGGATACTGGGCAAGTGTATCACCAATCGCCAGCATCTGCCGTTCATAACGTTCTTCCCGCACGTAGATCACCGGCCTTTTTCCGTATTCTTTGACCAACAAGAAGATCGTAAAGGCAACGGAACCAAGGATTAACCGGATTTGACCGCTTACCGGGCGTTCAAATCGGAGCAGGTCGTTTACTTCTTTTCTTCCGGTGAGTTTTACGAGGAACTTTCCCATGACACGCCGCCAGGCATTTCCTTCGAGTTGGGATTGGAACGACTTTGGCCATTCCAGTTGGGAAAACAGTTGCACAACCTGCCGTTTTCGCTGCTCCGGCATACCTTCCCGTGCAGGGCTAAGGTGTAGTTTTACCTTTCCGTCCCGGGTAATTTCCAATAGCCCCAGCCCGTTGAGCACACACTGTTCCCGTAGTTCGGTGAAAACCGGAACGGTATAGCCTGGAAAGACATCCCATGCAAAGGCGACCCATTGCTCCGTGGCATTGTAGCGCTTGAACTGCTCGATGGCATAGATGTACCGATACCTGCGAAAGGGGCGGATCGCGAGAAATACCAGGCAGGTCGTGGCAGCTAAAAGCAAGGAACCCGCTCCGCTAAGCAGCCAGGGGCTGCCCTTAAAAGGCCCTAAATGATCTGAATAGTGCATATACGCAAAAATTCCGCTCAAAGCGCCCATCGAGGCTGCGAGTGCGTCCCACAACGCCAGTTGCCATAAAAACCTATACCATAGCTCGTCCCTTTTAAGAAAATCCGTAGCTTCTATGGAAGCGAGGAAATCCGTTGCCCCATGCCGTGTGAAAGATAACGCGCCATCCACAAATAAATGGCCTTTCCCCCTGAGGTTGGTTTTGAATTCGATATTTCCCGATCGCAAGGGATAATACTTATAGCGTTCCCGGAGGAACAGCAGGACAATTTCGGTGATCCGGGACTCGGTTATTGGGCCCATTGGCTTTCATTTTCGAGCAATTGCCAGAGTTTTATGGTTTCTGCAGCTGCCCGTACATCGTGTGCCCGGAGTATCCGCGCACCTTGCTGAAGCGCTGCGAAGTGGAGTGCGGTTGTGCCGTTCAGGGCATCCTCAGGGCCGGTACCCAGCGCCTTAAAGACCATGGATTTCCTGGATAGACCGACCATCAGGGGCAATCCGGTCACTTTAAAAACCTGGAGCGCGCCAAGGAGCCGGTAATTGTCCTGTAGGGTCTTTCCAAATCCAAACCCGGGGTCCAGGATAATATCTTCGATCCCAAGTGCCCGGAGGCGGCCCAGCTCCCGGATGAAAAAATCCAGGATATCGAGTACGATATTTTCATAGCGGGGGTTTTCCTGCATACTTTCGGGCTTTCCCTGCATGTGCATCAGGACATAGGGGACCCTGAGCGCGGCGGCGGCATCCAGGATATCGGGGTCTATGCGCCCTGCCGAAACATCGTTGATCAGTGCGGCACCGGCATCTACTGCGCGGCGTGCCACTATTCCATGTACGGTGTCAATGGAAATCAGCGCCTCCGGAAAGTGCCTGGCAACGGCTTCGATTACCGGCCCTACCCTTTTCCACTCGGTATCGGGTTCCAGGATTTCAGCCCCCGGCCTGGAGGACATGCCGCCGATATCAATACACCATGCCCCATCCGACAACATTTGCGCAGCGCGAAAGAGTGCCTGGTCGAGCTGCTGGTATCTGCCTCCGTCATGGAAGGAGTCTGGCGTGACGTTCAGGATACCCATGACTACCGGGGCGGATAAATCCGCCAACTTTCCCCTGCAATTCAGCGTTGTTTGTTCGAAGTGCATAGAAATAGGAACTTAAGCGGGGTTTTTGCCCCTGATTGATTGATCAGATTTATTGCGATGGGTTTATTGTGGGGCAAAACGGTTATTTTTCGCACACACAGGGTCTTTTTTTTGGTCACTTAGGCGGGCCATGTGCGCGCGCAAAGCTTTCTTGCGGAAGAAAAACCGCGTACTTCCCCACGCGATGACCCGTCGCGACAAGTCTGTTTTTACCTCAAAAATAGTAAAATTATGGCTAGGGAGCCAAAAGTAGAACACGAAGGGCTAAAAGTTGGGCAGCTGTTGTTAGTGGTGTCCATTCTTTCTTTTTTAGCGGTAGTGGGGCTCAAACTGCTGCCCAAAAGCGGAAGGAGCGCAAAAGTACCTAAAGAGATGCAGCTTAATTATATGCCTGCTGATTTCTCCTTTAAGATAGACGAAGATTTCGCCCTCGCCGTATTGTCAAACCCCGACAAATACCAAAAGGAGTTCAGCCAGTTGGTTTATGACATTAACATGGCCGTCCTCGACCATGTCGCTACCCGGATGGGCCTGGACGCCGCACAGCGCCGCCAGGTTGCCGAAAATTACGACCGGCAGCATCCCTACATCCGCAGCCTTTACTATCAGGATTTCCTTCAGTTGCAGGATTCTTCCTCGCAAATGTATCAAACCTGGTACGACAACCGTTTCGGGAGTGCTACCGCGGCGCTGTTCGAAGTCGCTTCCAAATACACCTGCGGACTGGTCAACAGTGTGATTGCACCGGTAGTGCCGATGCAGGAAGGGACTTTATTTGGCCGGGGAAAGCAAGTTGACTCCCCCTGTTCGATTGCCGTAAACGAAGCCCTTGCTCCCTTTCTAAAACGTCTGGGAGACCGGGCGGCCATCCAGGATTTTGGCCGTGCCGAAGGGCTGCTGCAGGAGCGGGTCACGAAAGTGATTTCAGAATTGGGTACTTTTGAGGTCAGGGACAAAAAGGGGTTGAGCAAGCAGCTCAGGACTAAGCTCCTGGGCATCAGCGTCTCTTCCACGGAAGTACAGATATCGGCGATCAGTATCGCCAAAATCGGGTTCAGACTGAACGACTATTTTAAGGTATCCATGGACCCCGGCAGCAAGGTCGTAACTTTTACCCTGCCCCAGCCGGTTATTTTATCGCACGAGGTGTACCCGCGGTTCGACAAGCTCTCGATCGGCTGGATGCGGGAAGTCAGCGATGCAGACTTTAACCGGGCCTTTAACCTGCTTCGGGAGGAGTTCCGCCGCGATATCCAGCAGAGCGATGCATATGAGCAGGCGAAGGGGCAGGCAAAGGAAATATTGAGCACCATGATGGAGCCTGTGGTCAAATCCTTCGGGCGCCAGTACCGGATGCGTGTTGTGTTTCAGCCTGCCGAACCGGAAAGTTTTTCAACAGAGGAGGCTATATTTTCAAACTAATCCTGCATAAATGGCTATTCAGGTAGTTGCTATTTTGTTATAAAATGTTATTTTTACAATATTTTTAAGCAATCCGGACGTTATCAGGTACCGGAATACATTTTTAATTAATCCACAGACCATGAAATCTCCTCTGTCACTTGTATTTGGGATGGTACTTTTGTTTCACAACAGCCTTTCTGCAGCAACTTATTATTTGTACTATGATGCAGCTTGTATGTCCCGCCTGGAATATGCGTTTCCCGAAACGACGCCAGGCAGAGCTTATGTCGTGTACGCACTCCAGGTAAGCAACACGGAAAAACTCGTCCTCGAGGTAGGCATCGAATCCGTCGGTAACACCTGGAGAACACTGCCTGCTGCGCCGATTTACTGCAACTCGCCCGAGTTTTTTGCGATGAACAACGGTATGTCGGATGCGATCAACCGGAACGTAAACCAGGTATTTGTGATTTACCCCCTTGGGACCGGGCAATATCGCGTGACCCAGGTAAAAACTGCATCGGTATTCAGAAACGACGCGAATACCTTAGAGGTCAACAGCGAACAATATCGTTTTGCTTTCAACAAATTATCAGCACCGCGAACGGGTGACCTGTCGGGCAACTATGTCCGGGGGCAGGTTTTTTATACACAGACAGTCCCATACGGCAACTGCAACGCCTATGTGTTCAAAAAAACTACGCCGGGCACAAACAACACCACCGATATTTATGTCGTCCCCAGCCTGGGAGTAGTAGAGGAACGCAGCGGTGCGGCAGTGTCATTCAAGCTGCAAACAATCAATGCTAACGATGCGCAGACCGCATTAAATGCGATGTGTGCCCGCGAGGCCACACAAACACTGAATCCTGAATTTGCACCCCGCGGTCTTACGGGTTACGATCAGGTTAAAACACCCGAGGCAACTAAAGTAAGCCGCACCCATACTGTGCAGCCCCGTGAAAGCATGTACGGAATCGTCAAACGTTATCAACTCAATTTTGGCGACTTCATGCAATGGAACAGGCTAAATGAGCAGACTGTCCTTCAGCCCGGGATGGTGTTGCTCATCGAGGATCCCGGGGTGAACGAACGGACGACGACAAAAGGCGGTGATTCCCCTTTGTCCTCGTATGATGTGCTCGATTCACGGTCCAACAAATCCGATGAAAATGCCTGGCTGTCTGCCCCGGATGTTTATACCGTCCAAAAAGGGGAAACGGCCGCCTCCATCGCGAAAAAGCTCGGGTTTACGGAAGCGCGCTTCAGGTACTTCAACAATTTGCCGGATAACCTGCAGCTCCGCGAAGGGGACATGGTAAAGACCGGCGACTGTGCGCCTTCCACGATTATTCCTTCGCCTGGCAAAACGAGCCCTTTTTATGAAAGCCCCTGGGATATGGGGACACAGCCTGGTGCAGCCTTAGCGCCGGAAAATGTGCCTGCACCTTACGATTATGCCCCGGCAGCTGTTTATCCGGGCTCGAGGTCGGCTGTTGTTGAGCCTTTCTCTACAAAAGGGGTTCCGCCAGTACTCCAACAACCTACCTTGACGGAATTTAACTGGTCCCAGCCTTCTAATGCCGCACCTGCAAGGGGGTCATCCGTGCAAAGGCTGCATGTTGTCCGGGAAGGCGAAACCTTGCTGACGATCGCCCGACGCTATGGATTAACCGAACAGCAGCTCCGCACCATGAACAATATGGGGCCGGGAGAAACGATCATAGAGTTCCAGACGATCCGGGTGAATTGACTTTTGCCCCCTCGGCGATCAGGGCTTTAATCTGCCCGATCGCCGCTGTCGCCGTCTGGTAACCGGCAGCGTAAATCTCTTGGTATTTATTGAACTGGAACATGTGGTAGCTCCGCATACTGCATGGTTCGAGGACTATGTCGCAGTGCCTTACCCCCGGCAAAGAGTTCGCCACGATGGAGAGCTCAAATGTCCGCACAGCAATACTGAGGGCATTTTGCAGGGAACCGGACGGTGCGACCAGGTGGGGCACCAGGTTGACGCCGATAACCGTATCGCAGATTTCCCTCAATGGGGACGCGGGCAGGTTGTTCAGCACTCCCCCATCTACGTAAATTTGCCCATTCAGCTCTATAGGCTTGAAAATTAACGGTATAGAGCATGATGCAAGTATTGAGTCCAGTAAGGTGCCCTCGCTGCGTATCTCCGGGGTCCCGAGGTTCAAGTTTGTCACTGAAACGAATAAGGGCTTTTCGAGCGCGGAAAAGTCGTCAGCCCTGATCATACCGGTAAGCCTTTCCCGCAAATACCCAAGCCTTGCCAGCCCATCTGTTGGCAGGCCAATCCTGAATATCCGCCACAACTTGCTGTCTTTTACAAAATCGAGTATTTCCGAAGGGGCCAAGCCTGCCGCATAGAGCGCCCCTACGACAGCGCCAGCACTCGCCCCTGCGAGCGCTGTGGGGTAAATCCCATTTTCTTCGAGGGCCTGCAAGACCCCGATGTGGGCGATGCCCCGGGCACCTCCTCCGGATAATGCCAGGCCTATTTTCAGCGTATTATTTTCCATATCATTTGAACCATTCCGGGGAAAAGATGTTTTAGGTTTTTTTTCAGACAAAAAAGCGATCTATTGCCCAAGAAATTAATGTTCGCTTAACACGATAATCATTAGCTTTGCGGCGGGAAATTAATCCTGCCTTTTCAATCACCAAAATGAACTAGTTTATGAATTGGTCAAAATTTACGAACGTTTCTTTCGTATTTTTTATGATGCTTTTGCCGGCATTAACGTTTGCACAAGGCGTCACTACCTCCTCTATGTTCGGCCGCATCACAGATACGGACGGCGAACCACTGGTCGGGGCCAACGTACTCGCAACGCATGTGCCCTCGGGTTCTGTCTATGGTATTGCCACAGATCTCGATGGATACTATCGGATTCCGGGTATGCGCGTCGGTGGTCCTTATAAAATAGTTATCAGTTACACCGGTTATGAAGAGCAGGTTCAGGAGAATGTTTTCCTCAGCCTTGGTACGACTGCGACACTGAACTTCCAGCTCTCCGAGCAGGCCGTCACCCTGGAAGGAGTGCTCGTCGTATCCGACCGCAACGATGTCTTCTCCGGCAAGCGGACCGGCGCTGCAAGCAACCTTACCTCTGAGCAGTTGAACGCGCTCCCGACGACCAACAGGAATTTCCTCAGCTTCCTTCGGCTTGTGCCCCAGGCTGTCGGCAGCTCATTCGGCGGCCAGGACAACCGCTTGAATAACATTACCATTGACGGTTCGATCTTCAACAACAGCTTCGGTCTGGCAGGCCAGCCGGGCGGCAGGGCCGGGGTGTCCCCGATCAGCCTCGATGCTATTGAAGAACTCCAGGTCAACCTCGCACCCTTTGATGTACGCCAGTCGGGTTTCGTAGGCGCCGGTGTCAATGCGGTCACGCGCTCAGGCACAAACGAGCTGTCGGGCTCTGCATTTTACTTCCTGCGCAACCAAAACCTCATCGGGGATGAAGCCCAGGGGCGTTCGGTCACAACAACAGACTTTAACTACTACAATACCGGCTTCCGTCTCGGCGGCCCTATCATCAAAAATAAACTCTTCTTCTTCGTTTCCGGCGAACTTGAAAAGGAGGCCAGTCCCTTCCAGCTCCGTGCCAACCGCGGGGAAGCGCAGGGCGGGAATATCACCGGCGTGGCCGCTGCCGATCTCGATGCTGTTTCCAACTTCCTTAGAACCAACTTTGCCTACGAAACCGGCCCCTACGAAGGGTATGAGCTGGCTACGGAGGCAAATAAACTCCTGGCTAAACTCGATTATAACCTCAATAACAACAACAAGCTTAGCCTGCGCATGACCTATCTGGATTCTTACCGCGATGTCCCGATTTCCAATAGCGCTTCGCTCGGCTTCGGCAGCCGCAGCACCCTGAACTCGCTCAGCTACCAAAACTCCAACTACATCCAGAACGACGATATCTTCTCCATCGTCGGCGAGTGGAACTCGATTATCAACAACAAGATTTCCAATAACCTGATCGTCAACTTTACTTCCAATAACGAGGACCGTGGGATTTATGGGACGTTCTTCCCACTGATCGAGATCCAGCGCAACGGGATCAACTATATCTCAACCGGGTTCGAGCCTTTCACGCCGAACAACCAACTCTCGTACAAGACCTTCCAAATCGCAGATAACCTGTCTTTCTTCCTTAAGAAGCACACGGTAACGACAGGCTTCAATGTGGAGCGCATGACCTTCCGGAACGTCTTCTTCCCAGGCTCCCAGGGGGTGTTCGTGTATAATAACCTGAACGATTTCTATGCAGACCTCAATGGGTTCAAGGACAATCCCAACCGCACCGTGGCACCGGTAACCCTGCGCCGCTTCCAGTACCGCTATTCCGCTCTTCCCGGCGGCGCAGAGCCGGTACAGCCAACCGAAGTAACTTATCCGGGCGTCTATATTCAGGATGAATTCGCAGCTTCTGACCGCCTGAACCTCACTTTCGGTATCCGGGCCGATCTGCCGATCTTTGGGGAGACCGGCTTCGAAAACCCAACGGTGGCCGGCCAGACGTACAGCCTCCAGGGCCAGCCGATCAAGGTGAGCACGTCAAAACTTCCGGAAGCAAAAGTGCTGATCTCTCCGCGCCTCGGCTTTAACCTCGACGTACTGGGCAACAAAAATCTTCAGGTACGCGGTGGAACCGGCCTGTTCACCGGCCGCCCGGTATTTGTATGGATTTCCAACCAGATCGGCAATAACGGCGTACTGACCGGCTTCGAACAAATTGACAACACGAATACCCGTCCATTTACTACTGATCCGAAGAAATTTGTTACCAACGTAGCACTTCCCTCCTCTTTCGAACTTGCCCTGACCGACCCTGAATTCAAGTTCCTCCAGGTGTGGCGGTCCAATATCGCCGTAGATGCCAAACTGCCACTGGGTATCGTTGCAACGGTGGAATTGCTCTATAACCAGAACGTCAACGGCTACCTTTACTATAACGTGAATGAACGCGATGCAAGCACCAGGTTCGCAGGTGTAGATACGCGCAGCCGTTATCCGGGCGTCGGGCTTTCCGGTACTGCATTGAACAACGCTATCCGCATCAACCCCAACACTGTTAATGCGATTTATCTGTCTAATACTAATGAGGGCAATTCCTTCACTTTCACCACTCAGTTGAAGAAGACGTTTAACAACGGTCTTTTCCTCAGCGCCGCCTACAACTATGGCCGCGCATACGACTTGATGAGCGCAGGCTCGATCGCCGCAGGTTCGTACAACAGCGTACCATCTGTCAATGGCAACAACTATCTCGACCTCGCTTTCTCCGATAACGACCTTACGCACAGGATCATTGGTATCGCCGGCCTCCGTATTTCCTACGGCAATATCGGTTCGACGCAAATTTCCTTTACCCTCAATTCCCAGAGCGGTTTCCGGCGTTCTTACACCTATAACCAGGATATGAACGGCGACGGGATCAACGGAAACGACCTGGTCTTCGTACCGAACAGCGGGAATCAAACCCGCTTCCTCTCGAACACCGTAAGCGGGGTAACTTTCACACCTGAGCAGCAGCAGGCTGCATGGGAGGCGTATATCAAACAAGACCCTTACCTGAGCACCCGTCGCGGGCAATTTTCCGAGCGCAACGGCCTCTCTTTGCCTTGGCTGACCGATGGCACCTTCTCCGTTGTGCAGGACTTCTTTGTAAATGTCGGTGGAAAGCGCAATACCCTCCAATTCCGCGCAGACTTCATCAACTTCCTGAATATGCTTAACTCCGATTGGAACGTCAACCAGACGGTTATCCAAACCCGCCCGCTTTCTTATGCCGGTGTGAATGCTGCTGATGGCGTACCCCAGTTCCGGATGGCAACGATTACAGGTTCAGATGGAAAACCGAAGTTGCTCGACAGGACTTTCCAGTACACTGCAAGCCTCGGCGATATCTGGCAGGCCCAGATCGGCGTCCGCTATATCTTTAATTAAAGGAGATATAGCATCACAGCACGGGGTTATATAAAAAGGTTTTTGCCGCCTTCGGCGGCAGAATATTCTTTTGAAACCGACGTGTT
>JBMOJO010000219.1:0-6106 GCA_049315745.1 Saprospiraceae bacterium | reverse complement strand
ATCAGGAAAAAGATGTCTCTATCCAAAGAATATTTTGCCGCCGCAGGCGGCAAAAGACTTTTTACACAACCGCACCAAATAAAATCCTTCGCGGCGAAGCCGCGGGTACCCCTGGTAAATAGATACTTTTTTTCTTTAACTGACTTGTTGCAATGGGTTATTGCAGTGGAAAAATGAGCTGGTTTTCGTCCGCATGAGGTTTATTTAAAGGCACACAGCCCCGCTGCGTAGCCGAAAAAAGGTGCAGTATAGACAAAAAGCGCCATTTTCCCCATAGGTATCCGGTCACAACAAGTTTGATTCAAAAGTACGCAGCGCTTTGATAAAACGGCAATTTTTACCCCTATGACTGTCCTGCAGCAACAGCCTAATTTTCGGTATCCAGTCCCAAAATCAGCCTTAGTACCGGCATCGTCTGCAGGTAATGCGCTTCGACCCAGGGCAGAAAATCGTTGGGGCCCGTCGGGTCTTGCCCTGGGGCGCCGACTTTTTGAAGCAGCATCTCGCGCTCGGCGCCGGAGAAACGGGAAAAAGTACGCCGCAATACGGGCAGCATTTCCCTAAACCCCTCTTCGGGCGATGTAGCGACCCAACGGTCGAGGATACTCCAAAGGGTCGGGGTGTGCAACAGCAGATGGATATTACCAAAAAGAAAGCCCTCCAGCCAGAATGCACCTTTGAGGGCGTTATCAGGCCTTGAAAGCAGGGCCTGCAGGCAGGCGAGGGCGGGGCTTTCCGGCCATATTCGCCGCTCCAGTAATATCCGTGCCGACATTCCGGCAAGTAAAGGGGGGATCCCGTCGTCCAGTGCCAGTTGCCGCAGCGCCTGGTACCAGTAGGCAATTGGCTCCCCGGTACCTGAAAAAATCAATTGTGCCGCCTGGTGGGCCACCTGGATCGGGCCAAACCATTCTTGCGCTGCTTCTTCGGATAAAAGGTGCACGGCATTTGGCAAACCGATACAGATTCTGGGGAAGATTTCTTCTGCCAGTGCCATGACAGGTTCTTTTTCGGTTTTGCGCACATTTCCATAGCGGATGAGCCGGGCGAGCAACGGAAAAACCGTCACAAGCAGAAAGATATCGCTGTTCTGCGCGCTGAGTACCTGGAGCCTGGCAATTAGAGCGGGATGGGCTTCGTGCAGCCCTGCCTTGAGCACGTGTTCCAGGAGCGCGATCAAAGCGGGGATATCTTCCAGGGATTCCCCCTGGCGCCGGGTTTTTCTTTCGGCAGCCTCCCCGATCGTATTGCCCCAAATCCCGGCCTGGATAACCCGGATATGGTAATCTGCTTTCCAATGGAGCTTCCATGCTTCCCGAAAACTGCCCTGGGGATCGCCTTTAACCGTAGCGATGCTGCCCCAGGGGATGTCGAGGAGATGCAGACGGTGCAACAACTGGCTGGCGCGAAGGTTGGAAGCCACGCGCAAGTCCAGCGCTTTGTAAATTTTTTCTTCCCCCTGGTATTCCCGGATGAGGCGGGCGGCTTTAACACATTTCTCCAGGTCCTGCTGCAATGGGGTTTGGGCAAAGGATGCCGGCACCCTGCCCACTTTTGTTCCGGTCACCAGACGTTCTCGGATGATCTGGAGGGCTGCTGAGTTCCCGTGGCAGAGTACGCTGATCGCGGCTTCCTCCAACACTTCAGTGCCCGGAACGCTCCGGCCGCGCAAAGCGGCCAATGCTTCCGCAAGACGAACCGCCTCCTGGACATGGGCCGGCGAGGTATCCCACTTTTCCTGACGAAAAAGGCGTGCTGCCCGAACCATCCAGTGAACCGCCAGATCCTGCCTGTGCCGGAAGAGCAGCTCGTACCATGCAGGGGAAGCTACGCCGGCACCATAGCCGGATTGAAGGGCAAGGCGTTCGTAGCTCCAAGGGATCCAGGCTGTTTTAACTTTTTCTTTTTTCAGCCTGCGCAACAACGCCTTATCTGCTTTTTCGAGCCGTTGCGCTGCCGTCCCCAAAGCAGGAACATGCCAGGCGCCACACACGACGGCGATTTTTTGATATCCGTCATGCACGGCCGAGCGGATACGCTGCCGCATCCATGCTTCCCGCAGGAGCGTTTCCTGGCTTTCTTGTCGGGGCAGTTCTTCGCGAAGCGCCGCCATCAATTCGGCGATCGTTAAAAATACTGCCGCCGGATTATCCATTTGTTCAAAGGTATCTTCCCACCAGCGCTCACTATCGGCATATCCGCTCAGGCCGGCAATCCACTGCAGGGGATCCCGAACAGCATCCAGGGCATCCGCCCCCGAAATTTCCGTCCCCGGCCGGAGGGTAATCTGATTGGAGGGATATTCTGCCAACTGAACGCCGGCAGGCAGGTCTATAGCAGCTACAGATATACCGCGTTGCAGGGCAAAGCGCACGGCACAGCATTCGGGGGAAAATTCTGCAAAAGGTAGATATATCGCCTTTTCAAAGTTTTGCGGGGTATAGATGAGCAGGGCGACAGGAAGCTGGATTTCCGGGTGCCCGAGCTCCTGCAGGGCCGGGCCGGCTTCTTCGGGGGCCTCTACAAGGATGCAATCCGGTTCGAACTGTCGCAGGGCATCCTGGAGGGCGCGCGCAGAGCCTGGGCCGTGGTGGCGGATTCCGAATAACCTTATTTCTGCCCCAGGCTCCATGTGTAGTCATTAATACCTTGCGATTACCCGCAACGGGGCACCGTCGGCTTCAAAAGGGACGGGCAGGGCGATGACCTCGAACGGCTTGTCCGTTGGGAGCGCTTGCATATTCGTCAGGTTTTCCATAATCAGGACTGTGTGGGAGAGGAGTGCCTTATGAATCAGGTAGGGCGCACGGTCCGGGCTGGGGGAATCCATTCCGATAATTTTCACGCCTGCCGCTATTGCCCGTTCTGCAAATGCGCGGGTAAGCTCCGGATAGTCGCGGTAATAACTATCCGCGCCGAAATGCTGCCCCCAACCGGTATAGACCAGCAGGATGGCCCCCGCAGGAATATCCACCCCTTCCAGCAGGTCGCCGTCTATGGGGTTGCGACCGTCCGCATCAATAAGACAGCCGGGACCGATGAAATGGGCCAACGGGATTTCAGAAAGCGGTTTTCCTCCGCCGACCATGTGCAACGGGGCATCAATATGGGTCCCAACGTGCATCCCGGTATGTAGCCGCGATACGTTGTACCCGTCGCGTTCGATGAAAGCCACCTGCCTCCATGCCGGCGGCATATCGCCAGGGAAAACCGGCATGGAGGTATGAAAGGTGCGGGTAAGGTCAATAAGGTGCATGGGCAAGACTTCGTCTTGGCGGGGATTATGGCCGTACGGCTCCCCCGCCCTGTTTATTTTTTACGTACTTATCCATCCAGGCATTCATTTCGTACAAGGTGTGCAGAATTGATTCCCGTGCCTGATAGCCGTGGCTCTCGTGGGGCAGGAAAACCAGTTTTGCCGTAGCGCCATGGCCTTTAAGGGCATTATAAAAACGTTCGCTCTGGATGGGGAAGGTACCCGAATTATTGTCGGCTTCCCCATGAATAAGCAGGATGGGCTCTTTGATTTTATCCGCATAATTGAAAGGCGACATTTTGTGATAGACGTCTGGGGCCTCCCAGTAGGTGCGTTCCTCCTGCTGGAAGCCAAAAGGCGTGAGGGTGCGGTTGTATGCTCCGCTGCGAGCGATACCGGCAGCGAAAAGATCGGTATGCGCCAGGAGGTTGGCCGTCATAAAAGCGCCGTAGGAGTGCCCTCCGACGGCGAGGCGCTTGCGGTCGGCAACCCCCATCCCTACGAGTTTATCCACAGCGGCCTCCGCGCTCATCCGGAGTTGTTCGACAAAAGTTTCATTCGGTTCTTTATCTCCTTCTCCAAGGATGGGCATGGCAAAATCATCAAAGACGGCATAACCCTGGGTGACCCAAAGCAATGGCGAAGAGGTACCTGGGCGTATGAACTGGAACGGGGAGCCAGAGACCTGGCTTGCGGCATCGGCGGTCTTATATTCCCTGGGATAAGCCCACATGAACACGGGGAGCGGCCCATCTTTCGTACGGTCATAGCCAGCAGGCAGATACAGGGTACCACTGAGCCGGAGGCCATCTTTGCGCTCATAAGTTACAATTTCCTTCGTGACCCCTTTGAGGGCTTTATATGGGTTCTCAAACTGGGTGAGCGGAGTGAGCTGTCGGGTCGAGAGGTTGCGCAGAAAATAATTGGGTGGGGTTTCCCTGGACTCCCTGCTGGTGAGCAAGATGTTTTTTGTGGCGTCCAGCATCGCTACCGGCATTTCGTAGTAGGGCGCTTCGGAGCGCCAAAGTCGCTTCGTCTGTCCGCCGGCCAGGTCAAATGCGTCCACAAAAGGGCGGTTGCCTTCAGGGGAGGCGCCCATACCGGCCAGGAAGAGGGTTTTTCCATTATTGGCGCTCAGAAGAATGCTCCGGCCTGCGGCATTTTGGGCCAGCATAAATTGACCCGGATCCCCGTAACGATCTTCATAAGCGCGATCGAACAAGACGGTTTGCTTTGCGTCAGGCTGTTCGGGGGAAAAGCGGGTAACGATTTCCCTGCGGGTGCGCCACCAACGCTCGGAGGCAATCGCAAGCTGCCCATCGCCCCAGGAGACACTGCGGAAGCGGAGGCTGAAATCCATAAGCGCCTTTGGGGCAGCGGAAAAGGGCGCCGGCAGGACGTAAAGCCTGTCGCGCACAGGGGCTTCTATCCGGGGATCGCCCTCGTCCTGGGCTTCTACCCAGAACAGTTCCGCAGCTTTATCCGGGCGCCAGCCGATATTGCGCGGCCCTTTGCGCACGGCGTCGAAAGCCGTTGGGGTATCCTCCGCCAGCGGCAGATCTGCCAGGTCCATGACCTTCGCGCCCGTCCGGTCGAATAGTGTATAGGTTACCGGAAAGCTGCTTGCCGGAACGAGGTAGGAAAAAGGGCGCTTGATAAACGAGGCCAGAAAGTAGTTCCCGTCCGGGGAAGGTTCCATGGAGCTAATCATCCCTGCCGGCCCGATCGTCGTACGGGCACCGGTCTGAATATCCATCAGCACGAGCTGCGATTGTGCGAAATATTCGAAGAGGGCTTCATCATAGGCATCTTTGAGCAAATCCTGGTAGGTCCGTGCGGGCGCAGCCTTGCCTTCGTTGAAGGAGACTGCCGGGCCCGCAGGGGCTACAGGTTCTGCGGGAGCTAACCCTCTTCCTTCCGGAACCGTTTTGAGCAGGATATGACGGCTATCGGCATACCAATCAAAAGGGCTGCCCAAAACCGCATTAAGGCCCGGGCCGGTCAACTGCCGCGCCTCTGCGGACTCGATGTTGATCACCCAAAGTTCGATCCCGGCAGACGTAGTATGGGAAAAGGCAGCTGTTTTTCCGTCCGGCGACCAGCTCAGGTTGCCCATCTTGACATTTTCGGGCAGGCCCGTCACCGCCCTGATTTTGCCCGTACCCGTTTCCATGACCGAGGCGCCGATGAACCCCCCACTCCGGCTGGGCCCGTTACTCGCCGGGTTAATGCGCAGGCCCGCCAGCCGTAGCTCCGGCTGCGCAAGCTCTTCGATTGCAGGCATACTCGACTGTTGCAGCAGCAGGGCCCACTTGCCGTTAGGCCCCACGCGCAGGGCAGGGGTAGGCGCTACGTCCACCAATTCCATGATCGCTTTCGGCGGCTGCTGATAGCCTTGGGCAAAAACGGCTACGGACAGGGCAAGCAGCCCGGCCATCATTCCTGTTGAAATCCACTTTATTGCCATGATTACTGATTTTGATTTCGGGGCAGGGCGCTCAGGTCCGGAAAAGATCCGGGGCGGGGGAGTATTTTTCACCGGCAGAAGCGCTGTTACCCGGGCACCGTAAAAATAAAATTATACCCGAAATTGCGAAATGTTTCTTCAAACTATCCGGCAACACCGCAACTCACCTTGCCAAAATACGAAATTGTCTTGTCTGAAACCCTTGATCCGGAATAATTTTTGTTTTGTACACCTTGCCAAAGGTAGATCGTTCCCGGACACCCGAAAGCAATTACTGTCGTTTTCACCCGAAAAGACAAAATTTTACCTGTAAACCGCGCAGAATATCAGACTTGTTGCGATGGGATTCTCATTGGGTAAAAATGGCTCTTTTTCGCCCACAC